>CAXTWN010000032.1:10538-11184 GCA_964248055.1 uncultured Acidobacteriaceae bacterium | reverse complement strand
CCCCCCCCCCCCCGGCTGCGCCCCCCCCCCCCCCCCGGGGGCGGCGCGGGGGGGGGCGCCGCCACGACCGGGCTCGCACCCGGGTAGTAGCGGCGCAACGCATCCATCGCGTCCCCCTCCGCGGCCTGCGCCTCATGTTGCGACTGCGCGTTGAGGTTTTCGATCTCGCGCCCCAGCGCCTCCTGTTGCGCAGCGGTGGCTGGGTCCTTGGTCAGAAGCAGCATCTGACGGCTACTCACGATGGCGTGGTACCAGGCTTCGACCCTGGACAGCAGCCCGAACATCCCTGTCCCCTGGTGAGTCGCGGCCGCGGTGCCGATCCACGAGTCCATCGCCGCCTCCGCCCCGCACTGCCCTGGATCAAGGAAGCCCAGCTCGCATAGCAGAGCCGCGGCAGCCTCTGCCCTTTGGTTCGTCTCAAAGCTGTCCCCCGCCTCACGCGCCACATCTGCCAGCTGCATCAGGGCCTCTATGCGATCCAGCGCATCGCCTGCGCTTTGGGCGCTATGCAACGAAGCAAGTGGGACTGCGGCCGCTGCATCCAGATTGCCGCTAAGCGCCTGTTGCAGCTTCGCGGCTTCGTCCTTGCAGCGGGATGCTTGTGCCTGGTTTCCACTTGCGGCAAAATCTGCGGCCGCAGTGGCAA
>CAXTWN010000032.1:0-10528 GCA_964248055.1 uncultured Acidobacteriaceae bacterium | reverse complement strand
GGCAAAGGCCGTCAGGGCCTCGGCGGGGCGCCCAGCGAGGCGATAACATCCAGCGAGCATGCGCTGGATGCCGGCAACCATCTCCACCACTCCCGGCAGACCCGGCGCATCGGCAGCCGTCGCGGCGATCAGCTGCCGTGCATCGCGAAGGACCGCCTCGATCCCCGCGATTGATTCTTCTGTCACGGTTCCAGGCAGAGTTTGCGGGTAGAGCGGCTCCATGCGTGCAAAGATGGCCGACGCAGCAGCCTGCAATCTGCTCTTGGCCATGGCTTCTCCCGAGGGCCCCTGATCCACCGTGGGGTTTGCTGCTTTAAGCTCCGCAAGCAGATCGCAGGCGATCACCAGCCGAGGGTCGGTCTGCGGCTCGCCTGGCTCGGTCTTCTGCGCCAGACGCTCTTGCAGCCGGTTGAAGCGTGCGATCTCCTCCTGCAGCGGCCCAGGACCAGCCTCACGCTGCACGGCGAGGCCGACCGCCACCAGGTTCCAGTAGATCTGTCCAGGCTCGGTCGTGGTCAGCTCCTGCGCCAGGGCGGTCCGGGCCTCAGGCGCCGAGAGCCCCAGAACCCCTTCCAGCCTTCGACATAGATCGGCTCTTTGCCGGTTGGGCGAACCGGCAGCATAGGATTCGCGCAGCAGTGTCCAGTTCGGCAGGTTCTTCTCCTTTCGTCCACTCGCGCTTTGAAAACGTGCTGCTTTCTTCAATGACCGACAACCTGCACCAGCGTCTTGTCCGGTGCGCTCCAGGCGGCAGCCCCGCTGTGCGTGAGTCGCCCGTTCGCCTCATCCCAATGCAGTCGCGTCACCGAACTCACACCCTTCTCATAGGCATAACTTGTGCCGTCATCTGAAAAGAGGGTGAAGTTTGCATCTGCTCCCGGGTACACCCGTACAGACGCAATAGCCTGCTGCTGTTGCGTGCTTTCGATTGCAGCCCCAAGCGGTACGATGGAACCCGCGCGCACAAACAAGGGAAGCGTATCGATCGGAGCCTCTGCGGTGATCGTCTGGCCGCCCTTCATTCGTTCGTTGGTCCAGTAGTTGTACCAGTCACAGCCGGCGGGCAGATACACCTTGCGCTGCGTCGCGCCTTGCTTTGTAATCGGCGCCACCAGGAACGCGGGGCCGAACATGTACTCATCCGGGATGTCGGTGACGTTGGGGTCGTTCGGAAAGTCCATGAACAGTGCACGCATGTAGGGCGCGCCCGTCAGGTAGCTCTGGTACGCGAGCGAGTACGTGTACGGCAACAGCTGATACCGCAGGCGCAGGTACTTCGCGAGGATGGGCTCAGCCTGCTTGCCGTAGGACCACACCTCGTTGTGCATGCGTTCGCCATGGGCCCGCATCACCGGTTGAAAGGCGCCCCACTCAAACCAGCGCACGAACAGCTCCGGGTAGTCCTCGTAACGATCCACGTTGCCGCGCGCATCGGAAGGGTCGATCAGCGGCGTGTGCTGCGCATGGTAGTTGGCTGGAAGCGACGGCGAAAAGAAGCCCGCGATATCCGTGTCCCAGTACGGCATGCCGGTTGCGGTAAAGTTCAGCCCCGCCGGAATGGAACGCTTCAGCATGTCCCAGGTCGCGGTAATGTCGCTGGACCAGAAGACGGTTCCATTGCGCTGCGCGCCAAGATAGGCAGCGCGAGCCAGGATCATCACCCGGCGGCTGTCGCCAAAGTCGCGCCGAAAACCGTCATAGACCGACGCGGTGTGGAACAGCGGATACACGTTGTAAAAGCGAGCACCGGAGCCGATGGAAAAGAAATCCTTGGCGGGATCGATATCGGGTTCCGTCTCGTCCAGCCAGAGGTAGTCGAAGTGATCGGGCTTGAGATAGTGGTCGCGTATGGCCTCCCAGAACCATCGCGCGGCCTCGGGGTTCGTCGTGTCGAGGTTGGGGCCGATCACATCTTTGAAGTAGCCGGAGTCCGGGGCGCCGCTG
Organism: uncultured Acidobacteriaceae bacterium; assembly: GCA_964248055.1. GTDB lineage: Bacteria > Acidobacteriota > Terriglobia > Terriglobales > Acidobacteriaceae > Granulicella. The sequence goes on along the minus strand of CAXTWN010000032.1, from coordinate 8,584 downwards.
GCGGTGTGAATGAGCCATCCCTTCGCCTGCAGCATGTCATAAAAGCGAGTGCCCGCAGCGAAGTGCGGCCACACACTGAGCAGGGTCTTCACGCCCATGGCATGAAGCTGGTCGTTCATCCTCGCGGGATCAGGCCAACGCGCCGGGTCCAGGTCCATCTCGCCTTGCCGCGTCATGTTGAGGAAGTCGACCACCAGCACATCCAGCGGCAACTGGCGGTCGCGATAGCCTTTGGCCACCGCCAGCGCCTGTTCCTGGGTTGGATAGATCGCCTTGCTTTGGATGTAGCCGTACGTGGGCTTGGGCAACAGGTGCGTTGTGCCCGTGAGCAGGCGATAGCCACCATAGATCTCGTCCGTGGTCTCGCCTGCGATGATGAAGAACGAGACCCGGTCGCCAATCTCCGACGACCAGACGTTCTGCTGGTTGAAGCCCAGGTCGATGGTGGTCCTGGAGGGGTTGTCCCAGATCAGACCGTAGCCGCGGCTGGAGACCATGAACGGAACACACACATTCTGTCCACCGATGGCCGAGTAGTCGTGCCAGCAGCGAATCTGGTGATCGCGCAGATCCAGCGCCCCCTGCTGCTGCTGGCCCAGCCCGTAGTAGTGTTCTCCCGCGGGCGACTCAAACGTGGCCGAGACGCGGTACCCGGGATCTTCCGGCGGTTGCGCGCCCGGGCCCGCCGTTGCGTCCGCGGGGCGGTTGGGAGACATGGCCCAGTTCCGCATACTCAAGAGCGTCTTGCCGTCGGGCGTCGCGATCGAAAGCGCGTCATAGCTCGACCGGTACCCCGAGCCGCCACCGAAGTAGTGCTCGCGCAGCGACTGGTTCAGTGCATCCAGCGGCATGCGGTTGGGCTGCTGCGACTCGGGCAGATCCTCCGGCGAGATCCGAACCACCAGACGGGCGGAGCGAAACACCTCTTCCTTGTCCGCCTCCTGTGTCTGCGCCCAACCTGCCCGTGAAGCCGTTCCGAGGAAGCCGTAGCCCGCCGGAGCCGTTGCCATCGCCCGCGTCTTGCTCAGCGTGATGCGCATGATGTTGGGCGCGTAGGGCTCCAGAACGATGGTTCGGCCGTCGCGTTCGAGAACAAAGCTGTTTCCCTGCGCAAGCGCCGTCGCGCTTCCGATTGCGAAAACTCCGAGCACCAGGAGCAGCACAGGGCGGGCAAACGACAACGCTCTCCTCATGCTGCTCCGGCGTGGCTGAACTTCGCGCGGAGCGGCGGTGGACCGATCACGTCGGGCAGAAGGAATCATTTGTCTCTCAATCGAGGCTTCACTTCCACGTGACGCCTTCTTTTTGACATGGCAGGATCCAGCGGATTGTAAGAAGCGACCGGCTCAACAGTCAAAAGCCCGGTGTCAGTCAAAAACCCGGCGTCGATCCCTTTGCACCAGGGGCAAGCAGCGCACCCGGCAATCACAAGGGATCGCCGTAGAAGATCCCGCGCCCGTGGGTGCCCACATAGACTCTGCCGTACAGCTTGGGATCGCCTGCGATCTGCAGCACGAGACCCCACTGGTGCGCGTCGTCGTTGATCCTCGTCCAGCTTTGTCCGCTGTCGATCGAGCGGAAGATGCCCGGCTGGCTCTGCACCGTCCCTACCAGATACAGCGCGGCGTCAGAATGGCCCGGAGCCGCCTTGCCGGAGCCAAAGGCATGGATCTCCTCCACCGCAGGCATACGCTGGAAGGCGATGGGCTGCGCCGCGCCCTGCAGCGTCGCACGGTACAGGCCGTTGAAGGCAGCAAACCAGAGCTCCCCTGAGCGGCCGGGCGCAGTGTACAGCTGATCCTGGCCGCCGCGGTCGTCGGCTCGCGGGGTGATCGCCAGGCCCGCAGGCCCGTCGGACAGGGTGAAGGCAATCGGCGCAAAGCTGGCGCCGCTGTCCGTGCTGCGATACACCTTCTGCTCCGCGAGCGAAAGCGCATAGAACACCTTCGAATCCAGGGCATCGGCTGTCACCCGCAGCCCCGTGGGCAAGCCCTGCGCAGGCGTCCAGGTCGCCCCTTGATCGTGCGTGCGGTAGGTGCCTTTCCGCTCCGGCGTCCACAGCCAGGTCGTGCCATCGGCGCCCACCGCCAGCGTCCCTGACCGGCTGCCCGCTGCCGGCGTGCTCGCGCTGCCCTGCCATGTGGCGCCGCCGTCCCTCGAGTAGCTCAGGTTGGCATCGGGTTTGTGCTCCGCATTCGTCCCGGCACGCACCACGATCTCAGGACGCAACGCCGCCGAGACCACAGCCGTTGTGTTCCCAAATCGCGGCGGTGCGGAGGCTCCCTCCGGTGCCGGGCGATCGAGGTCCGCGTGCTCGAAGCCGCCATAGTCCCCGATGCCGCTGATCAGCGCCACGCCCTTCGCCGGGCTGTCCAGCGAGAGTCCTACGGTCTCCTCGATACCCTCCGCCAGGATGCTCCAGTGCGTCGGCTGCCCGCGGTCCGCCGCCGTCAGATCGAAGGTCTCCCATCCACCGTACCCTGTGGTGAAGGTCGCGTGATCGGGGTTACGCGGATCGATCTCGATGTCGAACAGCCAGTGGATCGGCGTGGGCTTCACATACGGCGCCAGGCTGTAGTCGTACTGGCCTCCGCTGCCGAAGATCGGCGTCCAGTGCGCGCCGCCATCGGTCGAGCGGAAGATGTCCTCGCCGCCGGCGTTATGCGGCCGGCCGAACGAGCTGACGATCACCGTCCCGGGATGCTGCGCGTCCACCGAGATCCCCGCGTACCCAAACGTCTTGCTCTCCGGAACGGGACGGTCCGGCGTGATCTCGGTCCATGAGCCGTCGTGGGTGTTCAGCTTCCAAATCCCGCCGTTCACCATGCGCGAGGGCCCCGGAGCCGTTCCGTACGCCACGTAGAGGAACCCATCGCTCGAAAGAGCTGCGCGCTCCGGACGGTATTGGGTCGGCGCTCCGGGCACCGCCTGCCAGCTCTGGCCGGCGTCATGGGAGACGAAGAGATTCGGCCGGCCCATCAGCGACACGCCGACGTAAATCGTCCGCGTGGGAGCATGACCGCGAGCTTCCCGTGGCTCGGGGGCGTACCGGACGAAGACGATGCCATCGCCCCGCACCGGCATGCGGCGATAGTGCTGTTCGGGGGTCTCTCCGGCGACCGGCGCCGGCATGGGAGGGACCGCCTCCTCGATGTCGGGAAAACTGGTGACGCGCGTCCACGTGACGCCGCGATCCTCGGACCGCCACAGGCCGTCGTGCCGCGTGCCCAGGTACAGCACGCGCCCGTCGCCCGGATCCACGTCCAGACGCTCGCCGTTACCCCGCCCGTCCTCGTTGCCGCCGAACTTGAACGGCACGTCGGTGCGCTGAAAGGTCTTGCCGCGATCGTCGGAGCGCAAGATCGCTCCGTTGGGCGTGCGCGGGTTTGTGTAGGTCCCGCACGCCAGGTACACCCGGTTCGCGTCGGCCGGGTCCACCGCGATCGACTCAATGCCCATTAGGTTGAGGTCCCTGTAGGGCATCCAATCCAGCATCGGCTGCCAGCGGCGAGCGCCGGCGTCCCAGCGATAGGCGCCGCCCATATCCGTCCGCGCATACCGAACGTCCTTTGCCCAAGGGTGAAAGATCACCCCATCCACAAAGCCGCCACCGACGATCTGAACGTTCCGCCACTGGTACGGCGCGGTGGTGAGCGTTTGTCCACAGACGGTCACCGCGCTCAACACAAAGCAGCTCAGGACGAGGTTCAATTTCATCTTCAATCGCGGATACCCCCGTCAAGAACTACCACGCGCTCTCGTCCCTGCTCCGAATCCCCGGTCTGTGCCCTGAAATCCGCCCCGCGTAGGCAATTACGACAAAAGTGTGACAAACCGCGTTCACCGCTTTCCCGTACGAGGCTGCTACACTAGAGCCTGATCGTAGGTTCTCGATCTGGGTTTCTTGCAAGAGTTGGCTGTCTGCACCCTTGGCAAATAACACCACATTGCGTCCAGCGGTACATTCAGCACTACAAGGAAATCAGTATGGAACAGGGAACAGTAAAATGGTTCAACGATACCAAGGGCTTCGGCTTCCTTAGCCGCCCGAACGGTGAGGACGTATTCGTCCATCACACCGCCATCCAGAGCAACGGCTTCCGTTCGCTCCAGGAAGGCCAGCAGGTTCAGTTCAACGTGGTCAAGGGCCCCAAGGGTCTCCAGGCCGAGCAGGTCCAGGTCCTCTAAGACACCACCCCCCTCAGAAGGGCAGCGGTCACCGAAACGGTAGCCGCTGCCCTTTTTGCTTTAGGGCCAGACATGCGCAACAGGTACTTCCTCCCGCGCACCCTGCCTGCCTCTCGTCTTCCCTGCAGCCCAAAAGTCCGGAGGCCCAATGAACGCACCCGCGCACGACAAGTACTACCTCAAGTCCCTTCACGAGGAGATCGATCTCTTCGACCGCAAGCTCGCCCATCTCTTGAAGTACGACACCTTTGAGACCGAGGCCGCCCGCGCCGCCTCTGCCGGCAAACTCAACGCCAAGCGGGAGTTGCTCGCCCGTACCGCTCGCCAGCTGGTGCGCGACGGTATCGAGTTCAAGCCCACCGACCTGCCCCGCTCCTTCCGCACCGAGGCAGACGCGAGCGCGCTGCCCGAAGCCGTGGTTCCCGCCCCCGCGGAGGCCGCGCTGCCCAAGGCCAGCATGCGCCAGTTCCCTTCCCCCTTTGAAGGTACCGTGCTGGACGGCAGAGCCAGCCTCCAGGAATACAAGCGCACCCGCGTCAAGGCTGCCCTGAAAGGCGCCTGAACCACCGACGCGCCAGACCAAGGCAAGGGGCGCAAATCCTCAGCCGCTCCGTGCGCCGCGTCCTCGCGAATCGGGCTTGCGTCGCGCAGAGCAGCCAGAATGGGCCGAAATGGACCTCTTTTTATACACTCAGCCCACAAAACACCGGAAAACCCTGAAAAAGCAGCAAGAATGCCGTTGACTTTGGCGGCGCAAGGGTGGAAGGTGAATCTCGATGCGGTACGCCGCACCCGAAGAAACACTGGCGATTTGCCGTGTTGCCGGTCTTCGGCACGCCGAGGATTGTGAACGGAGCCGCTCAGATTCATCACCATCATGCGTGCAAAGGAGAACACTCAATGGCTAAGGGAATGACCAAAACGCAGCTGATCCGCTTCATGGCGGAGAAGCTCGAACTCAGCAACAAGCAAAGTGCTCTGTTCTTCACCACCCTCTCCGAGACGGCGGTGAAGGAGACGAAGAAGAACGGTGAGTTCGCACTGCCCGGCATCGGCAAGCTCGTAAAAGCGGAGCGCAAGGCGCGCATCGGCCGCAACCCGCAGACCGGCGAGCCGATCAAGATCAAGGCCAAAACCGTGGTGAAGTTCCGCATCGCCAAGGCCGCCAAGGACACCATCGCGCCGCCGAAGAAGTAGGGCTGACGTTCCGCCCCGGATACGCTCAGCCAGCGCTCCTACGCGCCCCTGTGGTTCTTTTCAGTCCACCCACCCGGTTGCGGCCTGCGACTGGGTGGGTGCGCGTCCCCTTGCCCCAGTGGTTGCGATCCCGGCCTCACTGCCCGCGAGCAGACACCAGCCGATCGAAAGCAAGCGAGGCGACCGTCTCCTGCTTCATCAGGAACTCGCGTCCCGTTGCTGCATGAAAGCGGAAGAACGGTTTCGAGGTGCCTTCGCCCGGCAACATCCAGTCGTGGGGTTCGATCAGCAGCACGGGAAAGGCATCCAGGGCCGCGGTATCGCCTTCGAACAGGGCCTTTTCGCCGCCTTCGATGTCGATCTTCAGCACAAACGGGGTGAACCGGTCGTCCGGCTTGGAGTGGAGCAGCGTTCCGATCGAGAGCAGCGAGATCGGCGTGCCGGAGCCGTCGTCGGTGACGCAAAAGCCCATGTTTCCGCCGAACTTGTTGACCAGAAAGCCCTGACGATCTTCGGCCGCAACCGCTGCCTGGCGCAGATCCACATCGAGATCCACGGTATTTTGACTTAACAGCTCGAAGTTCTCCGCAGCGGGCTCCACGCCAACGATGTGGGCTTTCGGGTAGCGCGCGGCGAACCAAAGCACACTCGCCCCGATGTTCGCCCCGCAATCGAAGATCAGCGGCGTGCGTCCCGCGGCAACGATCGTCTCGTAGAGCCGCTGAACGGCGTCCGCATGCGGCCCCGGCGGCAGCTCATACTGCGCCTCCGTGAAGCACTGCTGGATGGTGAGGCCATCTTCGCCATGCCAGCGACGGTGCCGGAAGGCAAACGTGCGGTCGCCGTAGCGCAGGTGCGTGATCTGCTGATCGTTAGGTAGATCGGGATCCGCCGCACGGCGCGCGAAGTGCAGTGCCGGCTGCACCGCCTTCAGCAGCGGTTTTCCCACCGGGGTCTGCACGAACTGCTTCAAAATCGAGGGCGCCATGCGGTCTCGGTCACTCGCTCCTGTTTGTGGATTTCAGGCCGTCAGGGTCACTATATGCGTTCCACCTCCCGGATGCCCCTACAACTCGCGCCGCAGACGGTACCCCGGCCGGTCCGAGCCGGCGCTCACCCGTCCCAGATCAGGGCGCCGGCGGCACCGACCAGTACGACTGCCGGTGTGCCAGCACCGCATCCGGGTACTTCGGCACCTTGACGGTGATCTGGTGCAGCCCCGGTGCGGCGCTCGGCGAATCCGGCGGAAAGTGCGGCTGAAAGCTGAGCTGGTACCCGTTGTGGATGCGGTTGGCCAGCGTGTTCAGCCCGCGGTCGAAGCCCTCCTCCGACGAGAAGTTGATGTACTCGCCACCGGTCTCGCGCGCGAACTCCTTGGGAGCGTTCTTTCGGAGCGCCTGCACGGCCATCAGCACCAGCCCGAGGATTCCGCCCTCCGCCCCATCCGCGGTCTTCACGTCTTCGGCGATCTCCTCGCGCCCCGGCGAAAACGCCACCGCATCCACCACGGTGTTGGACCGGTTCAGCGCCTGCACGATCGCCGCAGGCTTCTCCTCGCTCCCGTGATCGCGCGTCTCGCTCACCAGCAGGATCACCCGCCGCCCCGACGCATGCGCGTGGTCCAGGATCTCGTTGCCATAGGACACCGCGTCGAAGATGCTGTCACCGCCGTCGTCGTCGCAGGGCTGCAGCTTCGCAAAGGCACGGTCGCGGCGGTCCGGGTCCGCGGTCAGCCCGGTCAGCACCTCCGGCGCGGTGCCGAAGTCGACGACGGCCACCTTGGCCGGCGCACCGCCCACGATCGCGTCCACCATCGTCGACAACCCCTTAATCTTCGGTCCCTCGCGCCAGGCCGTGCGCGAGCACTGCACCATCACCACCAGCGACAGCGGCATCGGCACGCCGGAGTCGTCCAGCCGCACCCGCTGCGGCACCCCGTCCGCCTCAATCACGAAGTCCTTTGCTTCCAGGCCGTAGATCGTGTCGCCCTTCTTGGTGCGCACCTCGGTCGGCACCAGCACCAGCTGCGACTGCACGGTGATCGTTGTCGGCGGGGAGGTCTGGGCTGAAGCGCCGGGCGTCGGCTCCTGCGGCACCGCGAGGCTACCAGCAGCGGTCAGCCCGCAGCACAGCGCCACCGTCCTGCCAAGCCGGCTCATCCGCCCAGTGTACTTACGCGGACTGCTCCACCCATAGGGGCCGCGGCGCCCAGCAAAGGCCGGGGCGCCCAAGCCGGAACCACTGATTTCGCACGTTGGCGAAGGCCGGAACCCGACTGGTAACACCTCCCGCTTCCGATCTGCCCCTGCACCCGCCCAACTCCCCCGTTCGGGTGATGTCATCCCCGTTCGCTGCGGCATATCCCCGTTCGCTGCAGGAGCGGTGACGTCACCCACGCACGCCGCTAGCCTGAAGAGGAACAGGCAGACCTGCGCAGCAGTGCGTCGGGTGTTTGTCAGGCAGCGCGGGACCCAGGGAACAGAGCATAAAGGGGCAGACCCGGTGCACCGGGAGCCCGTACGCCGGCATCCAAAGAGCGCCACCACTTCAGGAGAAGCAACAGCGATGGGAAAAGCAGTCAAGGTTCTCGAAAAGGGCGTCGTTCTGGGCGCACGGGCCGGATGGACGGTCTTCAGCAAGCTCAACGGCATCAGCCCCAACAAGAGCTTCACCCCCAAGTGGAGCGATAAGCCGCTCCTGAAGTCCTACCAGAAGGAAAAGCCGCCCCTCGGCTGGCCCCGCACCACCGACTCGCTTTGCCCCAAGTGCATCCCGGAGATCCGGCAGCAGATCATCGATGGCAAGCTCCCTCACGAGATCCTGCTGAACGAGAAGGTCGGCGAGATCAAGGCGCAGATCATCGAGCGCGACGGCCAGATCCTGATGGTTAAGGACTGCCCCATCCACGGCCACTTCGAGGACGTCATGTCCATCGATCCGCCGATGATGAAGCACCTCGAAGACGTGTTCCCGGGCCGCGATATCCGCGCCCACAATGACGACAAGCTGCACAACCACGGAACGTCGACCATCACCCACGGCCGCGGCTCGGTGCTGACCATCGACCTGACCAACCGCTGCAACATGATGTGCGATCCGTGCTTCATGGACGCCAACCAGGTCGGCTTCGTCCATGAGCTCACCTGGGACGAGATCAAGACCATGCTCGACAACGCGATCACCATCAAGCCGCGTCGTC
>CAXTWN010000031.1:1881-24642 GCA_964248055.1 uncultured Acidobacteriaceae bacterium | reverse complement strand
CCAGCCAGCTCGGCCAGCTCCAGATCGCCCTTGTTGGTCTCGAGGTACAGCCGCTTAATCCCGGCCTCAAACCCTGTGGGTCCGCAGCTCTCCAGCACCGTGCAGGTGTAGATCGGCGTGAAACCGTTCGGATCCACGCGCAGAATCTGCGTGTCTCCGGCGGGTGTCACCTTCGCGGCTACCCGAAGATTGCCGTCGTTGTCGAAGATCCAGCCCGCGATCTGCTCGGTGTTCTTGCGCAGCAGCGTCTTCTCGCCCGTGGCGATGTGCAGTTCATACAGATCGTGATACTGCGGATCGCGGTCGTTCAACCCGAAATACAGCACATCCGGCTTCGTACGGGGTGCGGCGAAGATCACGGTGCGCACCCCTTTGAAGTTCGTCAGCGCACGGACGGGCGGCACACCGGTCTTGGGGTCCGCGGGCTGCGAAGGATCGACGGCATAGACGTTGAAGTTCTCGTCCCCACCCGCGTCCTGCGCATACAGCAGGTACTTCGAGTCGCGCGACCAGAAAAAGCCTCCGATGGGCCGCGCCGACTCCGCGCTCACCGGTTTCGCCGCGCTGAAGGGCTCGTCCGCCTTCTTCACCCAAATGTTGCGGACGTCCTTGTACGGCTTGAGAAAGGCGATCTGTCGGCCGTCGGGGGAGATCTGCGCGCCCGCAATCTGCACCTCGCCGAAGAATGCCTTGCGGTCGATGAGGGGTGGCTGTTGCGCGTGCGAAACCGCGGGCAGAGCCGCTCCGCAGACCAAAGCGGAGAACAGCAGGGAACAATGTATCGATCGTTGCATGAAGAACCTTTCCTGTAGGTGCAGCGAGAAAACAAAGGGGCCGGTTTGCGGCAGACAAGCGCCGAGGCGCTAGTGATGCGGCGCGAAGAACAGCATGGCGACAAAGTACGCCCACATCGCCAAGGCGATAGGCCACGCCAGCACCTTGCCGAAGTTCAGCGTGTACCCCGCCCCGCAACGGCTCTGCACAAACAGGGCAGGATCGCTGCGGTCGACATAGAACAGCCCCCACCGCCAGCGGTCATCGGCGCCCATCTCCACCGACGGCGGCACAAAGCGCTTGGACCGACTCTGGTTCCAGATCATCAGGGCGAAGGTGATGCCCAGAACCGCGACGATGACCGATTTGCCGGTAGCGCGCGAAAGCGTCAGGCCCTCCGCATTGCACGCCAGCACCGCCATCAGACAGCCCACGCCGAGCCATTCCATGGCAACGCCGGCGCGCACCGTGTACTGGGCCATGCTCGTACGCAGGCGGGCAGAGTACCGAAAGACCAACAACAGTGCCGTGGAGGCCGCAAGCACACCGCAGCACATACCCAGCAGCATGTCCCAACGGTGCGCGTCGATCTGGTCGCTCCACGCCTGCCAGCGGGCGCTCCAGCCCCCGCCCTGCCCTGAGGTCCAAACCGCGAGCAAGGCGCTCCCGACGCCAAGCACGGCCGGCAACACGACCATGCCCAGCCCCGGGATCCAGTAGCTGGGCGGTTCCAGCAGGTTCACCTGCACGACCGTCTCCTGCGCTGCCGCCGCTTGACTGGACCGCTCCAGCGCCCGCACCTGCTTATTAGCGTTCGCGAAGACGAAGCTGAAGCCGACGATCTCCACCAGCAGACCGGCCGCGGCAAACGAGCGCCCAAGATGGCTGCCGCCCCAACCCGTCAGCACCGCAACGGCGGTGATGGCCAGAATGGCAAGCAGATACGCGCGTGTGATCGCCCTGCCCTCCCCGGTGTGGGGCAGATCGGGGCCAACGGTTCTCCCAAAGAAAAACAGCCCATTGATGCGGCTGGTCCAGCCATAAAACGCGCCCAGCAAGATGGTCAGTGGCACAACGATTGCAAGTTTCACCGCTCTCTCCTTCTTTCCTGTTCCAACGTCCTTAGTTCGCCTGAGAAGCCAGCTCGCGTGAGACCACGTCGAGTTCCTTGCTGATGGCACCGGAGGACAGCCCTTCCGCCCGCACCTGCGCGATCAGCTGCCGCAGCTTGGTCCCAAACTCCGCCCTCGCCTCGGGCGCCGGAGCCGGACTTCGCCGCGCCGTTACCGTCGCCCCGTTGCGCCGCTTCAACTCCAGCCAGCCCTCACTGCTCAGCGTCCGGTACGCTTCGGCAACCGTGCTGAAGTGAACGCCCAGGTCGAGCGCGAGGCTGCGTACCGTCGGCAGTGTGTCGCCGGGCCGCAGCTCCCCACCCACAAACAGCAACCGCAGCCCATCCACGATCTGTCGGTACGCAGGCGTGGGGGACAAAAGGTCAAGGCGAAGTACCACCGGCGAGGTCATTGTTGTATGTATACAAACAAACAACAAAGTGCGCAACAGGAATCTTTGCCCATTCCCACGCGCGCCTTTTGGCTTTCAACTTTCTGAGGGGTAGCCTTAACAGCGAGAAGAGCGCTCCCCCGCGCGCACACGCCCCCATGACATCTTTTGCCACCCTGGAATGCCATCGCTCGGAAGCGGTAGCCACCCTGATCCTGAACCGTCCCAAGGCGCTGAACGCGCTGAACGGCGCCATGCTGGAGGATCTCGAGAAGGCCTTTGACCAGCTCGCCTCGGATCCCGAGGTCCGGGTGATCCTCCTCACCGGTTCGGGCGATCGCGCCTTTGCCGCCGGCGCGGACATCCGCGAGCTGCTCCGCACCGACGCCGACTCCGGCCGAGCCGTCTCCGAACATGGCCAGCGCGTGTTCCTCCGGATCGAACAGTGCCGCAAGCCGGTCATCGCGTGCCTGAACGGCGTCGCCCTGGGCGGCGGCCTGGAGCTGGCTCTGGCCTGCACACTGCGGCTGGCCAGCGAAACGGCGCAGCTTGGGCTGCCCGAGCTCCGACTCGGCCTGATCCCCGGCTTCGGCGGCGTGCACCGCCTGATCCGATTGATAGGCCGGGGCGCGGCGCTCAAGCTCCTGCTGGTCGCTCAAACGGTGAACGCCGCCGAGGCCCTGCGGTTGGGGCTGGTCGAAGAGGTCGTGCCCGCCGCGGCTCTGCTCGACAGGGCACGCGAACTTGCTCACACCATCGCCGGCATGGCGCCACTGGCGGTTCGCGGCATCCTCGATGCGGTGCAGCAGATTGGCAACCAGCCGGAGCAGGAGGGCTTCCGGACCGAGACCGACATCTTCACGGCACTCTGCCAAACCGCCGACAAGACCGAGGGACTCACAGCCTTCCTTGAAAAGCGCCCCGCGCAATGGCAAGGCAGATAGCCGCCCGAAGCCGATACATGGCGTACCCTGTTTTCTTTCACAAGCGGTCCCATTACCCACACGGCGGAGCCGTTCTACCCACGACGTGTCATCTCGACCGGAGCAGACAGTTTCACCGTCTGCGCAGTGGAGAGACCCCCGCATCTCCGCTGGGCGCGGCACACTTCGCGCACAATCCAAAGCACTTCTCTACCCCCGCCCAATCTGCCGACAACCGTACCCCAACCCACGCTTCAGGGCCGTTCCAGCGCCATCGCGACCGAGTTCCCGCCGCCGAGGCAAAGCGCCGCCACCCCCTTGCGCGCCTTTCGCCGCACCATCTCGTGCAACAGTGTAACCAGCACCCGGGCGCCGCTCGCGCCGATGGGGTGCCCGATCGCCACAGCGCCGCCGTTCACGTTCACCTTGTCGGTCCCGATGCCCAGTTCCTTGGTGACCCCCAACGCCTGCACGGCAAACGCCTCGTTGAGCTCAAACAGGTCGACCTCTTCGATGCGCCATCTCGCCCGTGCCAGCACGCGCTGCACGCCGGTGACCGGGGCCAGCATCACCCACCGGGGCGCGACGCCGCTGGTGGCCTGAGCGCGGATCACGGCCATCGGCTCGAGACCCATCTCCCTGGCCCGTTCTCCTGACATCAGCACCACCGCGGCCGCCGCATCGTTTACTCCCGGAGCGTTCCCCGCGGTCACCGTGCCGCCCTGCTTGAACGCAGCTCGCAGCTGACCCAGTGCATCGAGCGAGGCGTCGGTGCGCACGGTCTCATCGCTGTTCACCGTCACCGCCGGTGCGCCTTTTTTCTTCGCCGGCAACGTGACAGGCACGACCTCGGCAGCGAAGCGGCCCTCTTTCCACGCCGCCGCCGCGCGCCTGTGGCTTTCAAGCGCGTACGCGTCCTGGTGCTCGCGGGTGATTGAGTGCTTCTCGGCCACTAACTCGCCGGTCATCCCCATGTGCTGATCGTCGCAGGCGCACCAGAGCCCGTCTTTCACCATGGAATCGACCACCGCGCCGTGGCCCATGCGGTACCCTTTGCGCGCCTGGGGCAGCAGGTACGGCGCATTGCTCATCGACTCCATGCCACCGGCGACCACGACCTCCGCGGCGCCAGTCAGGATGCTCTGCGCGCCCAGCGCGACGGCCTTCAACCCGCTGCCGCAGACCATGTTGATAGTCAGCGCCGCCACGGTATCCGCGAGCCCGCCGCGCAGCGCCGCCTGCCGGGCGGGGTTCTGTCCCAGGCCGGCCGGCAGCACGCAGCCCATGATGCACTCGTCTACTGACTCCGGAGGGACGCCGGCGCGTCGCACGGCCTCCCGCACCACCAGCGCCCCGAGTTCCACGGCGCTCAACTCGCTCAGCCCGCCCTGAAACTTGCCCACCGGCGTGCGCACCGCACTCACAATCGCAATCTCTGTCATAGACTCCTCATGGGCGGCCCTCGCTTTCGCAAAGGCAACCTTGCCAGCGCCGCTCCGACTCTGGTGAATGCCCCTGTCTGCCGGGGAAAGCACGCGGCCATCTCCGCTCCGAACACTAAGAGGCGAAGCGTGCGCTTGTCCACCCAGGCACCTGGCTGTGATTGCCTGAACACGCGCTGCCGGCAACCGTTGACAGCCGTCTTTCGCAACCCGCATCTTCGGTGAGGACGAAAGAGGACGCATGAAGATTCTTGCCCTGGTTCGCCAGGTTCCGGATGCGGAGAGCGGGCTTCGCATCTTGGACGACGCGATCGACCTGGCCGCAACACAGCTCATCATGGACACCATGGACGAGTACGGCGTGGAGCAGGCGCTGCGCCTGCGCGAGGCCGGCACGGACATCGAGGTGATCGCGGTCGCGGTGGGACCGCCGAAGAACGAGGAGACGCTGCGCGCCGCGCTTGCGCTGGGCGCGGACCGTGCCATTCACGTGAAGTCCACTCCTGCCCTCGATCCCATCGCGCTCAGCCGCGTGGTCGCCACCATCGCCACAGCCGAAGCCGTGCAGCTGATCTTCTGCGGCGGCCGGCAATCTGACTGGGACAGCGAAGCGCTGGGTGGCGCGGTCGCCGAGCGCCTCGGCTGGCCCCAGCTTACCTGGACCACACAGCTCTCCCTCGCCGGCGAACAGCTCTCCGGGCGGCACGACACCGATGACGGCAGCGAAGCCTTTCGGCTCTCCTTGCCGGCAATCGTCACCACGCAACAGGGGCTCAACGAGCCTCGCTTCCCCACGCTGCCCAACATCATGAAGGCCCGCAAGAAGGAACTGCGCACCGACTCTCTGGAGCAGTATGCCGTTGCACCGTTGGTGAAGACGCTCAGGGTGGAGTTGCAGCCCCGTGCCCGTCTACGCGAGATCACGCGCGTCGAAGAGGACGCCTCCGCTGCCGTAGCCAGGATCGCCGAGGTCCTGCGCACAGAGATCGAGGTGCTCGCATGATCCTTGTTGTGGGCGCCCACGCAGCGGGCCACCTCGCAAAATCCACCTACGAGCTGGTGTCCGCCGCACGTGAGATCGCCGGCGAAGATCCCGTGGCGCTTCTGCTGCTCGGGCAAGCCTTGAACGACGTCGCAGCCGAAGCCTCGCGCGTTGCCGATCAGGTCCTGGTCGCCGACCACCTCAGTTTTGCCACTTTTCGCCCCGAGATCTGGAGCCAGGCTGTGGCTTTCGTTGCCTCGGAGGGGAGTGCGCGGCTGGTGCTCATCGCGGGCAGCCGCAGCGGTCGTGAGTACAGCCCCCGCGTCGCCGTCCGGCTGAACGCGCCTCTGCTCGAAGATGTGACCACGCTCAGGCGGGAGGGGGACGCCCTCACAGCGACGCGCTACAGCTTTCTCGCCCGCGCCACCGAGACCGTCACCGCCGAGGCCCCAACCATCGTCGCCACCGTCAAACCAGGCGCCTTTCCGCAGGCAGAAGCGCGCGCCGCGCCAGGGGAACAGTTCGATCTGGAGATCGACATCGAACCAAGCCGCGTTGAATATTCCGACGAACGTTCAGAGCAGTCGCTGAAGGTCTCCCTCACGGAGGCGGAGGTCGTGGTCGCGGGCGGCCGCGGCCTGGGCAACGCCGAGGCCTTCGAGACGCTCGTTGTCCCGTTGGCGGAAGCCCTGGGCGCGGCGGTCGGCGCCACCCGAGCCGTCGTCGATGCCGGTTGGCGTCCCTACGTCGAGCAGGTCGGGCAGACGGGCAAGACGGTCCAGCCGCACGTGTATCTTGCCGTGGGCATCTCCGGCGCCACGCAGCACCTCTCGGGCATGAACAAAAGCAAGCTCGTGATTGCCATCAACAAGGACGCCGACGCGCCCATCTTCAAAGCGGCAGACTATGGCCTGGTAGGCGATGTGCACCGCATTGTGCCCGAGCTCCTTGAAGAGCTTCGCAAGGTTCGTTCGGCCTGATGCTGCTGCGCCTCGGTGCCTCTGCGGACACGCAACGTAGGAGCTTCCCTTGCTCCCGCTGAGCCAGCGTATTGCGTTTGCGCTCTTTGCGCTGTTGATGCTCACGCTGGGCGCGCGCGGCTTCTATCGTCTTTACCTTCGGATCGCGCGTGGCCGCGAAGACGCCGATCGTCGCGCCGACCACCCGGCCCGACGCGTGTGGTACGCCCTCGCTACCACGCTCACGCAGGCGCGCGTCTTCCGCAAGCGCCTCGTGCTCAGCGTCTTTCACTCGTTCATCTTCTACGCCTTCGTGCTGTACCTCGTCGTCAACCTCATCGACGCCGTCGACGGCTATGTCACTCTCCGCTCCCTCGGCTCTGCACCCCTGCTTGCGCTCTACGGTTTCGTCACGGACCTCTTCAGCCTGCTCGCGATCGTCGGCGTGATCGCCTTTGTGCTGCGCCGCTTTGCGCTCAAGTCCCGGCGCGACTTCTCGTTCAACGCGAAGACCTTGCTTCACCCACAGGTCCGCAACGGCTATCTGCAACGCGATTCGGTGATCGTCTCGGCCTTTATCCTGGTGCATGTCAGCAGCCGCGTCCTCGGCAACGCCGCCCGGCTCGCGATGGAGGGCGCCACTTCCGGTCAGCCGCTTTCTAACCTGCTCGCGCACCTGTTCACTCCGCACGACGCGCTCGCCTGGCGCATCGTCGGCTATTGGGGAGCGCTCGGCAGCGTGCTGCTGTTTCTGTTGTACTTTCCCTACAGCAAGCATCTGCACCTTTTTATGGCGCCGCTGAAGTATGGGCTGCGGCGCGACGCAGGGAGCGGCGAGCTGCCTCCGGTGCAGATCGATCTGGAAGCCGCGGAGCCGCAGATCGGGGCCGCGCATCTGGCAGATCTCTCGTGGCCGCGTCTGCTCGACGCCTACGCCTGTATTCAGTGCAATCGCTGTCAGGACGTCTGCCCCGCCTCGCAAACAGGCAAGGCCCTGAGCCCCGCTGCGCTGGAGATCAACAAGCGCATGGCGCTGAACGCCGTTGCCGGCGAGGTCGGTGCTCTGTCCCTCACCGGCAAGAGCGCGTTCGAGCGCGGCGCCGACCGCGGTCCCGCGCTGCTCAAAGCCATCATTTCGCCAGAAGCCGTGTGGGCCTGCACCACCTGCGGCGCCTGCATGGAGGTCTGCCCCACGCAGGACGAGCAGATGCTCGACATCATCGACATCCGGCGCAACATGGTGCTGCTGCAAGGCGAGTTCCCCTCGCAGTTGCAAGGCGCCTTCCGCGGCATGGAGCGCTCCCGCAACCCATGGGCTCTCGCGCGCGACAAGCGTATGGCCTGGGCCGAGTCGCTCACCGTGCCGACGATCGAAGAGGTGCCCGATCCCGACGTCCTCTACTGGGTCGGGTGCGCCGCCAGCTACGATTCCTCAGCGCAGAAGACCGCGCGCGCCGTCGTCCAGCTGCTCACTGAGGCGAGGGTGAACTTTGCCGTGCTCGGCAAGCAGGAGTGCTGTACCGGCGACACCGCGCGGCGCGCGGGCAATGAGCTCCTTTATCAGGAGCTCGCCACAGAAGCGATTGGAACGCTGCAAAGAGCCCATCCCAAGCTGGTTCTCGCAAGCTGCCCGCACTGCGTGAACATCATCGGCAAGGAGTATCCGCAACTCGGCGGCCACTTCACCGTGATGCACCACACGGAGTATCTTGCCTCCATGCTGGAGGAAGGCAAGCTCACGGCCTCGGCTGCGGATACCGCGATCACCTTCCATGATCCCTGCTACCTTGGCCGCCATCGCGGCACCTATGAGGATCCCCGCGCGGTGCTCAAGGTGCTGACCAACGACTATGTCGAACTCGGCCGCACAAAGAGCAACGCCTTCTGCTGTGGCGCCGGCGGCGCACAGTTCTGGAAGGAAGAAGAGCCGGGCACGGAGCGTGTCTCCGAGAATCGTTTCCGCGAGGTTCAGCGAACGCTCAGCGCTCACAGGCAGGACAAGGTGCTGGCGGTCGGCTGCCCGTTCTGCAAGAGCATGCTGCAAAGCACACCCTCTGCCAGCACCGGCGACAGCATCGCGATCAAGGACATCGCCGAACTGCTGTGGGAGGGCGTGCAGCGAGCCAAAGGCATCGACCCCGCCGCAACCCTCACGCCCATACCGCTGCCCTCCGCTCCGCTCGCTTCAGAAGAGAAGGCCATCTCAAAGCAGCCGCAAACAGCGGTGATCTCCGCTGCCATGGCTCCTGCCTCGAACCCTGTGTTCGTCGAAGCCATCTCAGAACCCCTCGTGGCAGCACCTCAGGAGCAGATCGTCGCAAAGCCGGAGCGGAAAAAGTGGACGCCTAAACAGCCATCGACCACTCCCGCGGAAGCAGCTCCCGCAGCCGTCTCCTCCACAGAAGACACGCCACAGTCGCCGCCCGCAGAAGCTGAGCCTGTCGCGCCCATCGCACCGCCCGCCCGCAAGAAGTGGCAGCCCGGAGGCCCTCGTTGATACCCACGAACCTCACCTCACCCGGCCTCCGCTTCCGCCAGGCGCTGCAGCAAGAGTCCCCGC
This sequence comes from uncultured Acidobacteriaceae bacterium, assembly GCA_964248055.1. Lineage (GTDB taxonomy): Bacteria > Acidobacteriota > Terriglobia > Terriglobales > Acidobacteriaceae > Granulicella. The sequence continues at coordinate 15,499 of CAXTWN010000031.1, read as the reverse complement.
TTCAGATCGTCGGTGCGATCAACGCGTACACCGCAAAGATGGCTGAAGCGACCGGCTTCCACGCGCTGTATCTTTCTGGCGGCGGTGTGGCCGCAAACTCGCTCGGCATGCCCGACCTCGGGATCAGCACCATGGACGACGTGCTCATCGATGTGCGCCGCATTACCGAGGTCAGCACCTTGCCTCTGCTCGTCGACATCGACACCGGCTGGGGCAGCGCCTTCAACATCGCCCGCACCATCCGCTCCATGGGCAAGGCCGGTGCGGCGGCGGTGCATCTGGAAGACCAGGTCGGGGCCAAACGCTGTGGGCACCGCCCCGGCAAAGAGCTCGTCCCCACGCAGGAGATGGTGGATCGAATCCACGCCGCAGTGGACGCGCGCACCGATCCCTCCTTCATCCTCATGGCTCGCACCGATGCACTCGCGAGCGAAGGACTGACGGCCGCGCTGGACCGCGCCGCCGCTTACGTCGAGGCAGGCGCAGACATGATCTTCGCCGAAGCCGTCACCGAGCTTTCGCAGTATCGCGAGTTCAGGAGAGCGACCAACGTTCCCATCCTCGCCAACATCACCGAGTTTGGTCACACCCCGCTTTACACCACCGAAGAACTCGCCGGCGCCGGGGTCGACATGGTGCTCTTCTGCTGCTCCGCCTACCGCGCCATGAACGCCGCCGCGCTCAAGGTCTACCAGGCCATCCGCAGCGAGGGTACGCAACAGAGCGTCGTGGACAGCATGCAGACCCGCGCCGAACTCTACCGCTTTCTCGACTACCACGCCTACGAGCAGAAGCTCGACGAACTCTTCGCTCGCACAAAGGAATCTTCATGACACGAGCCGTTTTCTACGCGTTCCGCTCTTCGCACTTCGCCTTTCGGAGGACCGATGGCCAGCCCATCGCCTGAACAACCGGCCCCGGCGTTCAAGCCCAAAAAATCAGTCGCGCTCTCCGGCACGCCGGCCGGCAACACGGCGCTCTGCACCGTCGGACGCAGCGGCAACGATCTTCACTACCGCGGCTATGACATCGCCGACCTTGCGACTCATTGCACCTTCGAAGAGGTGGCTTATCTGCTCGTGTACGGCAAGCTGCCCACGCAGCCGGAACTCGACGCCTACACGCAGAAGCTTCGATCCCTGCGTGGCGTTCCGCCACCCGCGTTGGCCGCGCTCGAACTGCTGCCGGCAATCACGCACCCGATGAACGTACTGCGCACCTATGTCTCCGTGCTGGGCTGCCTGCAGCTCGAAGGCGAGGAACGGACGCCCGCCGAAGCGCGCGGGATCGCGGACAAACTGCTCGCCTCGCTCGGCCCTGCGCTGCTCTATTGGCATCACTTCGCGCACAGCGGCAGACGCATTCCCTTGGAAACAGACGACACCTCCATCGCCGCGCACTTTCTCCATCTGCTGCACGGCGTGCCGCCCAGCCAGCAGGCGATCCGGGCGATGCAGATCTCGCTGATCCTCTACGCCGAGCACGAGTTCAACGCCTCCACCTTTACGGCCCGCGTCATCGCCGGCACCGGCTCCGATCTGTTTTCCGCCATCACCGGCGCCATCGGCGCGCTGAAAGGACCCAAGCACGGCGGCGCCAACGAGGTGGCGCTCGAGATCCAGAACCGCTACGGCACACCCGACGAAGCCGAGGCCGACATCCGCCGCCGCATCGCAGCCCGCGAGGTCATCATCGGCTTCGGACACCCGGTCTATACGGTCAGCGATCCAAGGAGCAATCTCATCAAGCAGGTCGCCGACGGCCTCGCGACCGCCGCCGCTGACATGAGGCTCTACCGCATCGCGGAGCGCATCGAGAGCGTGATGTGGGAGACCAAACACATGTTTCCCAACCTTGACTGGTTCAGCGCGGTCGCCTACCACCTGCTTGGCGTGCCTACGCTGCTCTTCACGCCGCTGTTCGTCATCGCGCGCACCTCCGGCTGGGCGGCACACGTGCTTGAGCAGCGCGAAGACGGCAAGATCATTCGGCCCTCGGCGACCTACACCGGTCCGGAGGACATCGCCTTTGTGCCTCTCGAGGAGCGACGCTGATGGACGTGCACATCACGGAGCCCACTTTGTCCGAAAGCGTTGCTGCGCAGAAGACCGCGCCCGATCGGGTCCTCACCGACATCGCCGACTTCGTCTTTCAATACGAGATCACCAGCGATCTCGCCTATAGCACCGCACGCTACTGCCTGATGGACAGCCTCGGGTGCGCACTGGAGGCGCTGGAGTATCCCGCCTGCACGCGGCTTCTCGGCCCCGTGGTTCCGGGTACCTTCGTGCCGAACGGCGCCAGAGTGCCCGGCACCGCGTTCCAACTCGATCCGATCCAGGCCGCGTTCAATCTCGGCGCCATGATCCGCTGGCTCGACTTCAACGACACCTGGCTCGCGGCAGAGTGGGGCCATCCCTCGGACAGTCTGGGCGGCATTCTCGCCGTCGCCGACTGGCTGTCACGTACCGCCGTGGCCGCAGGCCGCAAGCCGCTCACGATGCGTCAGGTGCTCACGGCGGCGATCAAGGCGCACGAGATCCAGGGCTGTCTCGCACTCGAGAACTCGTTCAATCGCGTGGGCCTTGACCATGTCATTCTCGTGAAGATCGCGTCCACTGCCGTGATCAGTCGTATGCTGAACCTCAGCTACGACCAGGTCATCGCGGCCCTCTCCCTGGCCTGGCTCGATGGCCAGAGCCTGCGCACCTATCGTCACGCCCCCAACGTCGGCCCGCGCAAGAGCTGGGCCGCCGGCGATGCCACCAGCCGCGCTGTGCGTCTCGCCCTCATCGCGCAGACCGGCGAGCCCAGCTACCCTTCTGCGCTCACGGCAAAGACCTGGGGCTTCTACGACGTCTCCTTCGGCGGCAAGGAGCTTCGCTTTCAGCGGCCCTTCGGTTCCTATGTGATGGAAAACGTGCTCTTCAAGGTCAGCTACCCCGCCGAGTTCCACGCGCAGACAGCGATCGAAGCGGCCTTCGTCCTCCACAGCCGGATGCTTGCGACGGGGAAGACGGCAGACGACATCGAAAGCATCCTCATCCGAACGCACGAGGCCTGCCTGCGCATCATCGACAAGCAAGGACCACTGCGCAACCCGGCCGACCGCGACCACTGCATTCAGTACATGGTTGCCGTTCCGCTGCTCTTCGGCCGCCTCGCAGCAGCCGATTATGAAGACCATATCGCCGCAGACCGACGCATCGATGCTCTCCGCGCTCGCATACGCTGCGTGGAAGAGCCGCAGTTCACGACGGACTACTCCGATCCGGAGAAGCGCTCCATCGCGAACGCTTTGCACATTGAATTCAACGATGGCCTCACCCTTGAGCATGCCGTCGAGTTTCCCCTGGGGCACAAGCGCCGTCGCGCCGAGGGAATCCCGTTGCTGCAGGCGAAGTTTGCCAAGAACCTGTCGCGCCGCTTCCCTCCTGCGCAGCAGCAGCAGATCATCGACGCCTGTTCGGATCAAACTGCCCTGGAGGCGATGCCGGTCCACCACTTTATCGATCTATGGATGCCCCCAGCGCGACCGGAAAGCATATGAACACCACCTACGAAGAACCCGCGATTTCTGTGAACCTGCAAGCGTCAGAACAGTTCGGCCTGACCGCGGAGCAGCGAGCCATTCAGGATCTTGCGCTCTCGTTCGCGCAGGAGCGGATCGCGCCGCATGCTCTCACCTGGGATCAGGACAGTCATTTTCCACTGGATCTCTTTCGCGACGCGGCGCCGCTGGGGCTGGGCGGCATCTGCGTCGCTGAGGATGTCGGGGGCAGCGGGCTCAATCGGCTGGATGCTGTGCTCCTCTTCGACGGTCTTGCAACGGCGTGCCCTTGCCTTGCGGCCTACTTCACGGTGCACAACATGGTAGCCTTGATCCTTGATCGCTTCGGCACACAAGCCCAGCGAAGCAGATGGCTGCCACGCCTCTGCCGGTTCGATCTGCTCGGCGCGTACTGCCTCTCCGAACCGTCTGCCGGATCCGATGCCGCAGCGCTGTCGACGCGGGCCGAACCACACGGCGACGGGTATCGCCTGAATGGCGTGAAACAGTTCATCTCCGGCGCCGGCGCCGCCGATCTCTACATCGTGTGGGCGCGCACAGGGAGAAAGGGCGCTCGCGGCATCTCCGCATTTCTCGTGGAGAAGACCGCGCCAGGCGTCTCCTTCGGTCCCTGCGAGAAAAAGATGGGATGGCGTGCCCAGCCCACGCGACAGGTCATCCTGGAGGACGTCTTTGTGCCTGCGACCCATCTGCTCGGCACGGAGGGCTCCGGCTTCAAGATTGCGATGGCGGCGCTCGACGGCGGGAGGCTGAACATCGCCGCCTGCTCGCTGGGCGGCGCCACCGCCGCGTATGAGAAGGCACGCGGCTACCTCACCGAGCGTCAGGCCTTCGGCAAACATCTCGCCGATTTCCAGGCGTTGCAGTTTCGTCTCGCGGACATGGCCACCGAGCTCGAGGTGTCCCGCAGCATCCTTTGGCGGGCCGCCATGGCGCTAGAGACCGGGCAGCCGAACGCGACCTCGCTCTGTGCCATGGCGAAGAGATACGTTACCGACGCATGCTTTCACGTTGCCGACGAAGCCCTGCAGCTTCTCGGCGGCTACGGCTATCTCTCGGATTACGGCGTTGAGAAGCTCGTTCGCGATCTTCGTGTACATCGTATTCTCGAAGGCACCAACGAGATCATGCGCGTGATCATTGCGCGCCACGCTCTTCCGTTCGCGGACAACAAGCCAACCTAACGCTCGCCTCCTATGCACATCGAACACAAGACCTTTCTCATCACCGGAGCCGCCTCAGGGCTGGGCGCCGCCACGGCCGAGATGATCGTGGCACAGAGCGGCAACGTCGTGCTCGCAGACGTCAGTCCCGCCGGTGCCGAGATGGCGGAAAAGCTTGGCGACCGAGCAATCTTCATCGCAACCGACGTAACCAACGAAGAGCAGGGCCAGAGTGCTGTAGACGCCGCGCAGAAGAGCTTCGGCGCCCTCCACGGTCTGGTGAACTGCGCGGGCATCGCGCCCAGCGAACGCATCGTGGGCAAGGCCGGCCCCCATGCGCTCCAGAGCTTTACACGCGTTGTCTCCATCAATCTGATCGGCACCTTCAACATGCTTCGTCTCGCGGCCGCGGCGATGGCGCGGAACGAGCCGTCGGCCGATGGCGAACGCGGCGTCATCATCAACACCGCCTCAATCGCCGCCTATGAGGGCCAGATCGGGCAGGCTGCCTATGCTGCCTCCAAGGCCGGCGTCATCGGCCTCACCTTGCCCGCAGCGCGCGAACTTGCCCGCAGCGGCATCCGGGTTGTTACGATCGCGCCCGGCATCTTTATGACCCCCATGATGGCCGGCTTCTCCAAAGAGGTGCAGGACTCGCTTGCGCAATCCGTGCCGTTTCCCGCGCGCCTCGGCAGGCCCGAAGAATATGCCCAACTCGTTGCGACCATCTGCGAACTCACCATGCTCAACGGCGTGGTCATTCGGCTGGATGGCGCCCTACGCATGCCGCCCCGGTAATCTGGGACAACGACCATCGCAGAGGAGTGCACGGTGAACAAGCTCTACCCCAACGCGAACGCTGCGCTTGCGGGCATCCTCCGCGACGGCATCACGCTGGCGGTGGGCGGCTTCGGGCTTTGTGGCATTCCGGAGACCCTCATCCTCGCGCTTCGCGACAGCGGAAGCCGGCAGCTCACCGTGGCCAGCAACAACGCCGGCGTCGACGATTGGGGTCTGGGTCTGCTGCTGCACACACGTCAGATTCGCAAGATGATCTCCAGCTATGTCGGCGAGAACAGCGAGTTCGAACGTCAGTTCCTCAGCGGCGAACTTGAGGTGGAGTTCTGTCCACAAGGCACACTCGCGGAACGTCTGCGCGCCGGGGGCGCCGGTATTCCCGCGTTCTATACGCCGACGGGCGTCGGCACGGCGGTCGCAGAGGGCAAGGAGACACGCGACTTCGACGGCGTTCCTCATCTGCTCGAACGCGCGATCCACGCGGACGTCTCTTTGGTAAAGGCGTGGAAAGCTGACACCGTAGGCCCCCTTGTCTACCGAAAAACAGCGAGAAATTTCAATCCGATGGCCGCCACCTGCGGTCGCATCACCGTCGCCGAAGCAGAGAGCCTCGTCGAGGCCGGAGACCTGGATCCCGACGAGATCCACACGCCCGGCATCTTCGTCCAACGCATCGTGCACCAGCCCTCGCCTGAGAAACGCATCGAACGGCGAACGCTTCGGAAGGCGTAATCATGGCATGGTCTCGTCAGCAGATGGCGCAACGGGCCGCGCAGGAGTTGCAGCCCGGCAGCTACGTCAACCTCGGCATCGGCATTCCGACCCTTGTGGCGAACTACATCCCCGCCGATCTCCATGTCACCTTGCAATCCGAAAATGGTTTGCTCGGCATCGGCCCGTACCCGCTTGAAGATGAAATTGACTCCGACCTCATCAACGCGGGCAAGGAGACCGTCACCGCGCTTCCGGGCGCGAGTTTCTTCTCCAGCGCCGACTCGTTTGCCATGATCCGCGGCGGGCACATCGATCTCGCGATCCTGGGTGCCATGCAGGTCTCCGAGCGTGGGGATCTCGCCAACTGGACCATCCCCGGCAAGATGGTCAAAGGCATGGGTGGCGCGATGGACTTGGTGGCAGGCGTACGCCGGCTCGTCGTGCTGATGGAACACACCTCCAAAGCCGGCGAACACAAGATCCTGCGCCGATGCACCTTGCCGCTTACGGGCGCCGCTGTGATCGATCGCATCATCACCGACCTTTGCGTTCTGGACATCGTTCCCGAAGGCCTAAGGCTTGTGGAGACCGCACCCGGCGTCGATCTCTCCGAGCTTCGCAGCAAAACTGAACCCGCGATCCTCTTCGGATGAAAGCAGCCTGAAGCCGTGCGCTGCTTCTTACGAGCGCTCGGCAGAACCAAGCGCGCGTGCCACCCGCGATTGGCTCTCGATCCCCAGATGCCCGCAGATGAAGGCACCCGCGGCGATCAGCTTCTGCAGGTCGACGCCGGTCTCAAAGCCCAGACCATTCAGCAGATACAGCAGATCTTCCGTGGCGACGTTCCCTGACGCCCCCGGCGCGTACGGACAGCCTCCCAGGCCTGCTACCGAAGCGTCGAACACCCGCACACCCATCCTCAACGCGGCGTACACGTTCACCAGCGCCTGCCCGTACGTATCGTGAAAGTGCCCTGCCAGCTGAGTCACAGGTACCGCCTCCGCGACCGCGCGCAAGATACTCTCCGTCGTCCTGGGCGTACCCACCCCAATCGTGTCACCTAACGAAATCTCATAGCAGCCGCTCGCGTAGAGCCTTCGTGCCACATCGGCAACCGCGCTCGCGGCGACCGCCCCTTCATACGGACAGCCGAGCGCACAGGAGACATACCCACGCACACGAACACCCGCTTCGCGCGCCGCGCTCATCACCGGGGCGAACCGCTCGAGACTCTCGTCGATCGAGCAGTTTGTGTTCCGTTGCGAAAAGGTCTCCGAGGCGGCAGCGAAGACCGCGACCTCGCTGACCCCGTCCTCTAGAGCCGCTTTCAGGCCCTTGAGATTTGGCGTCAGCGCAGAGTACGTTACACCTGGTGCGCGCCTGATGCCCCGCATCACCTCGGTGTGATCCGCCATTTGGGGAACCCACCTTGGTGAAACAAACGCCGTTGCTTCAATAGAACGTAAGCCCGCCGCAGCCAACCGCTCAATTAACTCGATCTTGACTGCCGTGGGCACCTGTTGCGGCTGGTTCTGCAGGCCGTCTCTCGGCCCCACCTCCACCAGGCGCACAGACTCAGCCGCGCTCATCTGGCGTCACGCTCGAACTCGAGAAGTTGCTTGCCCTCCGGCACCTGGTCGCCCACGCCAAAGGCGAACACCCGCACGCTCCCCGCGGCAGGGGCTGCAATGGTGTACTCCATCTTCATCGCCTCCAGCACCATCAAGGGTGTTCCCTTGGCCACGCGCTCGCCGGGCTGGACCAGCAGCATGGTGACGCGCCCCGGTATGGGCGCCAGCAGGCTGCCCTCCTGCGCGCTGTCGTTCGCCCGCGAGGCAAGCGGATCCACGCGCCGCAGCGGCCAGCGCCGCCCCCCGAAGAACACGTGCCACACACCGGCCGCTTCCACCACCGTGGCCTGCGTTCGCAGCCCGTCGATCGTAGCCGCGAGTTCTTTATCGCGAAGTGTCCCGGCAGCCGCGTACTCCCGATCGCCAATCCGCACGCGGTACTCGCTGGCTCCATACGCGATCGCCAAGCTGCACAGCTTGTCACCGCTCAAAAACTGCAGCGTACGCTGCACCCGGCCGCCCATGCGCCAGCCATCAAGGATCGTCCACGGCGAACGATTCCCCTGCGCTCCGTCTTCCTGCTCTCGCAGCACAACAGCAAGCGCCGCCAGCACACAAGCCACGTCCGGCACCGTCTCGTTCGGTGCCAGCAGCCGGTCCTTCTCGCGCTCGATCAGGCCTGTGTCAAACCTGCCCTCCACGAAGGAGGGGTTCGTCACAAGGGCCTCCAGGAACGCGACGTTCGTCTCCACGCCGACCAGCTGGCAGGCCTGCAAGGCACGTTGCATGCGCGCCAGCGCCAACGGACGCGCACTATCCCACACGATCAGCTTCCCGATCATGGGATCGTAAAACGGTGTGATCTCGTCCCCTTCGGCGACCCCCGCATCCACGCGCACATGCCTGGAAGCTGCAGGTTCCCTAAAGTGAATGAGCTTGCCGGTTGAGGGCAGAAATCCATGCTCAGGATCTTCGGCATAGAGCCGCGCTTCGATCGCATGGCCTTCGATCCGGAGCTGTTCCTGCCGCAACGGCAGAGGCTCGCCTGCTGCGATGCGCAGCTGCCACTCCACCAGATCGAGCCCCGTGATCATCTCCGTCACAGGGTGCTCCACCTGCAGCCGCGTATTCATCTCCATGAAGTGAAAGCCGCCCGCGGCATCCACAATGAACTCCACGGTGCCGGCCCCGACATACCCCACGGCGCGCGCAGCGTCACACGCCGCCTTGCCCATCGCGGCACGCCGCTCCTCGGTCATGCCCGGCGCTGGCGCCTCTTCGATCACTTTTTGGTGCCTTCGCTGCAGGGAGCAGTCGCGCTCGAACAGGCTCACAACCTCACCATTCCCATCGGCAAAGACCTGAATCTCGATGTGCCGCGGTTGCAGAACGTATCGCTCAAGCAACACGCGTTCCTCGCCGAAGGACGAAGCCGCCTCGCGCTTGCACGAGGCCAGCGACGCGAGGAAGTCTTCCGCGCGATCCACGCGCCGCATGCCCTTGCCACCGCCGCCCGCGCTCGCCTTGATCAGCACCGGATAGCCGATCGCCTCGGCCTGCTGCAACAGGAACTCCGGCGCCTGATTTTCGCCGTGGTACCCCGGCGTCAGCGGCACGCCCGCTGCCTGCATCAGCGCCTTGGCCGCGGACTTCGACCCCATGGCGCGGATCGCGCTGGCGGGCGGGCCGATGAAGGTAATCGCCGCCTCCGCGCACGCCGCCGCAAAGGCCTCGTTTTCGGAAAGAAAGCCGTAGCCGGGATGGATCGCCGATGCGCCCGTTCGTTGGGCCGCGGCGATCACCTTGCCGATCGCCAGGTAGCTCTCCTGCGCCGGCGAGCCACCCAGATGCACCGCCTCATCCGCGGAGCGCACGTGCAAGCTCGCCGCATCCGCATCGGAGTACACCGCCACCGTTGCCACGCCGAGCCTGCGGCACGTCCGCAGGATCCGGCAGGCGATCTCGCCGCGGTTGGCAATCAGCACCTTGGCAAACAGCGGTCCGCTCATAAGCGAGGCACCCACGCTGCCGGCCGCTTCTCAAGAAAGGCTCGCAGTCCCTCAGCCGCTTCGGCATCGGCCCGGCGCACCGCAATACGCTGCGCTGTGTCCTCCAGCAACTCTTCGGTGATCGCTCGCTGAGCCACCGCGGCGATCAACTCCTTGGCCGCCGCCTGCGCCCGCGGAGCGCCTGCCAGCAGGGCCTCGATCACCTCTTGCAAGCGCGCGTCCATCGTCTCAGGCGAGACCACCTCATGCAATAGGCCGATCCTCTCGGCCCGTGCTGCATCGAGGCGTTCTCCGGTCTGAAACCATCGGCGCGCCTGCCGTTCGCCGATCGCGCGCATCACATACGGCCCGATCGTCGCCGGGATCAGCCCGAGCCGCACCTCGGTGGTGGCAAAGACCGCCGTGCTGGTACCGAGCGCGATGTCACACGCCGAGACCAGCCCCACGCCCCCACCCAGCGCTGCGCCCTGCACGCGGGCGATCGTCGGCTTCGGACATGCCGCGATGGTCTCGAAGAGTTTCGCCAACCTGCGTGCATCGGTCGTGTTCTCTTCCATGGAGGCTGCGCCCTGCTGCTTCATCCAGTGCACATCCGCGCCGGCGGAGAAGTTCTTCCCACGCGCGGCCAGCACGATCACGCGCACCTCGGCATCGCTTCCCAGCGTGGTGAAGGCCTCGGTCAACTCCGCGATGAGTGCGGCGTCGAACGCGTTGTGCCGGTCCGGCCGGTTCATCCAGAGCCACGCCACCCCGCCTGCCCGCTCCACTTCGATCCCACGCTCGCTCACCCTGCTCTCCTCACATCCGGAAGACGCCAAACCGCGTCTCCTCCCGCGGCGCCCGCATCGCCACCGCCAGTCCGAGCCCCAGCGCCCGGCGCGTCTGCGCGGGATCCAGAATGCCGTCATCCCACAACCGCGCCGTGGCATAGTACGGATTGCCTTGCGTCTCATACTGCTCGCGCACCGGCGCCTTGAACAGCTCTTCCTCCTCGGAGCTCCAGGTCTCGCCCTTGGCCTCGAGCCCGTCGCGGCGCACGCGGGCCAACACACTGGCCGCCTGCTCGCCCCCCATCACCGAGATGCGCGCATTGGGCCAGCTCCACAGAAAACGCGGACCGTACGCACGCCCGCACATGCCATAGTTTCCGGCGCCAAAGCTGCCGCCGATCAGCACCGTGAACTTCGGGACACGCGCACACGCCACCGCCATCACCATCTTGGCGCCGTCCTTGGCGATGCCGCCATGTTCATACTTGCCGCCGACCATAAAGCCCGTGATGTTCTGCAGAAACAGCAGCGGGATCCCACGTTGCGCACACAGCTCGATGAAGTGCGCGGCCTTCTGCGCGGACTCTGAAAACAGCACGCCGTTATTAGCCAAGATCCCTACGGGACAGCCATAGATATGCGCAAAGCCCGTCACCAGCGTCGCGCCGTAGCGCTGCTTGAACTCATCCAGCCGGCTTCCGTCCACCAGCCGCGCAATCACCTCGCGCACATCGTACGGCTTGCGGACATCCGCGGGGATCACACCATACAGCTCCTCTGCCGCATAGGCCGGCTCCTCTGGGGCCAGCACGTCGTTGGCCGCGGCCCGGCTGCGGTTCAGGTTCGCCATCACCCGCCGCACCAGCGCCAGCGCATGCGCATCATCCTCAGCCAGATGATCGGCCACGCCCGAGACCCGCGTGTGCACATCGCCGCCGCCCAGCGCCTCGGCCGAGATCTCTTCGCCCGTGGCGGCCTTTACCAGCGGCGGCCCACCCAGAAAAATCGTGCCCTGGTTTTTCACGATGATCGTCTCGTCCGACATCGCCGGGATATACGCGCCGCCCGCAGTGCAGGACCCCATCACGCACGCAATCTGCGCAATGCCCTTCGCTGACAGATTGGCCTGATTGTTGAAGATCGCGCCGAAGTGATCCCGATCCGGAAACACCTCGTCCTGCAAGGGCAGAAACGCACCGCCGGAGTCCACCAGATACACACACGGCAGATGGTTCTCCAACGCAATCTGCTGCGCGCGCAGGTGCTTCTTCACCGTGAGCGGGTAGTACGTTCCACCCTTCACCGTGGCATCGTTGGCGACGATCACGCACTCCTGGCCACTGACCCTGCCCACGCCGGTCACCAGCCCCGCGCTCGGCACCTCGTCCCCGTACAGCCCGTTCGCCGCCAGAGCGGACAGCTCCAGAAACGGCGTCCCCGGATCCAGGAGCAGATCGACTCGCTCGCGCGCCAGCAGCTTGCCACGCTGCTGATACTTCTTCCGCGCCGCCTCGGAGCCGCCTTCGCGCACCCGGGCGGTCTTCTCGCGCAGCTCGTCTACCAGCGCGCGCATGCGGTCCGCGTTGGCGCGGAACTCCGTGTCGCGGGTCTTCACCGCCGATGGAAGCACGCCCATCGCCGACCTTACTCCGCCCCAAACGGAGCGGTCTCCTTGAACAGCTCGCGACCGATCAACATGCGCCGAATCTCCGACGTGCCCGCGCCGATCTCAAACAGCTTTGCATCGCGCCACAGCCGTCCGGTCGGGTACTCGTTCATGTAGCCGTTCCCGCCCAGGGCCTGAATCGCCTGCCCGGCCATCCACGTCGCCTTCTCGGCCGAGTACAAAATCGCGCCCGCTGCATCCTTGCGCGCCGGCTCACCGCGGTCGCAGGCATTGGCCACCGCGTATACATATGCCCGGCACGCGTTGAAGCCCACATACATATCCGCCAGCTTGCCCTGCATCAGCTGAAACTCGCCAATCGCCTTGCCAAACTGCTTGCGTTGATGAACATAGGGCACCACGGCATCCAGGCACGCCGCCATAATGCCCAGCGGCCCTCCGCATAACACCAGCCGCTCATAGTCCAGGCCGGACATGAGGACCCGCGCGCCGCCGTTCACGCGCCCCAGCACGTTCTCCTCCGGCACCTCGCAGTTCTCAAATACCAGCTCGCAGGTGTTCGATCCCCGCATGCCCAGCTTGTCCAGCTTGGGCGAGGCCGAATACCCGGCGTACCCGCGCTCCACCAGAAACGCCGTAATGCCCCGCGATGCGGCCGTAGGCTCGGTCTTCGCATACACGATCAACACGTCCGCATCCGGCCCATTGGTGATCCACATCTTGTTCCCATTCAGAACAAATCGGCCGTCGCGCTTCTCCGCCCGCAGCCGCATCCCCACCACATCCGAGCCCGCCTCGACCTCGCTCATCGCCAGCGCGCCCACATGCTCGCCGCTTACCAGCCTGGGCAGGTACTTTCGCTTTTGCGCCACGGTGCCGTTCTTCCGCAGTTGGTTTACGCAGAGGTTGGAGTGCGCGCCATACGAGAGTCCGATCGACGCCGACGCCCGCGAGATCTCCTCCATCGCCACTACATGCGCGAGGTAGCCCAGATCCGCGCCGCCAACCTCCTCCTCCACCGTCACGCCGAGCAGCCCCAGATCGCCCAGCTTGCGCCAAAGCTCGTTCGGAAACCCACCCTCCCGGTCCACCTGCGCCGCCATCGGCGCGATCTCGCGCTCCGCGAAGCGCCTTACACTCTCTCGAAGAAGATCGATCGACTCCCCTAATGCGAAGTTCAGCCCCTGCATCCCAACTCCCTTGCGACTCTCGCGCATCCAGCAGCGTCGCCCAGGCACGCCGCACGTAACCGGAACCGACCTTATCGCGTGGGCTGCTCGCTCGTCCATACCGCGCCCGAGCAACATGGCGCAAACCCTTGATGCCCCCAAAAGAGCCACCGGATGAACCATCTTTCTTTGTCAGCACCCGCATCGTGAGTTACATTGAGGCAGC
>CAXTWN010000031.1:0-1871 GCA_964248055.1 uncultured Acidobacteriaceae bacterium | reverse complement strand
GCCCAATCTTTGGACCTGCGGCAGAGGTGTCTACCGGGTCTCCCCGGCAGCGTCGCTGAGCTGTTGTCTGCAGTCGCCAAGGTTGCCGGATCGCGGAAAAGGCGTGCCAGATGGGTGTAACCAGGCGACAGTTTCTGACGCGTGTAGGCCAGGCGGGCGGATACTCCGCCGCCTTTCTCGCCATGCAGGGGCTCGCCCTCGCGGAAAGCCGGCCCACCCCCGCGACCACGCTGCAGGCAGCCCCCAACTCCGGCCGCGGCACCCGCGTAGTCATCCTGGGAGGCGGCATTGCCGGTCTGGTCGCGGCCTTTGAACTCCAGGCCCTCGGCTACACCGTCACCGTGCTCGAGGCTCGCACCCGCCCCGGCGGCCGCAACTTCACCGTCCGCGGCGGCGACACCGTCACCCTCATGGACGGCTCCGTGCAGCACTGCACCTGGGACCCCGGCCATTACCAGAACTTCGGCCCCGCGCGCCTGCCCTCCATACATCCGCACATCCTCGGCTACTGTCGCAGGCTCGGGGTCGAACTGCAGGTCGAGGTCAACATGACCCGCTCGGCGCATCTGCAGAACGACGCCGCTCTGGGCGGCAGGCCGGCCGTCCTCCGCCAGGTGGAAAACGACACCCGCGGCCACGTCTCCGAGCTCCTGATGAAGTGCATGAATCAGGGCGCGCTCGATCAGGAGATCACCGGCGAGGATCGCCAGCGCATGCTCGACTTTCTGCGCGTCTATGGTCCCCTGGACCAGGCGGGCCAGTACACCGGTAGTGACCGCGCGGGGTACACCAAGACCGCTGGCGCCGGCGACCAGACCGGCGTGCTCAGCCAACCGATTGATATGCACACCCTGCTCGACGCGAAGTTCTGGCAGGGCATGCTCTTTGACGAGCAGTTCGACATGCAGGCCACCATGTTTCAACCGGTCGGCGGCATGGATCGTATTCCCTACGCCTTCGCCAAGGCGCTGGGCGAGGTCGTGCAGTACAACGCCGCGGTCACCGCCATGCACAACACCGCGCATGGCGTGGAGGTGCGCTACACCCAGAACGGCGCCCCCAAGACGTTGTCGGCCGACTTCTGCATCTGCGCCCTGCCGCTGACGACGCTGCGCAAGGTCGACAACAATCTTGACGCCGCGCACAGGAAGGTGATCGCCGAGTGCACCTACGCCAGCGCCTACAAGATCGCCTGGGAAAGCCGCCGCTTCTGGGAGCAGGACGACAACATCTATGGCGGGCTGGAGTTCGTCAACACCGGCTGCAGCCCCATCTGGTTCCCCTCCGCGGGACTGTTCACCGATCGCGGCGTCGTGGTCAGCGGCTACTCCGACGAGCGCGAAACCCCGTTTGGGGCCTTGTCCCTGGACGCGAAGTTTGCCGAAAGCCGCAGATCCATTGAACGGCTGCACCCGGGCCGCGGCCAGGAGCTTGAAAAGCCGATGTACTACGGCTGGGGCAAGTCGCGGTGGAACGAGGGCTCCTGGATCCGCAGCTACGGCCCGGACCAGTGGGAGGACGACGAGGCCCAGGAGCATCGCAGGGGAGCCAATGGCGCCACGGCGCAGTCCGCGCCGCAGCAGGCCCCCGGCGTGGCCGTGAACCCGCAAACCGGCCAGGGTGCAGCCCCCGCGCTTGCCCGGACCGGCACCAACCCATCCTACGAGGCGCTGATCCAGCCGGACGGGCGTATTGTCTTTGCCGGCGATCACACCACACACGTCGTCGCCTGGCAGGAGGGCGCCTGCCTCAGCGCGCTGCGCGCCGTCCAGCTCGTCAGTGACCGCGTGAAAGCCGCCCGCCTCACCGCGCCCCCCCCCGCCGGCAACTCATTTGAGCGCCCCGCCGCCCCGTAGGGGCCGCGCCTGGCC
>CAXTWN010000030.1:0-25579 GCA_964248055.1 uncultured Acidobacteriaceae bacterium | reverse complement strand
GGAAGGATTGAAAGCGGCCGTCTTCGGGTGGGGAGAGACGGCCTTGCATGACGCCGTAGGTGTGGGGCATGAGACTCCGAACTTATCTTTTCATTCGCCGGCTGCACAGCCGATCCAAAACAACAGAGTTCCAACGGCAGCCAACGGGGCTTGCCAGCGCACTGAGCTCTTGAAAAAGAGGCCAATTGCGCCTACTAAAGCACCAGCAAGCGAGAGCACGCCACCGTAAAAGTAGATTCGCATCAAGCGTGGGTCGTAGAAGGGGAAGCCGCCAACCGACTTGGAATAGAGAAAAGCGGCGATCCCCAAAATTGCCGAACCTGTTGCGAGAAGCAGACTCATAACAGAGAGCCAAGTGGAGCGCTTGCGTAAATCTTCCCGAACAAAGCGTACCCACGCCCAGCAGATCAGAGGCAACGTGCCCAGATCTGCGATGACGATGAGCGCGATGATCGGATAGACCGAGGCTCTCAAGCTTACTCCGGCAGTGGTTTCACGATCATGTTAGCGAGGAACTCTTCCCGAGGTAAGAAGGGGAAGAGGTCTTCGAGGGGTTTGGAGACGAAGCTGCCGTCGGGCTTCTGGTAGCTCTGCAGGCGGGGGGCGCGGACCTCGTCGGGGAGGACGTTGACGTCGCAGACCACGGGGCCGGGGGTGTCGAGGACCTTGCGGACCTCGGCGCGGAGGTCGGTCTGGTCGTGGATAACGTAGCTGGAGAGCTTGAAGGCCTGCGCGACGGCGCTGAGGTCCGGGATGGTGAGGCCGGTGTTCTTGTCGGCGCCGATGGTGGGCTGCTTGAAGTAAGCCGTCTGCGAGGCGCGGATGGAGGAATAGCCGTCGTTGTTTAGGACGAAGAACTTGATCGGGAGATTGAGGCGATGAATGGTCTCGAGTTCCTGGATGTTGAACATGAAGCCGCCGTCCCCATCGACCGCGATGACCTCGCGGCCGGGATTGGCGATGGACACGGCGATGGCCATGGGGATCGCGTAGCCCATGGAGCCGAGGCCGGCGGTGTGGTACAGGCGTTGCGAGTGCAGGATGGGGAACCCAAGAAAGAAGATCTCAATGCCGGAGCCGGAGTTGCCGACCACAATGCGGGTTTCGCCGTCGACCTCGGTACCGACCACTTCGGCGAGGTTGAAGACCGAGACCAGGCCTTCGGGTCTCTTCTGCTCCTCCGTGACCACGGGGTAGCGGGTCTTCCAGTCGGCGCAGCGCTGCTGCCAGGGTTTGAAGTCCTTCGGCTTGAGCTGGTCTTTGTGCTTGAGCAGTTCGGTCAGGAAGGCTTTGGCGTCGGCGCAGACGGGTTGCTGCACATAGGGATGGAGCTTGTTGAGCTCGGCCTGGTCGATGTCGACGGTGATCTTGTGAGCTTCGCGGGCGAGGTTCTGCGGGGCGTAGCCGGTGATAGCCATGTCCATGCGCGCACCGACGACCAGCAGGAAGTCGCAGTTCTGGAGGGCGAAGTTGGCGCCGCGGGCGGCCACATTGCCCGGACGGCCGACGTAGGTGGGCTCGTCGGAGTTGACCAGATCGGCCGCGCACCAGGTAGCAACCGACGGGATCTCAAGATACCTGCGGAGTTCTTCAAACTCGGCCTCGGCGCGGGCAAGGCGGATGCCATTGCCGGCAAAGAGCAGGGGACGCTCGCAGGCGTTAAACGCCTCGATCGCGCGCTGGACCTCGGCTGAAACGTTAGCCGTGCCCGTGATGCTGATGTCGTGGGCGAACTCCGCGGGGTCAAAGGCGCGGAGCTGCGACTCGTCGATGGGCGTGGCCTGAACATCGAGAGGAACGTCGATCCAGACAGGGCCGGGACGGCCGTTGAGCGCCAGGTAAACGGCCTTTTCCAGGTGGTAGCGGATGTCGTTGGGCTCGAGAACCGTGACGGCGTATTTGGTGATGGGGGCGACGATGGAGCAGATGTCGATCTCCTGCACGCCGAGCTGGCGCATGCCGAGCGGCTTACCGGTGAGCGCGTCGAACATGCGATCCGGGCGCTTAACCTGGCCGGAGACGTAGAGCACGGGCGTGGAGTCGAGCCACGCGCCGGCGACGCCGGTGACGGCGTTGGTGCCGCCCGGGCCGGTGGTCACCATGCAGAAGCCGAGGCCATTGGTGGCCTTCGCGTAGCCTTCGGCGCAGATCGCGGAGGCCTGCTCGTGCGAGTTGCAGATAGCGGTGATGCGGGGCTCGGTGGCGAGCGACTGGTTGAGGTGCATGGCGCCGCCGCCGGTCACGAGGAAGCAGTTGGTGATGCCGAGGTCGGCGACGAACTTGAGGAGGTAATCGGAAAGCTTGATCATCGGTTCCTGAGGATGCGGTTTGAGCCGCGGGGCGGGGCGCACGGACTGCGAACGCGGTGGCCGCAGAGTACGCGGCGTTAACGCAGCACCGTGCGGGGAAGTTACTCGGGTGGGCGCAGCAGGAAGACGTCGCGCCCGCGGAGATTCCGGGCGCGGAGCAGGGTATCGGTGAAGTCGCGGACGGCACCCAGGCCGCCCTGTTCGCGGCTCACAAAGCCGTGTTCGATAACGAAGTCGCGCACCTCGGTGGCGGCGTTCGCGGGACACGCGCAGAGGCCGGTGATCTCCATGGCGAAGAGGTCATTCACGTCGTCGCCGAAGAACGCGGTGTGTTCGAGCGGGATCCCGAAGCGCGTTGTGAAGTCCCGCACCGCGGCGGCCTTGTCGCGGGTGCCTTTCACAACGTGGTGCAGGTGCATCTTGGCGGCATAGCGGTCCACTAACGGGGAGGGCTCGCCGGAGATGAGCGCGAGCTTCAGGCCGAGCCGGCGCAAAAGCGAGACGCCCATGATGTCCGCAAAGCTGAAGCGCTTGCTCTCCTCGTTGCCGGCGGAGGACCAGCCGAGGGTGCCGTCGGTGAGGACACCGTCGACATCAAAGGCGATGGCCTGCAGGGTCTGCAGGCCATCGGTAAGCTGTTGTGGCGAAAGCGGCATCGGCTAAACGGCGGCGCCGACGCGACGGAGCTTCTTCATGACCGGAATCTCTTCTTCGTAGACGCGCTTTACGCCGTCGCCCATGGACTGCTCGCAGAGACGGATGTCGCGGACCAGGCGGGAGATGCCGTTGGGCTCAAGCGAGGCAGCCTGGTCCGAGCCCCACATGGCGCGATCCATGGTGATATGGCGCTCGACGCAGCAGGCGCCGAGAACGGCGGCGGCGACGCTGGTCGGAATGCCGGTCTCATGGCCGGAGTAGCCGACCGGGATGCCGTAGCGTTCGATCATGGTGGGGATGGCGCGAAGATTGAGCTGCTCGTACTTGGCGGGATAGGTTGACGTCGTGTGCATCAGGATGAGGTTTTCCTTGCCGAGCACCTCGACCGCGTGATCGATCTCCTCGTACGTGCTCATGCCGGTGGACGCGATCACCGGTTTGCCGGTCTTCCGCACGTGCCGGAGCAGATTGTCGTCCGTGAGGGAAGCCGAAGCGATCTTGTAGACCGGCGGATTGAATTGCTCGACGAAGTCGACCGAGCCTTCGTCCCAGGGCGAGACGAACCAGTCGATCTTGACCTGCTTGCAGAACTTGTCGATCTCCTGGTAGTCCTCCTGGACGAACTCAAGGCCACGCTTAAGGTCACCGTTGGTGTCGCCGAAGGGATTGGGACGGGGCTGTTCGAGCTCCTTGGCGGTGTAGACGACCTCAACGGTGCGCTTTTGGAACTTCACGGCGTCGCAGCCGGCCGCGACCGCGACCGAGATCAGGCGCTTGGCGAGATCGACGTCGCCGTTGTGATTGATGCCGATCTCGGCGATGACATAGCAGGGCTGTCCGGGACCGAGTTGCTTGTTGCCAATCTTGACCGTGCTCATAGAACTCCAGGATTCGATCCGGTTGACGCGCTGCGGATCGGTTTCAACGCTGCTTCATTCTGTCAGACGCGATGCGGCCCGGTCTAGCGAATCGGGGCAAATGTAGCCTAGAGGCCTCTTGCTGTATACCCGGCGCAAGGCGAACAAAACAAAACCGGCTGGCCAGAGTTGCTGGCCAGCCGGTCGTTCCTGCGGTTAGTTACTTCTTCTTGTGGTGGTGGCGGGCGCCGCGATGTCCACCGCGCGCCGGGGCGCTCCGTGGGATCGGCTTGACGGCGCTCTCGTCGACAGGGGTGTCGCCGGTCATGTCCGGGGTCGCGGCGCCGGTCGGGATCAGCGTGTTGCTGTCCGACTTGCTGCCGGTGGGTCCGGTGAAGACCAGGATGCGCGAGGCATCGATACCCTTGTCGGTGACGAGGTAAGCCTTCTCGTTCACAGCCCGTTCTGCAGCGCGGCGGTTGCCCATCTTCTCGTCGGCGGCAGCGCTGCCCACGATGCCGAGCTTGGCACCAGGATCACGCTGCAGGGCGAGGGAGATGTCATCCAGGCAGGCCTTGGCTTCATTGTCCACACGGGTCGGACGCTTCGCGTCGCGATCGAAGGAGATGGAGCAGAGGCTCTGGGTTGTGACTTGCGGCGGTGCCGGCGGTGCTGCCACGGTGACGCTGGTGGTGGTGGAAGCGGTTTGACCCTTGTCGTCCACGACGTTGCAGGTAACCGTGATGGAGCCCGGTGCCACGCCTGTGGTGTCGAGGGTTGCCGTTGCCGTGTTACCGCTGATGGAGCCGGCGGTGGCGCTGTAGCTATACGTCAGAGGCCGGTTCTGCGGGCTTACGCCGGCGGAGGTGATGGTCGAGGACTGACCCGGGCTGACAGAATCCGGATTGGCCGAGCAGGTAATGGTAGGCGGCTGCACCTGCGTGATGGTGAGGGGCACCGAGCAGTCCGCGAACTGACCGGGCTTGTTGCCCTGCATCACGTGGCCCTTCACCGTGTAGCTACCCGGGTTCAGGCTCTTGGTGTCCACATTGGCGACGTTCGAGGTCCCTGCCACCGGGCCGGCGTCAGAGGTCCAGCTGTAGGTGACGGGCTTCTTGGGGTTCAGGTTGGTGGCCGTGCCCGTGATGGAGACGGGGTCACCCGGATAGATCGTCGTGCCCGCGGTCGGGGTGGTCAGAGCGCAGGTGAAGGCGATGGGAGGCGGCGGGATGATGTGACCGACGTGCAGCAAAATGCCGGCGCTCAGTTCAGCCGCGTTCAGGTTGGTACGTCCGCCGAGCACGCCGCCGGTGGGGTACACGCTGCCGTCGCCAGGGCCAAAGTCAACGTGGTTCCAGCGGTAGTCGGCCTCAAAGATCCGCAGACCGAAGAGGTGGTTGGCGAAGGGAAGATCGTAGTCCAAGCCGCCGCCCGCCGTGATGCCGACGCCCCAGGTGTAGGGCTCGTGCTCAAGGGTGGCCGGAGCCTCACTGTTGGGGCCGCCGAGGCGGGTGCCGCCAACGAGGGCATGCGCGAACAGGGTGAAGTTCTGCATGGGGGCGCGAACGATAGGACCGGCCGCACCGGAGAACAGGCCATCGTTCAGGCCGTTGGGGTACGCGAACCCTTCAATCTCGCCACCGAAGTACTTGTTGAAGAAGTACGCCGCGCTAAGCACCGCACCCTCGTCGACCGACGAGTAGGCGATATTGGCCGGTTTGACCGCTCCGTGAGCTCCAAAGTAGGAGTAGCCCATGAAGATGTCCATGCGCGATGGGTTAGGCCCATTGTAGTAGGCGGTGCCGGTAGCCGGACCTGTGCTGGGCGCGTTGCCGTTGGTAGCCTGGGCACTGCCGGAAGTGGCCGTGTTATCCGAAGCACCGGTGGTTTGCGCACCTAAAGTTGCAGTTCCTAGGCTAACCGCACACGCAGCCAGCAGAAACCGGCCGAATTTGCGAAACGGGCGATAAGGCATTTCGACAATCCTCCAAAAGGGTGAATCTTAACGTTTTTGCGAGCGACTCGAACGCGCCCGCCGTTTTCCAAGATGAAATCTGTTGAAGTGTACCGCGGAAGTTGCAGGGTTCGAGCACCTTTTCCTTGGGAGTACACGGTTATGCAGCGCTACTGCTTGCTTCTCCTATCGGCAGCAAGCGGAAAAACATGAGGTGCACCTCCGAAAGTAATGTGCATCGACCCACATAGGAGGGTCAGGCCAGGTTGAGGACCTGCCGCACCGTTCCGCGGCTTGCCTGAATCTTCTCCTGCAGCAACGTGATGGCGTAGAGCAGTTGTTCCGGCCGGGGCGGACAGCCTGGGACATAAACGTCTACGGGGATAATCTGGTTCACCCCCTGCAAGAGAGCGTAGTTGTTGAAGACGCCGCCGGACGTGGCACACGCGCCCATGGAGATGACCCACTTCGGCTCGGGCATCTGCTCGTACAGGCGCCGGATGACGGGCGCCATCTTCTGCGACACGCGACCGGCGACGATCATCAGATCGCTCTGCCTTGGCGAGGGCCGGAAGACCTCTGCCCCGAAACGGGCGATATCATACCGCGAGCCGCCCATGGACATCATCTCGATGGCGCAGCAGGCCAGACCAAAGGTCATGGGCCAGATGGAATTTTTGCGCACCCAGTTAATCGCCGCATCGAGCGAGGCCAGGACCACGCCTTCCGGCTGATCGTCGCCCCAGTTCACCTCTTCCAGCTTTTCCCGGTTCTTGCTGAAGCTATCAAGGGTGCCGAACATGTAGCGATCAGTGCGCTGCGGAACGGTGACCGGGCGACCGTTGGTGCTCGTTTGTTGTGCGTCGTTGCTCATACGGTCAGTATAGGTTCCGAGGACTTCGGCAAACAGCACATGCAAGAAGACCGGGGGAACAGTCCATGCGATGCCCCCACCCCGCAGAGGGTTGGTCGCCACGGCGGAGTTTCAGCCGTTGGATGACGACTTTACGGGCACAATTCCCGTAATGAACCTTAGCCGGCCCGGGCGGTACCCGAAGGGGTATTAAGAAAACGGTAAACTGTTCGTTATTGGGCATTTGCGGCGATCGCAGAGGACAACCGCTCCCGCAGCTGTTCGGACTCCGGAGCGCCCAGTCTTTCGCCGCCACGCGTGAGGTAAAAGACGTCGATGGCCACCTCGCCTTCCGTGTCGATGAGCGCTACCTCCACGCTGCAATCGAAGTCGCTGAGGCCCTGGGCGATCGTGCGCAACAGGCCGGGTGTGTCCCGGGCGACGATCTGCATCAGGGTGCTGTGGGATGAGGCTGCTTGATCGAACTCGATCCGGGTTTCGATCGAGCGGCGCGGCGGGGTCTTGCGGCTGCGTTGCCGAATTTGTAGGCGACCAGCCGGCAACTCGCCCGAGAGCAGCAGGTACAGCTCGTGCAGGAAGCGGTCGTGTTCTTCCGGGTTCAGCTCCAGCGTGCGATAGGTATCTAGAAACCGAAAGCTGTCTACGACCGTTCCCTGGGCGTTGGAGAAGGCTTCGGCCGTGACGACCTCCAGGCCCCAACTGGCAAGCGCGGCGGTGAGATCGGCAAAGAGATGGGAACGGTCCCGCGTGACCACTGTGATCTCCTGCAGGGCACCGTGAGGGGAGAGAAAGATCTGGGTACCCTCGCGCGCGGCGAGCATGTGTTTGTGAATCACCTCCGCGGTTCGGGTGCGCAGGTAACGTTCCGGGAAGCCCTCCAGAAAGCGCTCAAGATCGGGCTGATCCTTGCCGAAGCGACCGAGCGAACGAAGTCCCGGATCCACGGCGCGTGCAAACGGGTTGCCCTGTGCGTGCACGCGTTCCTCATCCACGCTGCGATCGAGCTGGTTGCTGGTGGCCATGAAGAGACGCCAAAGGTTCTCCGCCTTCCATGGAGTGAGCGCGTCGGGGTGAACCGCCGAGATATCAGCGTAGGTAAACAGGGCCAGCATGCGCAGGAGGTCGTGGGTGCCGACCTTTTCGGCGAAGACGCGGACGGTTTCGCTATCGAAGATGTCACGACGCAGCGCCGCGGACATCTCCAGGTGGATTTCGATCAGGCGAACGACCAGACCGCTTTCATAGCTCCCCAGTTCCAGCCGGGCACAGACCTCTGTCGCCAGCGCGGCACTGGCCGTGGCGTGATTGGTGGCGGCGCGGCCTTTGCCGGTGTCATGGAGCAGGGCGGCGAGGAAGAGCAGTTCAGGGTGGGAAAGATCATGGAGCAGCGAGCCGAAGCGCAGGCGCCACTCCGGAGCGCCGGAAGCGGGATCGTTGCCCAAGGCATGCAGGATCGCCAGCAGGACAAACGTGTGTTCATCCACCGTGTAGCGATGGTAGGCGTCGCGGATGACCAGGGCGTCGATGCCATGGAACTCGGGGAGGATCAGCTCCAGCACGCCCAGGGCATGCATCTCGCGCAGAGCCGTGGCGGCGTGCGGTCCTTTGAGTACGGTCTGCAGGCGGGCCCAAAGGCGGGGGCCGTCCTCGACGTGGGTTGAGAGCGCCGGGATGGCCGCGGTGATGCGCTCCTCACTACCGTGCGCGAGCGAAACGCCGGTCTCGGCCATGGAGCCAAAGGCGGCGAGGACGATGTCCGAATCCCCGGCGGGATCGAGGTCCGGCCGGGGCGTCTTCAGGTGGAGAACGCCCGCTTCGATGAAGAAACCGGAGCGGGGCGGGGCCTTGGCCGCCAGGACGGCTTTGGGGAGTTTCGGGCGCTCGCCGGTCCGCTCGAGGGCGCGGACGAGCGCGCGTTCAACGGCGCGCGCGTGACGGAAGTAGACGCGCATCCAGTAACCGGGATCGGGCGGGGCAGCCCTGCTTTGCGGCTTGCCGCCGATACCGATGCCTCTCGCCGCCGCTTCGTCCTGGGCGTGCCAGTCCAAGGTGTTGTCGTCACGGCCGTGACGCAGGTGCAGGAAGACGCGCGTGGCGGTAAGGAAGCGATCGGCCTCGGCGAAAGGGGTTTCCGGGTCGAGCTCGAGCGGCTCCGCGCGCAACTGCGCGAGCCAGACGCAGACATGCGCGTCGCGCAGGCCGCCGGGCGCGTCCTTGACGTTGGGTTCAAGGTGAAACAGCGTGTGGCCGAAGCGGGCATGGCGCTCGCGGGTGAGCGCCGCGGCCGCTCCGGCGAGCGCCCGGGCATCCCGCAGCGATCGGCGCTCCAGGATTTTGATCCGCAGGCCATCAAAGATGGCCACATCGCCGCTGACCTGACGCAGATCGAGCAGGGCGAGCGAGAACTCCGGATCGGCGGGTTTGAATCGCTCGCAGTCGCCCAGGGTGCGGGTGACGGGCGCGAGCTTGAGACCGCAGTCCCACAGCGCCTGGGACAGGCGGCGGATCGCTTCTTTGGTGCGATCGTTCGGCGCCGACTTCCCGGTACAGAGGAGGAGGTCCAGATCGGAGGCGGGAAAGAGCTGCCGCCGCCCATACCCCCCCAGTGCGATCAGAGAAACGGCCGAGCCCAGGGCAGCATCGGACCGCAGCTCACGCGCCCACAGCTCCGTGACGAGTTCGTCGATCGCATCGGAGCGTGCGCGGCAGGCCTGGCGGCCATCGCCGTCGGTTTCAAAGGCGAGCCGCATCGCCGCCAGCCGTCGCTCGTACGTGGCGCGGAGATCTTTTTCACCGTTGTCCTCGACGTGCGTGAGGGCCATGAGCGGGTCTTAAAGCGCGATCTCGCCGCGCTCGTCGTTGCGGATGCGGATGGCCTCGTCGATCCGCGAGATGAAGATCTTGCCGTCGCCGATGCGGCCGGTACGCGCGGTGGTGATGATGGCCTGCACCGCGGCCTCCAGCAGCGCGTCCGGAACCACCAGCTCCAGCTTGATCTTGGGCAGGAGGTCGACGGCGTACTCGCGGCCGCGGTAGAACTCGGTGTGGCCCTTCTGGCGACCGTGGCCGCGGGCCTCGAAGATGGTGATTCCGGAGACGCCGGCCTCAACCAGCGCCTCTTTCACGGCATCCAGCTTTGAGGGCTGGATGATGGCTTCAATTTTTTGCATGCAAAACGCTCCTGGCGTGTGGTGACGACGGCGCGCCGGGATTAGGCCGCTTCCCAGTCGTAGCCCTCTTCTCCATGTTGGCTGAGATCGAGGCCGGTACGTTCGTCTTCTTCGCTCACACGCAGCCCGATGAGCTTATCCACTACCAACAGGATGAGCAAGGTGCCCACAATGGACAGCAACCAGGCAATCCCCACGCCGATCGCCTGGTTGACGAGTTGGTGAGGGTTGCCGGCCAGAACGCCGTTGATGTTTAACGCGGGGTTGATGTAGGCCCGGGCAAAGATGCCGGTGAGCAGCGCCCCAATGGTGCCACCCGCGCCGTGTACGCCAAAGGCGTCCAGCGAATCGTCATAGCCGAAGATGTTCTTGACCTTCACAACCATGTAGAAGCAGAACACGCCGGTAATGAGGCCGATCCAGAGCGCGCCCATGGGGGTGACGAAGCCGGAGGCCGGGGTGATGCCCACCAATCCGGCGACCGCGCCGGAGATGCCGCCCAGGGCGGAGGGCTTGCCGTTGCGGATCCACTCGGCGGCGA
Organism: uncultured Acidobacteriaceae bacterium; assembly: GCA_964248055.1. Classification (GTDB taxonomy): domain Bacteria; phylum Acidobacteriota; class Terriglobia; order Terriglobales; family Acidobacteriaceae; genus Granulicella. Next base: position 15,217 of record CAXTWN010000030.1, on the reverse strand, counting down.
GCCAGCCGAGAGCTGCCGCGGCAGCGGCGAAGTGGGTGTTCACAAAGGCGGAGGTGGCCAGGCTGCTGGCCGCGAGTGCAGAACCCGCATTGAAGCCAAACCAGCCCACCCAGAGCAGGCAGGCCCCGACGAAGCTGAGCACCACCGAGTGCGGCGGCATCGCCTTCTGGGGGTAGCCGAAACGCTTGCCGAGGAACAACGCGGTGACCAGGGCGCTGACCCCGGAGGTGACGTGGACGACGGTGCCACCGGCGAAGTCGAGGCACGGAAAGCGACCGTTGAGCGAGGCATTCAGCAGACCTCCCTTGCCCCAGACCATGTGCGCCATCGGGCTGTAGACGAGCAACGCCCAAAGCACCATAAACACGAGCATGGCGGAGAACTTCATCCGTTCCGCAAAGGCGCCGGAGATCAGTGCCGGGGTGATGATGGCGAACATGAGCTGATAGACCATAAAGGTCTGCAGCGGGATGGTGCCGGCGTAGTCCTTGTCCGGGGCCAGGCCAACGCCGTGGAGAAAGGCGTTATGCAGGCCGCCGATGAAGGCGTTGCCGATGCCGAAGGCGAGGGAGTAGCTGACGAACGCCCAAAGCACGGTGATGACGGCCATCAGCGCAAAGGTCTGCATCATGGTGCCGAGGATGTTTTTGCGGCGGACCAGACCGCCGTAAAAGAGCGCCAGGCCGGGCCCGCTCATCATGAGCACAAGCGCGGCGGAGGTGAGCATCCAGGCGTTGTCGCCGGCACTCTGGGCGGCAGCGATCGCGGTGGCATTATCGGCAGAGGACTTCTCCAGGGCAGCGACGCGGTCGCTGCTGGGCGTGGCGGGCATTTGGGCGAGCGCCATGCCGGTCGACAGCAGCAGGCCCAGCAGCGCGAGACACCATCCGGCCCGCCGGGGCTTGCCCAATACTCGTTGCCAGAGCTTCTCCATCGAATGCATGCCCGCGGTCCTTTCGGTTGCCGTTACCAAAGAAGACAAGCTCGCGACCGGCAGCACGGGGCCACGGACGGTTGGCTCGCGAGGCGTACAGGTTCGCGAGGAGCTCAGATGAGGTTGCAGTTCCGTTTACTGTACAACAGCGCCGGCGAGGCGCAAGACTGATGTAGCAGGATGCGGCAGTGGAACGGCGGAGAGCGGGTTGCGGCGTCCCAAGGACCCGCGGAAACGCTAAGCTGGGGCCATGTCCGAAGCCGTCCTCTTCCCCCCGCAGGCGGTCCACACCCGGTGGTCCGACGTTCCCGTAGAGCAGCTGAATCCGCAACTCACACGGCAGTTCCTGACCGGGCAGCAGGCGATGCTGGCGCGCATCGAGCTGAAGAAGGGGGCGACCGTGCCGCGCCATAGCCATCCCAACGAACAGATCTCCTGGATCACGGAGGGTGCGCTGCGTTTTCTTCTTGGGGAGCCGGGCGAGGAACGGGCGGTGAACGTCCGGGCGGGTGAGGTGCTGGTGATTCCTGGTGGCCTGCCGCACGCGGCCGAAGCCCTTGAGGACACGGTGGATTTCGACATCTTCGCGCCCCCGCGGCAGGACTGGATCGCGAAGGACGACGCGTATTTGCGATAAAAGACGGGTTTCAGGCTAAAGAAATCCAGCGTGGTGCTGATATATAGAGCAGGTGGCGGGCGAAACGTGTCGTGTCGCGATATCGCCCCTGGGCGCATCTGGTCGGAGGCGCATCCAACAAGGACGAACCCGAAACGGCAACACGCACGCCGCGTACAGACACCGGCTGCTAGTCTGAAAGCTGGAGTTTAAGGAGAAGATGCGCCCCCTGCGGTCAACGAAGATAGGGCTGGCTTTGCTGGCTGTGGCACTTACGAGCGTCGCATGCCGGGCGGCGGAGTGGTTTCCCCTGGGACCCTACGGCGGCAATGCGCTTTCGCTCGCCGTCGACCCGTCAGACTCCAAACACCTCTTTTTAGGAACGGCAACGGGCTGGATCTACGACTCGCACGACGGTGGGACGACCTGGGCGCATGTGGCGCAGATTGCCAAGCGGAACGATCTGGTCGTCGACCATATCCTCGCGGACGAGAAGAATCCCAAGCGGCTGATCGTGGCAGCGTACCTGGTGGACCACCCCAGCGAGGGCGGACTGTACATCAGCGAGGACTACGGAAAGAACTGGTACAGCCAGGCGCAGTTGCGCGGCCAGTCCGTGCGATCCCTGGCACGTTCGGCCTCGAACAGCTCAGAGTTGGTGGCCGGCACGCTGAAGGGCGTCTTCCTGAGCCTGGACAACGGGATGCATTGGAAGCAGATCAGCCCCGAGGGCAGCACCGAGATCCACGAGGTACAGTCGGTGGCCATCGACCCAGTCGACCCGAACGTGATTTACGCGGGAACCTGGCACCTGCCTTGGAAGACGACCGACGGCGGCGCTACCTGGCACAACATCAAAGAGGGCATCATCGATGACTCGGATGTGTTTTCGATCATCGTGGACCCGAAAAAGCCCAACACCATCTACGCGAGCGCCTGCTCGGGGATCTATAAGAGCGCCGATGGCGGTGATCTGTTTCACAAGGTGCAGGGCATCCCTTCGACGGCCCGCCGCACACGCAAGCTGGAGCAGGATCCGGAGCACCTGGGCACCGTCTTCGCAGGCACCACGGAGGGGCTGTACCGCACGCTCGACGCGGGTGCCCAGTGGGAGCGCCTGACCCCCGCCGACGTCATCGTGAACGACGTCTATGTCGACCCCTCGAACACCAACCATGTGCTGCTGGCGACCGACCGCGGCGGTGTGTACCGGAGTGAAGACGGCGGGTCGACCTTCGAGCCCTCTAACACCGGGTTTTCCGCTCGCCAGGTGATCGCCTACGCGGCCGATCCTCAGAACCCCAACACGCTGTACGTGGGTGTGGTGAACGATAAGGCGACCGGCGGCGTCTTTGAGAGTACCGACGGCGCGGTGCATTGGCAGCAACAAAGTGACGGTCTGGGCGGACGCGATGTGTTCAGCCTCGTCTCGCTGGCCGATGGAACGCTGCTGGCGGGTACCGAGCACGGCATTTACCGGCTTGCTGACGGCCACTGGGCAGATTCAGGCCAGTTTGAGGGGCAGCCTCCGGTAGAAAAGGCCAAGGCTCCCAACCCCCAGCCCACCAGGATTGCTCGTCCCGTGGCCACCTATGTTCCGGCCCGCGGAACGCATTCGGTCGCGGGCCGCAAAGCCGCTGTGCGTCGCGGGAGTGCCAAGGGCGTCAGGCCGTCGGGTCGAGGCGCTCAGCGGCTCTCCGCGAGCAGCCAGCGAAGGCGGCAGGTGGTTTCTGCGCGTAAGGTCCGCACCCGCGGGCCCGCCAAGGCGCGTACAAGACGGGCGGTTCTGGTGCGGGCGGCGATGCCTGTGCATCCGCAAACGGGCGCCCGTAAGCCGCATGCCGAGAGCCCGACTCCCGCTTTACCCGTCAAGGTTGGCCGCGTCGACACGGTGATCTATAACCTGGTTCGTTCTGGGGATGTCCTCTACGCCGCAAGTGGCGCCGGGTTACTCCGGTCTGACGATGGTGGAAGCCACTGGGCGACCGTGAAGTCACTTACCCTACCCGACGTTCGCTTCGTGGCGGTGACGCCGGTGGCCACGCTGGCGGCCGGGGCCGACGCTCCCGCGGACTCTGGGTCTGTTCTGCTCGCGGGGGCGCTCGGTGGCGTTGCGATGTCCAGAGACGGTGGTGCGACGTGGGCTCCCGTGACCTTGCCTTCGGGGTTGACCCAGGTCGGCGCGGTGGGCATCGACCGGCAGAGGAACCTCTGGGTCGGTGGGCGCGAAGGGGTGTGGATCTCTCCGGACGCGGGCGCGACCTGGAAGACCCTGCGCAACCTGTTTGTCACCGAGGTAGACAGTCTCTACTTCGACGCTTCGGGGAACCGGATGCTGGTCACCTCGGCGGCATCACCGGTCGCCTTCAGCGTGCAGCTGCCGGACGAAAAGGTGAGTTACTGGGATACGGGCTGGAAGCTGCGTTTCGTTCGTCCTGTAGGCGATCACCTGGTGGGCGCTACGCTGTTCGAGGGGATGGTTGTGCAGCCGGTGATGGTGGACTCGGCAGCAGGACCAACGGCGGCTGCTTTGAAGTAGCTGGGTTCCCCGCCCCTAGCAGTCGTTGGCAGGTGCCGTAACCGGCTAGCTGGCGAGGGTCCGCAGCCTACTTTGCGAACAGCTGACTCAGGTCGGCGAAGGCCTTGAACTCAAGAGCGTTTCCGGCTGGGTCAAGAAAGAACATGGTGGACTGTTCCCCCACCTCGCCCTTGAACCGGGTGTAGGGCTCGATGATGAACGGCACGCCCGCGTTGCGGACCCGCTCCGCCAGGGTCTCCCAGTCCGCCTGCGTAAGCACAACCCCAAAATGCGGCACCGGCACCTCATGGCCGTCCACAGGATTGCTGTGCCGCGCATCCTTTGCCGACGGGCGGGGTTTGTGATGAGCGACGATCTGATGGCCGAAGAGGTCGAAGTCGATCCACTGCTCTGCGCTTCGGCCCTCCGGTAGTCCAAGCACCGTGCCGTAGAAGTGGCGCGCGGCCTCGAGATCGTCGACGGGGAAGGCGATGTGAAACGGTCGTAGCGCCGGCATGCACCGATCGTAGCAGGACGACCCCGCCGCAGGGACTCTGGCCCTCCGTCCCGAAACACGGCACAAAGGGGGTAACTGGGGACGTTTCCGGACAGGGAAAAGAACTTTCGTGGGATGGTCGTGCGCTACCTGCAGCCGATGAGATGAGTAGCGAGAGGGCCCGGCCGGTAGGCAACATACGCCGGCATGGCAGAGGTGAACGGGTGACGGAGATCATCCTGGCGGATAACCAGGCAGTATTTCGGGCAGGAGCTGCCCGCGTGCTGGCACATGAGAACGACCTCAGAGTCGTCGGGGAATGTACGGATGTGGAGCGGTTGCGGCACTTGGTTTTAACGTTTGCCCGGCCGATCGCGATCTTTCCGTCCAGCTTTACCGCAGACCTTGAAGAACTCCTGCGCTGGGTACGGACCAATGGCGGACGTTCGGTGATCATCCTGGAGCATGGGGTGACCTTACCGGAGCGTCTTGCACGGCAGGCCAATGGATTCATCACACGTTCGGTTACGGGCCCGCAACTGCTGGACAGCCTGCGGCGTGTCGCAGTGGGACAGCACGTTCCGCAGCGCGCGGGGATCAAAGAGATGCCGTCCCCTGACCACGCCGGCACCCAGGTCGTGCAGCGGTTAACGCCTAAGGAGCTGCAGATCGTGGCGCTGGTCTCGGAGGGCGCGAAGAACCGGGAGATCGGTTTGCGGCTGGGTACCAAGGAACAGGTCGTGAAGAACTATCTGCGGAGCATCTACGACAAGGTCGGGGTATCGGATCGTTTGGAGCTGGCGCTTTACACGGTGCACCATCGGACCCTGGCCGAGGCCGTGGAACGCGTGCGGGCAACGCTGGCGCGCTCGGCGTAACTTCGTCTTACCCGGCGAGCCTGCACCTCCGCAGGCTCGCCGATCTTTTTACAGGCCCATGCGCTGTTCTTCTTCTTCGGAGCGATCGGAGATGAAGCCCTGCTTTTCCGCGATGGACTTGGCCTGGGTGAAGAGCGTGAGGTAGTCCGGGCCGCCAGCCTTGGAGTCGGTGCCGCTCATATTGAAGCCGCCGAAGGGATGAGCGCCCACCATGGCTCCGGTGCACTTGCGGTTCAGGTACAGGTTCCCGACGTGGAACTCGCTTCGGGCAAGATCGAGTTTGTCGCGCGAACCGGAGTAGATCGCACCGGTCAGGCCGTACTCGGTGCTGTTCGCGATCTCAAAGGCGTGACTGAGGCTCTCGGCACGTAGCACGGAGAGCAGTGGGCCGAAGATCTCCTCCTGGGCGAGGCGTGAGGTGGGCGCAATGTCAGCGAAGACCGTGGGTGCGATGTAGAAGCCGCCTGTGGAGGTCTCGACCGCCGAACCCCCATTGAGTTGCCGCCCTTCGCTCTTTGCCAGCGCGATGTACTCAAGGACGCGTCGTTTTGCCGCCTCGTTGATCACGGGGCCGGAGAAGAAGTTCTCTGCGGGGGCACCTGTCTGGATCTCCGCGACGCGCTCTCGCAGCCGGTCGCAGAAGGCGTCGTAGACCGCGTCTTCGACGATGGCGCGGGAGCAGGCAGAGCACTTCTGGCCGTTGAAGCCGAAGGCAGCTGCAGTAATACCTTCGACCGCCGCGTCCATGTCGGCGTCGGCGGCGATGATAGTGGCGTCCTTGCCGCCCATCTCGAGGATGGTGCGACGGATGAAGTGTTGACCCGGTTGGGTGCGAGCGGCGCGCTCGTGGATCTCGAGGCCGACCTTCTTGGAGCCGGTAAAGGCGATGAAGCGTATCTGGGGGTGCTCGACGATCGCGCGGCCGATCTCCGGGCCGCCCTGGAGCAGATTGACGACCCCTGGCGGCATCCCGGCCCGTTCCAGAAGGGCGAGGAACCGGGCAGCGATGGTCGGGGCATCCGGGGAGGGTTTGAGGACGACCGTGTTGCCGGTGACGATGGCCGCCGCGGTCATGCCGGCCATGATGGCCAGCGGGAAGTTCCAGGGAGGAATGACGGCGCCCACGCCCAGCGGAAGGTAGCGCAGTTGGTTGCGCTCGCCCGGAAGCTGGATAGGGGTTGTGGCGCGGTCGAGCCGGAGAGCTTCGCGGGCATAAAACTCGAGAAAGTCGATGCACTCGCCGACATCGGCGTCGGCCTCTGCCCAGTTCTTGCCCACCTCAAAGGTAAGCCAGGCGCAGAGCTCAAGGTGCTGCTCGCGGACGAGCTGTGCGGTGCGGAGCAGAAGGCCGGCGCGCTCGGTACTGGGTGTGCGGGACCAGCCGGGGAAGGCCGCGAGCGCGGCCGCGACCGCGCGGTCCGCGAGGGCGGGCTCGGCGCTGTGGTGGACCCCGATCACCTCGGCGGGATGCGCAGGATTGATGGAGGTAAACGGGGCACCTTCGCGGACGCGGTGGCCGCCGATCACCAGGTCGTAGGACTGGCCGAGCTCGGTGTGTACGCGGGCGAGGGCCGCTTCCATGGCCCGCTTGTTCTCCGAGGTGGAAAAGTCAGTAAAGGGCTCGTTTTTGAAGGGGGCGAGAGCGGCGAGGTCCATGGGGCGCGGCCTTTCGGGAGGTGTCGGTCGTTTAGAGGCGAGCAAGGAGCTTCTGGATGTGTCAGACGGGGGCTCTGTCTGCCGGATGTGCCGGGGCTTGTAGTTCTGGCCCCAACCTGGGGCATCGCTTTGTGCTTGCGGGTGCTCAGGGAGAGCAGCCGTGCCAGGGCATTGTGGCCCGCGGTGCGGTCGATTAGCTGACCAGGTGCCCGAGTTTCTCGCGCTTGGTTTCGAGGTAGCGCTCGAAGGTGGGTTCGGAAGGGATCGTGGCGCTGAGGCGCTCGACGACCTGGATGCCGGCGTCTTCAAGCGCGGCGACCTTGTCCGGGTTGTTGGTCATCAGGCGGACGGCCGGGACCTGGAGTTCGCGGAGGATGGCAGCCGGAAGCTCGAAGAGGCGGAGGTCGGTCGGGAAGCCCAGCTGGTGGTTGGCTTCGACGGTGTCGAGCCCCTGATCCTGCAGTTCGTACGCGCGTAGTTTGGCCATGAGGCCGATGCCCCGACCTTCCTGCTGCTCGTAAAGCAGGATCCCGGCGCCCTCGTCGGCGATGCGCTTGAGGGCGAGGTGGAGCTGGTCGTGGCAGTCGCAGCGCAGGGAGTGGAAGACGTCGCCCGTAAGGCACTGGGAGTGGATGCGCACGATGGGCGGAGCGCTGTGGATGTCGCCCATGACCAGGGCGACGGCGCCTTCGATGGGGCGGCGCGCGGGGTTGCCGGGTTGGGTAATGCCCTCAAAGCCGAGGATGCGGAACTGACCCCAGCGCGTGGGGAAGGCGGCATCGGCGACCTTGGCAAGGCTGAGCAAAGGCATAGCAGCAGTTTAGATTCCGGCTTGGGTGGTGAAGATTCGCGGGTGGGGGTGGATAGGAGAGCCAAGCGCGCTGAGAACAGGTCGCGAGTGCGCAAAGGCCGATCGTTGCGGGCGCGTACAGTGAAGGGGTGCACGAGATCGATGCCAAGCTGCTGCTCATTTCGCTGCTGGTGAAGCTGGGGGTGGCGGCTGCCCTGGCGAGTTCGCTGGCGCGGTCCGTGCGCTTCAAGCGACTGCTGCTGCAGAGCGGGCGCAGCAGGACGGATGTGCTCAAGCTGCTGGCGTGGATCTGCGTGCCGCTGGCGCTTGGGGTATGGATTCGGCTGCGCGTGTCGAACTTTCTGGCGGCGGATCTGGCGCTGCAGGCGACCGCGCTGCTGGGGTTGCTGCTGGGATCGGCGCCGGCGGCGCTGGGGGGCGCGGTGCTGGCGCTGCCGGCGCTGGGGCATCATGAGTGGCTGGCGCTGCCGGTGAATGTGGGCGTCGCGTGCCTGTTCGGCGGCTACCGGCGCTTTGCGGAGGAGGAGGACATCTGGTCCTTTTCGCCGCTGATCGACCTGAGCGTGTACCGGTGGGTGCGGCGGACGCTGCGGCATCCCAGACTGGACCGGCAGATCGTGTTGCTGGTGTTGCTGATGGCCACGCAGCTGGCCGCCAGCGTGCTGGCGCGTATGCAGCCGGGACGGTACTTCGAGCTCAGCTCGAAGAGGTGGTTGTTTGCGCTCGCGATCTGTGCGTGCACGCCGGTCATTGTGGGCATCCCGCTGAAGATCTGGAACGCGGTGCGCATCGAGCGCAAGCTGGAGGAGCAGAGCCGGCTGCTGATGGAGGCGCGGCTCGATGCCCTGCAGCGGCAGATTAATCCGCATTTCCTGTTCAACACGCTGAACTCGATCGCGTCGTTGATCCGATCTGAGCCGGAGCTGGCGCGCGAGATGATCGTGATGCTGGGCAGCATCCTGCGCACGCTGCTGCGCGAACGTGATGCCTTTGTACCGCTGGAGGATGAGCTTGCGTTTACGGATGACTACCTGGACATCGAGGTGATTCGCTTCGGCGAAAAACTGCGCGTGGTGAAGGAGATTGCCGAGGAGGCGCTGCCGCTGGAGGTGCCGAGCATGCTGCTGCAGCCGCTGATCGAAAACAGCATCAAGCACGGGCTGGAACCGCGGCTGAATGGGGGCACGGTAACGCTGCGAGGACGGGTGTTTTCGGGCAGACTGCTGATCGAGATTGAGGATGATGGCGTGGGAATGAACCCGGAGCGGCAGGCCGGGCCCACGGAGGACAGCCTGGGCAGGGATGGTATGGGCATCGGCATGCGCAATGTGCGCGAGCGCATGCAGGTGCTGTTTCAGGATGCGGCGGACGTGGAGGTGATCAGCCGGCCGGGGCGTGGGACACGCATTCGGCTGCTGCTGCCGGTGCTGACGCGGCATGATGTGGCGCGGCATCGGATACGGGGTCATGAGCTCGCGGAGCGCGAAGCGGAGTCACGGCGCAGCGAAGCGGCTTTGTTAGAATGACGCGTCGGGGCGGGGTTTGGCGGAGCTGGTAGAGAGCATCTTTGGGCTGAGTGGAGCGAGCGTTGCCGTGGACCGGCGGCCCCGGCTGGAAGACCGTCTTCAGCATCGTATTGCCCGTACAAGAGCGGGCGCGGGTACAAGTCAAAAGGAGAGGCGAAGACCTATGACGGAGATTGTGTCGATTCACGCGCGGGAGATCCTGGACAGCCGCGGCAATCCTACAGTGGAGGCCGATGTCGTGCTGGAAGGCGGGGTCCGCGGGCGCGCAGCGGTGCCCAGCGGCGCGTCTACCGGCGAGCATGAGGCGGTGGAGCTGCGGGATGGCGACATGGAACACTATCTCGGCAAAGGTGTGTTGCAGGCGGTCGACAATGTGGAGAGCGCCATCGCGCCCGAGTTGAAGGGCATGGATGCGAGCAACCAGCGGCTGATTGATGCCACGATGCTGGCGCTGGATGGCACGGAGAACAAGGGGCGCCTGGGGGCGAACGCGATCCTTGCGGTGTCGATGGCCTGTGCGCGGGCCTCGGCGGAGGCGCTGGGATTGCCGCTGTATCGCTACCTCGGCGGCGTGAATGCCTGCATTCTGCCCACGCCGATGATGAACATCCTCAACGGCGGCGCGCATGCGGACAATAACGTGGACTTTCAGGAGTTCATGGTGATGCCGGTGGGCGCCGAGAGCTTTTCTGACGCGCTGCGCTGGGGCGCGGAGGTGTTTCACACGCTGAAGGGCGTGCTGAAGAAGCGCGGGTACAACACCGCCGTGGGCGATGAGGGTGGATTTGCACCTTCGCTCAAGTCCAACGAAGAAGCCATTGAGGTAATTCTCGAAGCCGTGGGGATTGCGGGCTACAAGGCCGGTGAGGAGATCGCGATTGCACTCGATCCGGCGGCGAGTTCATTCTTCGACAGGGCTAAAGGGAAGTACGTGTTTCACAAGAGCGACAAGAGCGAAAAGGGCTCCGAGGAGATGGTGAGCTTCTGGGAGAGCTGGGTGCGGCAGTATCCGATCGTGTCCTTGGAAGACGGGCTGGATGAGAACGACTGGGCAGGCTGGCGCGCCTTGACCCAGCAGATCGGAGACAAGGTGCAGCTGGTCGGCGACGACCTGTTCGTGACGAACTCGAAGATTCTGCAGCGGGGGATCGACGAGGGTGTGGCGAACTCCGTGCTTGTGAAGCTGAACCAGATCGGCAGCATCTCGGAGACGCTGGACACGATCGAGTTGGCGCGCCGGCATGGCTATACCGCGATCATCTCGCATCGCTCCGGCGAGACCGAGGATACGTTCATCGCGGATCTCGCGGTGGCGACGGGCGCGGGGCAGATTAAGACGGGGTCGGCGTCGCGCACGGACCGGATCGCCAAGTACAACCAGCTGCTGCGCATTGAAGAAGATCTGGGTGGTGCGGCGCTCTTTCTCGGACTCGCGGCCGTGAACCGCGCGGAGTAGGCGATGGCAACGCGCCGCGGCGGCCCTGTGCTGCTCACGATTCTGGATGGCTGGGGCTATCGCGCCGAGACGCAGGGCAATGCGATTGCGCTGGCGCGTAAACCCACCTACGACAAGCTGCTGCGCGAGTACCCGAACACGCTGATCCGCGCAAGTGAGCACTTTGTGGGCTTGCCGGACGGACAGATGGGCAACTCCGAGGTGGGGCATCTGAACCTGGGCGCAGGCCGCGTGGTGCGCATGGACATCACGCGCATCGATGAGGCGATTGCTTCAGGAGCGTTCTTCGAAGATCCGACGATTGTGCGTGCGATGGAGGCGGGTGCGCAGGCAGGGCGGGCACTGCAGCTCATCGGTTTGCTGAGCGATGGTGGCGTGCATTCCCACCAGCGGCATCTGTATGCGTTGCTGCAGATGGCCGCACAGCGTGGGCTCGCGCGAGTGTATGTGCATGCGTTTCTGGATGGCCGCGATACGCTGCCCACGAGCGGCGCACGCTATCTTGAGGAGCTCGAAGCGAAGTTCGCCGAGTATGGCGTGGGCAAGCTGGCCAGTGTGAGTGGGCGGTATTTCGCGATGGACCGCGACCTGCGTTGGGAGCGCGAGCACAAGGCGTTCAACGCGATGGTACGCGGGCAGGCTGAGGGTGGAGCGTATCGCGACGCCATTGCGCGAGTGCGCGAGAGTTACAACAACGGCGTGACGGACGAGTTTGTGGAGCCGTTCTGTTGCGTGGAAGATCACGGCGAGCCGGTGGCGCGCATCGGCGATCGCAATGCGGTGATCTGCTTCAACTACCGCGCGGATCGGGTGCGGCAGATCACGCGGGTGCTGGCTCGGGGTAGCGGACTGACAAAGAACGGCGGCATCGATCTGCCGAAGGCGGCGGAGTTGGACATGGAGATCCCGCGGGCGGATGTGCCCACAGACCTCCACTTCGTCACGATGACCCAGTACGACAAGAACTTCACGTTGCCGATGATCGTTCCGCCGGAGAGCATGGACAACTTGCTGGCGAACGTGATGGCAAAGCATGAGCTGCGCAACCTGCGGGTGGCGGAGACGGAGAAGTATGCGCACGTGACGTATTTTTTCAACGGCGGGATCGAGAAGCCGTTTGCGGGGGAGGACCGGGAGCTGGTGCAGTCGAAGAAGGTCGCGACGTATGACTTAGCACCGGAGATGTCGGCCGAGGGCATTGGCGACATCGTGGAGCGGTCGTTAGGCGATCGGGCCTTCGATGTGATGATTGTGAACTTCGCAAACGCGGACATGGTTGGGCATTCGGGAAAGATGGAGCCGACGGTGAAGGCGGTCGAGGCCGTGGATGCGCAGCTGGAGCGTATCTACCAAGCGGTGCGCGCAGCGGGGGCGAGTTGGATCCTGACGGCCGATCATGGCAATGCGGAGTTGCTGATCGATCCGGTGAGCGGCGGACCACATACCGCGCACACGACCAATCCTGTGCCGTTTGTGCTGGTGACGGAGCAGGGGAACAAGGTTGCCGTACGCGACGGTGGGAGCTTGCGCGACATCTCGCCGACGATCCTGGGCTTGCTCGGCTTGGGGTTGCCCAAAGAGATGACGGGCGGGGATCTGCGGGTGATGGTGTAGATGTGGTGCGGACGTAATCATAGGTTCCGGTAAAGGCGTTTCTCGTTGCGAACAGATTTTTAGGAGGCAGGCAAGGAGCATGCAAGGACGAAGCGCGTGGGTTGCCGCAGTGGTTCTTGGCATCACGTTGGGCCGACAAGCGGTAGCGCAGACGGGAGTATTCCCCGCAGGCAAACGACACCTCTACGTGCACTGCGAGGGTCAACGGCACGGTCCGGTTGTGATTCTAAGTACCGGTCTGTACCGAGAGGCGAGCGATTGGAAGCTGGTGATGCCGCAGATTGCTCGCTTCACCCAGGTCTGTAGCTATGACCGGGAGGGCCTGGGTCAGAGTACGATCGATCACGATGGAGCGCGTCCAGAGAGCGAGAGCATAGATGAGCAGGTAGAAGACCTGAAAAACCTGCTCGCATCGGCACACGTTCAGGCTCCATACCTCCTTGTTGGCCACTCGGCAGGCGGTCTCCTTGTTCGCAGATTCACGAAGTACTTTCCTGAACAGGTGGCGGCCCTGGTATTCATCGATTCGGCTCACGAGGAGCAGGTGTGGCGTTATCAAGCGATTGATCCCCGCTCGGTTCAAGGACCACCTGCGGCTCCAGTCTTAGTGGAGCGAGGAGGCGGAACGGCACCCGGCAAGTTGCTGGTCTGGCACTATGACAAGCCGTTGATAGTTCTGGAACACGGCATACCGCTTAGCTTTGATGAACCCCTGGCTGCTCACACCGCAGAGTTCAACGCGGCGGTAGACAGCATGACAAGGGATCTCGCCAGCCGCTCCTCCAAAGGGCAACTCCGTATCGCAATGAGAAGTGGGCACGAGATCATGCTCGATGAACCAGTGGTGGTGATTGAGGCCATCCATGATGCATGGACCGAAGCGCTCAGTCCTGAACAGAAGTGATGGGATGTCGCAGTGTATTGACCCATCCCTTTTGACGGAAGCCCAGCTTGAGCACCGCGCTAGAGCTGGCGGCGGTTTTCGAGGGCGCGGGTCATGGTGACCTCGTCGGCGTACTCGATGTCGGAGCCGGCGGGAACGCCGGTGGCGATGCGCGTGATGCGGAGTTCGGGATGCTGGGCGTGCGCTTCGTCCGCGAGGAAGCGCGCGGTGGCCTCGCCCTCTACCGTGGGTGAGGTGGCCAGGATCAGCTCTTCGGCGAACTCGAGACGCGGCCAAAGATTGGCTAAACGGAGCTGCTCGGGACCCACGCCGTTGACGGGAGACAGGGTGCCGTGGAGGACGTGGTAGACGCCGTTCCAGGTGCGGGTTCGTTCGATCGCGGCGATGTTGGTGGGTTCTTCCACGACGCAGAGAAGACGGGTGTTGCGCGAGGGGCTGGTGCAGTAGCCGCAGGGATCGACGTCGGTGACGTTGTTGCAGATCGAGCAGAGGCGCAGGGCCTGTTTGAGGGCCTGGATGGCGTGCGAGAGGGCCTGGGCGTCGTGATCGGTGGAGCGCAGGATATGGAAGGCGAAGCGCTGCGCGGTCTTGGTGCCGACGCCGGGCAGCTTGCGAAGTTCGTCAATGAGGCGCGCCATGGGAGGCGCGAAGCGAGTAGCCATCACAGGGAGCAGGGCACAGGGGCTAGGGTACAGGGATCAGGGCACATGATCATTCGAAGCCGGGGAGGCCGAGGTTGCCGAGGAGATCGCCGCTGGCGGCCTGCATGGCCTGATCGGCTTTGCGGCCCGCTTCGTTGATCGCGGCGACGATAAGGTCTTCGAGCATGGTGATGTCGCCGGCGGCAGCCGAGGCTGCGGCGGGGGTGATGGTGAGCTTGAGGAGCTCCTTGCGGCCGTTCATGCGCGCCTCCACCGCGCCACCGCCGGAGGTGGCTTCGACGATGGTTTGGGCCATGCGCTCTTCCATGCTGTCGCGCATGACGTTGGCCTGGGAGAGCATCTCCTGCATCTTGCTGAGATCCATGTAGGTTCCTTTGAGGGTTGTGCGGGGCTGGCGAGAAGCAGATCCCTTGCTGCGCTGCAGGATGACAACTCGGAGAAGGGGCGAGCGGACTTAGAAGAGATCTAGTCTTTGCCGCGGAGGTCGATGACGTTGGAGATCTCGGCGGAGAAGAGGCGGCGCGCTTCCTGCACGAGAGGATGTTTTTCGGCGAGTTCGGCTGCACTGCCAGCGGCGGCTGAGCGGGTTGGTTTGGCTTTGCCGTTGCCGTTGGAAGTGGCAACGCCGGGGAGCAGTTTGACCTGCAGGTGGCCTGCGTTGCCGTTGCGGAGCGCGGCTTTGAGCAGGCGGTCGGCTTCGGTGTTGAAGACCACCGGCAGCATGGTCTTTGTGAGGGTGGTCTGGATTGCGAGAGTGTCGCCGTTGACCACCCAGGTAGTCTCTTCGAGCTGCTCGGCTGCGGAGGTTTGGCCTTTGGTGGCTGCTAGGGCGGCTACCGCGGCGGCTTGGAGGGCGGCGAGGTCGAGGTTGAGGGCGGGGATGGCGTGATTGGTTGCAGGCTCAGTGGCCTGGGTTGGCTCTGGGCCTGCTTCAAGCGACTCGATCTGTTTGGGGCCGGGCTCGGTTGCGGCGATCGAAGACGCGTGGTTCAGCGGCTGATCCTTCGGAGGCACGGACGGTGAGGTTGCCAGGGCCGGAGTGCTGGCGAAGGCAGGCAAGGGTTCCACGCCGACGTTGTTTCTTTGCGGCGTAGGGGATGACGCACTGTGGGTACCGACCGAGGGCGGGGCTGGTGCAGAGGGTGG
>CAXTWN010000029.1:21801-26911 GCA_964248055.1 uncultured Acidobacteriaceae bacterium | reverse complement strand
AACAAACTCCGCGCCGCTGAGGTGCTGGGTATCAGCCGCTCCACGCTTTACCGCATGCTGGAGGCGGCCGCACAAACGGACGCGCTTCCGTTGGCCAGCTAGCCCGCGGCGCAACCGAACGCGCCGATGGTACGCTGGCCCATGCACTCCCTACCTCAGGCTGACGCCAGCGGCGAGCACCGTCTCGGGGGCAGGCTCGCCATGCTCGGTGCCGGCAAGATGGGCGGCATCCTGCTCAGCGCCTTCGTTCACTCCGGTCTGCTCGCTCCGGAACAGATCGTCGCCACCACGGCGCACACGGAGCGCGCCGTTGCCCTCGGAGCGCGGCTCGGCGTCCGCGCCACGACGGACAACGTCGCCGCTGTCCGCGAGGCGAACCTCGTGGTCCTCGGCGTCAAGCCCACGCAGGTTGCCGACGTCATCCGGGAGATCGCTCCGGCGCTTCGCTCCGACGCCCTTCTTATCTCGATTGCGGCCTCGGTCACCACCGCAGCCATCGAGGCAGCCGCCGGAACACCGCTTGCGGTCATCCGCGCGATGCCCAACACCCCTGCCACCCTCGGGGCCGGCATGACCGCCATCGTCCGTGGGCGCTTCACCTCGCCTGACCAGATGCGGCTCGCCGACCGCATGTTCCGCACCGTCGGCCGCGTCGTCGAGGTCGACGAAAGGCACATGGACGCGGTCACCGGCCTGTCCGGCTCCGGTCCAGCTTTTCTTTACATCATCCTCGAAGCCCTGGCGGAGGCAGGCGTGAACGTGGGATTGCCCCGCGACATCGCGACCCAACTCGCCGCGCAAACCGCCTACGGCGCTGCGCGCATGGTGCTCGAAACCGGGGCACACCCCGCACTGCTGAAGGACGAGGTCACCACGCCGGCCGGCTGCACGGTGGACGGCATCCTCGAGCTCGAAGAAGGCGGCCTGCGCGTCACGCTGATCAAAGCCGTGAAACGCGCCACCGAACGCGCCCGCGAACTGGCTCGCAGCTGACCTCACCCATGAGCCCTCGGCGGCAAGACCGCGTCCCGCGTACCATAACGTTATGCGGCGTCTGTTTCAACGTTTGCGCTCCGGACGTGGTCTCTCCGCCTTCGCGGCGGTCACCCTCGCCTGGATGATCTTTGTCGTCCTCGAAGGTGCGGTCGTGCGCGCCACGGGATCCGGCGCCGGCTGCGGCAATCACTGGCCCCTTTGTAACGGCGAGGTCTTTCCCACACACCCGCGGCTCGCCACGGTGATCGAGTTTGCCCACCGCTCCATCACGGCGGTCTGCACGGCTCTCGTTGCCGTGCTGATCGCCTGGACCTTTCTGGCGCAAGCGCCCGGAGCCCGCGCCCGCAAGGCCGCACTCTGGTCCGGTCTTCTGCTGCTTACCGAAGCGCTGCTCGGCGCGGTCCTCGTTCTAGGTGGCTATGTCGAACACAACGCCTCGGATGCGCGGGTCCTCGTGCAATGCGTCCACTTTTCCAACACTCTGCTGCTCCTCGGAGCGCTGTCCCTGGCGTGGTGGTGGCAACGCCCTCGCCCGCCACTGAGCTTCGCCGCCGCCGCTCCACGAGGACTCGCACTTGGCGCGATCGCCCTGATGGTGCTCACAGGCGCGACAGGCTCCGTCGCGGCGCTGGCCGACACGCTGTTCCCGTCCACCAGCCTGCGTAGCGCTCTGCTGGCCGACCTGGCACCCTCGTCTCCGCTGCTGATCCGCATGCGCTGGATGCATCCCGCCGCGTCCACCGGAGTTTTTCTTCTCACCGCGCTGCTGGCGATGCGCATCGGTCGGCAACGCGGCCGCGTGCTTTGGGCGCTCCTGGCCTCACAGTTGCTGCTCGGCCTCGCCGACGTGCTTACGCTTGCGCCCACGACCTTGCAGGTAGCGCATCTGCTCGGAGCCGACCTGCTCTGGATCGCGCTCGTAGTCACCGCGTCAGACGTGGTGCAAGCAGCCCGGGCACACAGCCCGCGGCACCAACCGGCAACCACCTCCGGCGCCCTGGAACCACACCGAATCTAGCAGAACCACTCGCGCCAGATCAGCTTTGCAGGACGGCCTGCCTTCGCGCCGCATGCAGCTCCTGCAGGCACTCCACCGATCCCCGGCCGGACTGCAAGGCTTCGATACCCTCGGCGGCAGCCCGCGCGGCCGCAACGGTGGTGATCATCGGCACACGCGCCGCGACGGCGGCCCGGCGCAACGCCTGCTCATCAAAGACCGCGCCCTGTCCTGTGGGCGTGTTCACGATCAGGTGGATCCGCTCACTCTTGATGAGATCCACCACGTTGGGCCGGCCCTCATCGACCTTGTAGACCCGCTCGACCTGCAGCCCCGCCTGCTCCAGCATCGCCGCGGTACCGTGGGTCGCCACAAGTCGGAAGCCCGCATGCGCAAACTTCCTTGCGAGTGGCACAAGATCCTCCTTGTCCCGATCATTCACGCTCAAGAACAAGGTCCCTTCGGTGGGCAAAATCAAGCCCGCCGCCGTCTGCGCCTTCGCAAACGCCTCACCAAAGCTGGTTCCGATGCCCATCACCTCGCCGGTCGAGCGCATCTCCGGTCCCAACACCGGATCCACTCCCTGAAACTTGCCCCAGGGAAACACAGGCGACTTCACAAAGAAGTGATCGCCGGTACTGAGGTCGTCGCCACTCTCCACCTGCTCCGGCAGCAGATCACGCAGCCGCTGCCCCGTCATCAGCCGTGAAGCGATCTTCGCCAGCTGCACCCCGGTGGCCTTGGACACATACGGCACGGTCCGCGAGGCGCGCGGGTTCACCTCGATCACAAACACCTTGCCGCGCTGCACCGCGAACTGCAGGTTCACCAGCCCCACGACGTTCAGCGCCAGCGCCAGCTTGCGTGTATACGCCCGAACCGTCTTCAACACCTCGGCCGAGAGATCGACCGCCGGCAGCACACACGAGGAATCTCCCGAGTGCACGCCCGCCTCCTCGATGTGCTGCATGATGCCCGCGATGACGACATCGTCGCCGTCGCACAGAGCGTCCACATCCAACTCCTGCGCATCTTCGAGGAAGTGATCGATCAACACCGGACGCTCCTGCGAATACTCGATCGCGGTGGTCATATACCGCCGCACAGCGTCGTCGTTGTACGCAATCACCATCGCCCGGCCACCCAGCACATACGACGGCCGCACCAGCACCGGATAGCTCACCCTCCGCGCGCCCGCCAGGGCTTCTTCCACCGAGGTCGCCATCGCCGCCGGAGGCTGCGGGATCTCCAGCTCCTCGAGCAGCTTGCCGAAGCGTTTGCGGTCCTCCGCCAGATCGATCGACTCCGGCGACGTGCCGATGATTGGCACGCCTGCAGCCTTCAGCGGCAGCGCCAGATTCAGCGGCGTCTGCCCCCCAAACTGCACGATCATGCCGATCCCGGCGCCGGCTGAGGCCTCGTGCTCGTATACCGCGAGCACATCCTCAAAGGTTAATGGCTCAAAGTACAACCGGTCCGAAGTGTCGTAGTCGGTCGACACCGTCTCCGGGTTGCAGTTCACCATGATGGTCTCGTAGCCGTCCTCGCGCAGCGCAAACGCCGCATGGCAACAGCAGTAATCGAACTCAATGCCCTGCCCGATGCGGTTCGGTCCCGAGCCCAGGATGATGACCTTTCTGCGGGTGGTCGGCGCCGCCTCATCCTCCTCGTCGTAGCAGGAGTACAGGTACGGCGTATAGCTCTCAAACTCCGCCGCGCAGGTGTCCACCAGCTTGAAGACCGGTCGTACGCCGAGCTCTTCGCGCCGCGCCCGCACCTGCGCCGCGCCGTCCCTGCCGTCCAGAGCAAACATGGCCGCGAGCCGCTCATCGGAGAGCCCCATGCGCTTGGCTGTCTGCAGCTCAAAGCTGTCCAGCGACAGGAGCCCGCGCTCGCTTACAAACTTCTGCTCATCGGCAATCAGCTTCATCTGGTGCAAAAACCAGGGGTCCATCCCCGTGAGCCGTGCGGCCTCGCGCACCGCCATGCCATGCTCAAAGGCATAGCGCAGATATTGCAGGCGCTCCGGATGCGGCGTCACCAGTCGCTGCGTCTGCCGCCGCGGGTCCACCGTCTCCGCGCCGGCCTTCTTGCCCGTCTCCAGCGAGCGCACCGCCTTCATCAGCGCTTCTTTGAAGCTGCGGCCGATCGCCATCACCTCGCCGACGGACTTCATCTGCGGCCCCAGCACCTCGTTGGCGCCCGGAAACTTCTCGAACTGCCACTTGGGGATCTTGACCACGACGTAGTCGATGGTCGGCTCAAAGCACGCCGGCGTCGCCTTGGTGATGTCGTTCTGCAACTCGTCGAGCGTGTAGCCCACCGCCAGCCGCGCGGCGATCTTCGCGATCGGAAAGCCGGTCGCCTTGGACGCCAGCGCCGAGGACCGCGACACCCGCGGATTCATCTCGATCACCGTCATGCGCCCGGTCTGCGGGTTCACCGCAAACTGCACATTCGACCCGCCGGTCTCGACCCCGATCTCGCGAATCACGGCGATCGCCGCATCGCGCATGCGCTGGTACTCGCGGTCGCTCAACGTCTGCGCGGGCGCCACCGTGATCGAGTCCCCCGTATGCACGCCCATGGGGTCGAAGTTCTCGATCGAGCAGATGATCACGACGTTGTCGTTCAGGTCGCGCACCACCTCCAACTCATATTCCTTCCACCCGAGAACCGATTCTTCCAAGAGGCACTCATGCACCGGCGAAAGATCCAGTCCGCGTGCCAGGATCTCCATCAGCTCTTCGCGGTTATACGCAATGCCGCCGCCCGAACCGCCCAGCGTAAAGCTGGGCCGGATGACCACCGGGAATCCGAGCTTTCCCGCGAACTCCAGGCCATCGCGGATGTTGTTCACCAGCATCGACCGGGGCATATCCAGCCCGATCTTGTTCATCGCGTCCTTGAACAGCAGCCGGTCCTCGGCCTTCTTGATCGCCTCCAGCTTCGCCCCGATCAGTTCCACGTCCAGCTGTTCCAGAACGCCCTTGTCGGCCAGGTCGACGGCAAGGTTCAGCGCGGTCTGCCCACCCACGGTCGGCAGCACGGCGAACCTGCCCGCACCCGGTCCGAGGCGATCCTTCTCCAGCCGCAGGATCTTCTCGAGGTACGCCG
>CAXTWN010000029.1:17342-21791 GCA_964248055.1 uncultured Acidobacteriaceae bacterium | reverse complement strand
GCGGCTCGATGTAGGTGCGATCGGCGATCTCCGGATCGGTCATGATGGATGCCGGGTTCGAGTTCACCAGCACCACCTCGTACCCTTCCGCCTTCAGCGCCTTGCACGCCTGGGTGCCGGAGTAGTCGAACTCGGCGGACTGACCGATCACAATCGGCCCCGAGCCGATCACCAGAATCTTGGCAATATCGTCGCGACGTGGCATCAGTTCTGGGTTCCGCTCCGCAGTCCACTCTGGGAGATCCCCTCCAGCGGCGAACTGGCGCTCGCATACAGCTGCTGCGGCATCCGCCCCGCCAGAAACGCCTCCCGCCCGGCCTCCACCCCTTTGCGCATCGCCGACGCCATCCGCACCGGGTCCTTGGCCCCTGCCATGGCCGTGTTCAAGAGCACGGCATCGAAGCCCATCTCCATCGCCAGCGCCGCATCGCTCGCCGTCCCTAAGCCCGCGTCCACCACCAGCGGCACCGCCGTGATCAACTCCCGCATCATGCGCAGCGTATACGGATTGGCGATCCCCAACCCTGTCCCGATCGGCGCCCCCAGGGGCATCACCGCCGCCGCCCCCACATCGATCAGGCGCTTGGCAAACACGATGTCATCGGTCGTGTACGGCAGCACGGTGAAGCCTTCCTTCACCAGCACACGCGTGGCTTCCACGGTCGCCTGCACATCGGGGTACAGCGTCGCCTGATCGCCAATCACCTCAATCTTCACCCAATCCGAGATCCCGACCTCGCGCGCCAGCCGGGCCGCCCGAATCGCCTCCTCGGCCGTATAGCATCCCGCCGTGTTTGGCAGCAGAAAATACCGCTCCGGATCGATGAAGTCCAGCAGGCTCTCGCGCGAGCGGTCGAGATTCACGCGCCGCACGGCGACCGTGACCATCTCCGCCCCAGAGGCTTCAATGGCTGCCTTCGTCTCCAGGCCATCCTTGTACTTGCCGGTCCCCACAATCAGCCGCGACCGAAACCGGCGCCCGCCGATCACAAGATCATCCAACCCCGCCTGCGACTCCGCGCCAGCCCGCTGCTCCAGCACCGCATTGCTCATAGCTCCATCGTACCCAAACAATGCCTCCCCGCCGCACACACAAGCTGCGCAAAAACCTCGACCAAGGGCGGTGCAGGCGTTGAGACCGCCGCGTTCCGCGCGCCTGCCCTTCCGACCGCCCCGCCCCAAATGCAAACGGCCCACCCGCATACGCAGGTGGGCCGTTTGTCGGTGAGCTGGGTAGATTGACCTGAGGCATCCGTTCTCGGATGGGCCTCGGCGAAGGACATCATGGTTGAAGCAGTTTCAACCCGCCAGGTCTAGAGCAACGGATGCTCTAAGCCTCAGTCACCTCACGTGTGGTAAAGCAACAACTGCCTTCAATCTTCATATATCGGATCATCCTCCTTTCCCGTGTACTTCCTTTGTAAAGAGGACCCCGGCCGTTTGTCAACTCTGCGACAGCCATCCCCCGTGCCACCTTCAGGAGAGTGAAAGAAACGGCAAATCTTACCTTTGCGTCCGCCTCTTTGGCCCCACTCCGGGTGCCTTCCGCGCGACGCCGGCAACGCCGACCCCCTGCTACCCACCTATACTCAACCTATGCTGTTCGACTGGCTCGTCGAGCTTGCCGCCTTCAGCCTCGGCCTGCTTCTCGGCAGCTTCCTTAACGTCTGCATTTCGCGACTGCCCCGCGGCGAAAGCGTCGTCCGCCCGCGCTCGCACTGCCCGGGCTGCGGGCAAACGATCGTCTGGCACGACAACATCCCGGTGCTCAGCTGGCTCCTGCTGGCCCGCCGCTGCCGGGAGTGCAAGGCGCCCATCCCGTGGCGCTATCCGCTGGTTGAACTCGCCACCGGCCTCTGGTTCACGGTCGTCGCCGCCATCCTTCTGCACGGGCTGCGCCACCTCTCCGCTCCCTTGACCGCCGACCAGAACGCACGCCTGCTGCTCGACACGCTCGGCGTGCTGCTCCTGGGCTGTTTCCTGCTCGCTCTCCTGGTCATCGACTGGCAGACCCACACCCTGCCCGACGCCCTCACCCTCCCCGGCGCCGCGCTCGGCTTCCTGCTGGTCTGCGTCCGGGTCTTCTTCCTCGCTCCCGGGGAAGGCGACATCCACCTGCCCCACAGCAGCCTGCGGATGTCCAGCCCCGGCTCCTCGGCCGCCCGCGGCGACGTCTTCCTCACCGGCACCGAGGCCCTGGTGATGGGTCGGATCCTGGCGATCCTCGCCGCAGCCCTCGTGCTTCTGCTCATCCGCGCGCTCTACAAAGCGCTCCGCCACCGCGAAGGCATGGGCCTTGGCGACGCCAAACTCCTCGCCATGATCGCCGGCTTTCTCGGCTTCGGCGACGCTATGCTCAGCTTTTTCCTCGGCATGGTCGCCTGCGCCACCTACGCGGTCTACCTCCTCGCCCGAGGCCGCGCCCACGCCGCCACCAAACTCCCGCTGGGCAGCTTCCTCGCCGCGGGTGGCCTGATCACGGCCCTGGTCGGCGAAGCCCTGCTTAGCTGGTACAAGGGCCTTCTCTAATCCCGCCATCTTGAGCTTTTCCCAGCCGCTCATGCCTTCAAATGGTCATCCCGAGCGCAGCCGAGGAACCTGCTTTTGCTCCTGCCCAAGTCCATCCCGGCGCATGCTTGACACCCACTCCGCCCCCTCCTACCCTCAGAATGGCGATGCGTACACCCTATATCTGGCAATACCTCCCTCTCGCGCTGCAGATCCTGGTTGCCGTCGGTATGGCGGGCGGCATGGTTTTCGGCTCGTATTTCCTGGGCAAGCATAAGCGTTCGCGCATTAAGCTCGGCGCCTATGAGTGCGGCATGGACCCCGTCGGCGACGCGCGCGGACGTTTCAGTGTCCGTTTCTATATGGTCGCCATGTTGTTCATTCTGTTCGACGTGGAGGCGGTCTTCATGCTTCCCTGGGCGGTCATCTACCGCCAACTGCCGCACATCACCGGCTCCCGCCTCTTCGGCTTTTGGGAGATGCTCGTCTACCTCGGCTTCGTCGCCGTCGGCCTCTTCTACGTGTGGAAGAAGGGTGTCCTCAACTGGAGCAACGACCGCGCCGATCTGTAAAGCTTCAAGGTCAAGAGCTTCCAGTTCCGCCGGGCTACCGTCTCGCCAACCACGCCTCTGACCAGCCTCCTACAAAGCCACGAATCTTCACCCTTTGTCACCCTGACCCTGAGCGAAGCCGAACGGGAAGGACCTGCTTTCCGCCCGAGTTGCCACCCCTTCCCGCAAGCCAGACCTCGTACCAGCACAAGGCGCACCCGATGTCCGTACCCACAAACCCGTTCGACACCCCCGCCACCGCCCAGGCCATCTTCGGCAAAGACGCCGTGACCGAGGCTCTCGCCCAGCACGTCGCCATCCAGGGCCTGCGCGATCTCATCACCGATGCCAAGTGGGATCGCGGCGAACTCACCCTGACCGTCGCCCCGGAGACGGTCATTGCCGCCATGGAAGCCGCCAAGCGCTCCGGCTACAACTTCATGGAAGACCTCACCGCGGTCGACTGGTACCCCACAGAGCCCCGCTTCCAGGTCACCTATCACCTGCTCTCGCACAGCCTGAAGCAGCGCCTGCGCGTGATCGCGCGCCTCACCGACGACAACCCGACCATCGACTCCATCACGTCGGTCTGGCCGGCCGCGAACTTCTATGAGCGCGAGGTCTTCGACCTCTTCGGCATCACCTTCGCCGGCCACCCGCGCCTCACCCGCATCATGATGCCCGACAACTGGAAGGGCCACCCGCTGCGCAAGGACTACCCCGTGGAGGGCTACCGCTAATGCCTGTTACCGACCTCGAAACTCCTTTCGACTCCTCCACCGCCTCCGCCTCGAAGGACACCGGCAGCACCGGCGCCACGCTGGCCGGCATGCGCAACGCCCGCGATCTGGTTCCGGGCGTCGAAGATGTGATCGCCGACTCGGCGCATCACCATCCGCACGGCACCGATCCGCTCTCCGACCAGACGATGATCCTCAACATGGGCCCGCAGCACCCGTCCACCCACGGCGTGCTGCGCCTGGTGCTTGAGGTGGACGGCGAGACGGTCGTCTCCCTGGCCCCGGACATCGGCTACCTGCACACCGGGATCGAAAAGACCTGCGAGGCCAAGTTCTACCAGCAGGTTGTGCCGCTCACCGACCGGATCGACTACCTCGCACCCATGGCCAACAACCTGGTCTATGCGCTGGCCGTCGAAAAGCTCCTCCAGCTCGAGATCCCTCCGCGCGCTCAGTACATCCGGGTTCTGTTTCAGGAGCTCTCCCGCATCAACTCGCACCTGGTCTGGCTGGGCACCCACGCTTTGGACATCGGCGCGATGACCGTCTTCCTGTACTGCTTCCGCGAACGCGAACAGGTGCTGCGCATCTTTGAGGCCGTCAGCGGCCAGCGCATGATGACCAGCTACATCCGCGTTGGTGGCGTGTCC
>CAXTWN010000029.1:2370-17332 GCA_964248055.1 uncultured Acidobacteriaceae bacterium | reverse complement strand
GTCCATGGAGATGCCCCTCGATCTACCCAAGATGATTCGCGACTTCCTCGTTGACTTCCCCTCCAAGATCGACGAGTACGAGGGCCTGCTCACCGGGAATCCCATCTGGCAGGGCCGCCTCAAGGGCGTCGGCATGCTCTCCGCCGAGGACGCCATCGCCCTGGGCGTCACCGGTCCTCCTGCGCGCTCCTCCGGCATCGACTTCGACGTGCGCCGGGACATGCCCTACTCCAGCTACGAGAAGTTCCAGTTCAACGTCCCGATCTCAAACGGCTGCGACGTCTGGGCCCGCTACGTCGTTCGCATGCAGGAGATGCGCGAGTCGGTCAAGATCGCCCTCCAGGCCCTCGACGGCCTCCCCGAGGGCCGCATCGCGGCCGATGCACCCAAGATCATCCTCCCCGACCGCGAAAAGATGAAGACGGAGATGGAGTCCCTCATCCATCACTTCAAGATCGTCACCGAGGGCTTCGCGGTGCCGGCCGGCGAGGTCATGAGCTGCATCGAAGCCCCGCACGGCCTGATGAGCTACTACGTGGTCTCGGACGGCACCGCCAAACCCTACCGCGTGCACATGCGCAACCCTGACTTCGCCACCCTGCAGGCCTTGGAAACGATGTGCAAAGGCCGCCAGATCGCCGATGTGGTCGCCGTAATCGGCTCGATTGACATTGTTCTGGGCGAGATTGACCGATGAAGCGCCGGCGGAGACCGACGCCGGTTCCGCAGCCACTTCGCTTGCTGGAGGGAGCGGTGCACGGTGGATGTGCGATCCCGCCGCTCTCGGTAGTCAGGCTCGAAGCACGCTGGGGCAACGACCAGGTGGCTTGTTTCGCATCGGCTACTACAGCCGTCGGGACGGCATGAATTGTGTCTGGCTGGTCAAGGATGCTGGCGAGTACGAGCAGACAACGGATCAGCGTTCGATCCGGAATGACTTCGCAGTCGTCTTCCTCAGCGAGGAGACAGATGCCTACGGCACCAACAGGCCGTCACTCGGCGCTCTCCCGGAAACGGCTGTTACCGATTGAACTCTTTCGACGCCACTTGCAAGCATAGCGTGTCGAAGCAGACCACTCACGACGAACCGGAGCAAAGCACGACATGAACGACGGCATCGGCAGAAAACTTGCGGAAGAACTGAAGCAACGTGCCGAGGCACGCACCAGGCTGGAAGAAGCCGCCGCAAAGAAGAGTAACGAACAGAAGGCCTCCGACGAGGCGGCTCTGGGCTCACTCGCTAAGCGCGTCCAGGAAGAAGCGGCGGCGTTCAACCAGAGCGTCGGTGCCCTGCCAGCCTTGGTGCTGTCCCGCCCGGACGCCCACTGCCCTTATGAGCTCAAGGGCAGCAAGCAGATCAACTTCTCCATCGAGGCAAACAAGCTGCAGATCACGATCATGCCCGGTCATGCCCCACTCTTCTCCAACGTGCGGCACGGGGCCGACGGCTACACCTATCTCCACATCGGACCCAATGGCATGGCCACCCAGCGCGAGTCCACCGAGGACGAGATCGTAGAAAGCCTGCTCAGGCAGGCTTGCGGTTTGTAGGGCGATGGATCCCCGGCTTCACACCGAACTCTGGACCTCCTGGGCGTCGCTGCTGCGTTCCTACGCCGCTGCTCACGGCCTCAACGCCCCCCAACACGCGGTGGTCGAGGTCTCGGCCGAGGAGATCACCCTCCGCGTCGGCCCCCGCTGGCTGCGCTTCACCCCCTCCACAGTCGAGGACAGCGACCATTCGCCGCAATCGTTCCGCCTGCATGAGGACGGCACGGTCAGCCTCGCCGGCGATCCTGAAGAGGAGATGGACCTCGCCGCGGAGCGCTTCGCCCGCGAGATGTTGTCCGTGGTTCCGTAGTCTCTGTGGTGTAGAACCTGTCCTATGGCGCGGGACAAGGGGCCGGAGACTCTGCAGACGAACGACCTGGAGGGTACGCCCGGGTTGACCCGGAAGGCGCAGTTTGCCGCATGACGCGCGGAACTTTGGGGGATCCTTGCCGCCCAAGCAAGCGCGCCCGGCGCCTGTGCGTGAGCGCAAAAGCGCCCGCGGCGCAGCGGATCCGCGTCGTGCCGAACACCCACAAAAGCCGTAGTATGAGAGTGACATGGCCGCCATCGCCCAAACGATGTTCTCCCCCGAGCTCGCCGCACGGTTCGACCGGCTCGTAACCCTTTATCCCGTCAAGCGCTCCGCCCTGATCCCCATGCTGCTCTACGCGCAGGACGAGGTCGGCTACGTCTCCGACGAGGTAGTCGCCGAGCTCGCCCGGCGCCTCGATCTGCTCGAGCTCGACGTCCGCAACGTGCTCAGCTATTACTCCATGCTGCGCACCAAGCCCGCCGGCAAGTACAACGTGCAGGTCTGCACCAATATCAGCTGCATGCTGCGCGGCGGCTATGAGCTGCTCGACCACTGCAAGCAAAAGCTCGGCATCCAGCACAAAGGCGTCACCCCCGACGGTCTCTTCTCGCTCGAAGAGGTCGAATGCATCGGCGCCTGCTGCTGGGCGCCCGCCGTTCAGGTCAACTACGACTTCCACGAGTTCCTTACCCCCGCCAAAATGGACCAGGTTCTCGCCGAGTACGCCGAAGGCCGTCACCCCGCTGTGCCGGAGGACATCCAGTAATGCCGAACCAGGTCTCCCACCCCGACGAGGTCATCGTTCTCAAGAAACGTTTCGGCCAGGGCGCCACCAAAATCGATAAATACCTAGAGCTTGACGGCTACAAGGCCGTTCAACTCGCCATGGACAAGGGTCCCGAGTGGATCATCAACGAGATGAAGGCCTCCGGCCTGCGCGGCCGCGGCGGCGCCGGCTTCCCTACCGGGATGAAGTGGAGCTTCGTCCCCAAGCAGTCCGAGAAGCCCAAGTACGTTCTCGTCAACGGCGACGAGTCCGAGCCCGGCACCTGCAAAGACCACGTCATCTTTCTCAACGATCCCCACGCGGTCATTGAGGGCACGATGATCGCCGGTCTCGCCATCGGCGCCAAGATCGGCTTTATCTACCTTCGCGGCGAGTACCGGTATCTGCTCAAGATCGTGGAAAAGGCGGTGGCGGACGCCTATGCCCGGGGTTTCCTGGGCAAAAACATCTTCGGTCGCGAGGGCGTCGACTTCGACATCGTGACCCAGACCGGCGCGGGCGCCTACGAGGTCGGCGAAGAGTCCGCCCTCATGGAGTCGCTGGAAGGCAAGCGCGGCATCCCCCGCATCAAGCCGCCCTTCCCCGCGGTCGTCGGCCTGTACGGCGGTCCCACCGTCATCAACAACGTCGAAACCATCGCCAACGCCCCGCACATCCTGCTCATGGGCGGCGAGGCCTACGCCAAGCTCGGCACCGAGCGCAACGGCGGCACGCGCCTCTTCGGCATCTCCGGCCACGTGAACAAGCCCGGCGTCTACGAGCTGCCCATGGGGTACTCGCTGCGTAAGGCCATCTACGAGGTTGCCGGCGGCATCCCGGACAACAAGCAGCTCAAGGCGGTCGTTCCCGGCGGCAGCTCCTGCCCCGTGCTCAAAGCCGACGAGATCGATGTCGGCATGGATTTCGACCAGATGGCCAAGGCCGGCACCATGCTCGGCTCTGCCGGTGTCGTGGTTCTCGACGAAACGGTCTCCATCGTTGAGTTCGCGCTGCGAACGATCAAGTTCTACCAGCACGAAAGCTGCGGCTGGTGCATCCCCTGCCGCGAAGGTACCGACTGGCTGAAAAAGACGCTCACCCGCTTCCACGCCGGCGGCGGCACAAAAAAGGACATCGACAACATCCAGTACCTCGCCGAAAACATGATGGGCCGCACCTTCTGCCCGCTAGGCGACGCCGCCGCCATGCCGACGCTCGGCTTTATCAAGAAGTTTCGGTCGGAGTTTGAGGAGTACCTCGCGGGCGCCCGCGTGGATAGTCCATTGATCTCCATTGAACCCTTCGGCGAGGTGAAAAACGAGCTCGTCGGTGCGCACTAGTGAAGGTTCGCGATGCACTGAAACTCATACAGAGCGACGAATGGCATCTGTACGCCCAGAGAGGAAGTCACCGGCACTTCGTCCACAACTTGAAGCCCGGCAGAGTCACCGTTGCAGGACACCCCTCGGATGAACTCAACCCAAAACGCTTCAAAGCATCCTGAAACAGGCAGGCCTGAAGTGAAACGCAGATACTTGGTCGTATACGAAGAAGGCAAGCGGAACTATTCAGGTTTCCTCCCCGACGTTCCCGGATGTGTCTCGACGGGCAAGAGTCTGGAGCAGATGCGCAACATGATGCGCGAGGCGCTGGATTTTCATCTTGAAGGCATGGCCGAAGATGGTGAACCCATTCCGGAGACGAAGACGCTGTCCTACCCGGTCAGCTTTGAAGGCGAATCTGAGAAAGTTCTTGGCTACATCGTCGAATGGATCGAAGTGAAGCTCCCCAAGTCGAAGTCGCAACCGCGCAAGCGTGCCTTGCACCAGGCGGCGTGATGGCCCGGAGCAATCCATCGCGCAGTCTCGTATACGCGTGCGCGTTCTTCTGCACTCTGGTTCTCGGCTGCCATCATCCCAAGACCGAGGCCGGCAGCCTGGCGAAACCCGGCCAGCCGGCCTCGGTCGACAACAGCTGGCTAAACGCCGCGAGGGCCTGCTGGCCCGACCTCGCCAAGAACGGTTACACCAACGACGACCTCAGCCGCAACCTGATCCATCACCTCGGCGCCGCGTTCCCCACCTACGCCGCGCTCACCCGCAACGGCGCCGACGCCGACCTCTCCATGCCCATCTCCACCGTGCTCGCCCCCGACGTCACCAAGCTCGAGAACTCCTCCACGCCCGTGCTCACCCGAGGCCAGGCCGTCGCCGGCGTCGGCCCGGGAGGCGCGATCGTCCAGAGCACCCACGGCAACGCCCCACCGGACGCCCTCTGCTCCATCCAGACCGGCCTCCCGCAGGGCTTCAGCAAGTAGCCATCAACCAGTAGGCTTCAGCAAATTAGGATCAAAGCCATGCCAGACGTATCGTTCACCGTAGACGGCAAAACACTCACCGCCCCCGCGGGCACGCTGCTTATCGATGCCTGCAAGGCCTCCGGCATCGAGGTCCCCGCCTTCTGCTACTATCCCGGGCTCTCGCTCCAGGCCGCGTGTCGCATGTGCGTCGTGCGCATCGAAAAGATGCCCAAGCTCCAGACCGCCTGCACCACCCCGGTCGCCGAAGGCATGGTCGTCCAGACCGAAACCCCGGAGATCGCGCAGGCCCGCAAGTCCACGCTCGAACTGCTGCTCGGCAATCACCCACTCGACTGCCCCGTCTGCGACGCCGGCGGCCAGTGCGAGCTGCAGGACATGACCTTCAAGTACGGCGCCGGGGAAAGCCTCTACGCCGAAGCCAAAAACCATCGCGAAGAGCAGCAATGGTCGCCGGTCGTCTTCTTCGATCGCCCGCGCTGCATTCTTTGCTACCGCTGCGTGCGCATGTGCGGCGAAGGCATGGATGTCTTCGCGCTCGGCATCCAGAACCGCGGTTCTGCCGCCGTCATCGCGCCCAACGTCCCCGAACAGCTCTCCCCCGACCACCTCGCTCGCGTCGATTGCGAGCAGTGCGGCATGTGCATCGATGCCTGCCCGGTGGGCGCCTTGCTCCCTGGACCCTATCGCTACAAAACTCGCCCCTGGGAGATGAATCACACCTCCACCATCTGCACGCACTGTGGCGACGGCTGCAAGACCACCCTCGGCGTGCGCACCACCGGCGACGGTGCCGAGATCATGCGTGGTGACAACCGCGATAGATCCGGCATGAACGGCGATTTTCTCTGCAACAAGGGCCGCTACGCCTTTGATTTCGCCAACCAGCCCGAGCGCCTTACCCAGCCTCTCATCCGCAAGAACGGCAAGGGCAGCCCGCTCACCCCTGTCAGTTGGGACGAGGCTCTCGCCTTTGCCGGCAACCGTCTCCGTGAGCTCAAGCAGACCCGTGGCCCGCAAGCCCTCGGCGTGATCGGCTCCAACCGCACCACCAACGAAGAAAGCTACCTGCTGCAGAAGTTCGCCCGCACCGTCTTCGGCACCAACAACATCGACCACCACCGCACCGCCGACTATGTGAGCCTTGCCACGGCGCTCCAGGGCCCGTCCGGCCGCTTCGCCTCGCAGCGCGACGTTCTCACCGCGCCCGCGTTTCTGCTGATCGGCGGCGATCCCACCGAGCAGGCTCCGCTGACCGCCTGGAACCTTCGCACCAACGTCCGCCTCAACCGCGCAAAGCTCTTCATTGCCAACACGGACGAGATCAAGCTCCGCCGTCAGGCCAAGGCCTTCGTCCAGGTCGCTCCCTTTGGCTACGCCAGCTTCGTGAGCTACCTCGCCGGAAACGATGCCGAAGCCTCCGCGGCCTCGGTCAGCGCCCAGGCTGCCCAGCTCTCCACCTTCCGCGACGCCGTCCGCAACGAGCCCAACCTCGTCGTTCTCATCGGGAATGAGCTCCGCGACGGCGAGCTCACCCGCCTCGTCCAGGCTCTGCCCAACGCGAGATTTGCCTGCAACGCCGACTACGTCAACTCCCGCGGCGCTTCCGACATGGGCCTGTTGCCGGACATGCTGCCCGGCTACCAGCCCTTTGCCGGTTCCGCTCTGGCCACCGAGTACACCCGCCTCGGCGCATCCACCGAGCCCGGCCTCGACCTGCTCGCCATGTTCAACGCCGCGCAGTCTGGAAACCTGGCCGCGCTGTACGTCGTCGGCGCCAACCCGGTCGCCCGCTTTTCGGTCGACCGGAGCGCCCTGGCCAATACTTTTGTCGTCGTGCAGGACATGTTCCTTACCGAAACCGCCGAGCTCGCCGACGTCGTCCTTCCCACCGCCAACCTTTACGAGAAGTCCGGCTCCGTCACCAACTCCTACGGCGACCTCCAGCTCGTCCAGAAGGCCGGCGACAAGGCCGGTGTGCGCACCGACTTCGAGCTCATCGTCCGCCTCGCCGACAAGATGGGCCATCCCGTTCAGCACCTGGTCCCGTTCGGCAAAGGCGTTCGCGCCGACCTCGGCCAATCCCGCGGTGCGCAGGCCGGTGAGGCCGACCGCCACGCCGTCTGGCTCACCGCCAATAATCTGGAGCCCAAGCTCTCGCCCTTCGATCCCTTCGCCATCCTCGACGAGATCCAGCGCCTGGTGCCCGGCTACGACAAGCTCCTCCGGCTCCAGCTCCTCAGCGGCAACGACCAGCACCTCACCCCCGCCCCCACCGGCCTCGTGCAGATCGAAAACCGCAAGGACCTCGTCCTTCCAAGCGGCGATACCCTCTTCACCTCAGGCTCCCGCACCGCCCACTCGCCCATCCTGCAGCAGATCAACCGCCACCAGACCCGCGAGGTCGCCGACCACTTCGCGGCGGCCGCCGGCGACTAGCCCAACGCAAAATCAGCCTTTGCCCGCTCTGAAGCCGAAGCCAATGTATCCGGGGCAGCGGGTGACAATGCCATGATTCCGGTAACGCGTTTAGCGGGACTTACCCAAACACGCCCAGCCTCACCGCAGACACATACCGTTTCGGTGACACGCCACGATGTGTTTTGAAAGCAGAACAGAAAGCACTCAGCGACTGGTACCCAACCGCCAGTGCGGTTGCTGAGAGATTCTCTTGCCGCTGTGCCAGGCGCTTTGTGGCGAGACTCATCCGCCAGCGCGTGAGATACGCAATGGGTGTCTCGCCGACCTGCTGCCTGAATCGTGAAGTAAATGCAGTCCTCGAAAGACCTGCAACATGCGCGAGCTCTTGTAGAGTCCATGCGTGGGCGGGCCGTTCGTGCATACAGGTAAGGGCTGCCCGGATGTTCGGGTCAGCAAGTGCGCTTAACCAGCCCGAAGTCCTCTCGCTTTCTTGTGGGTACAGACGCAAGGCATCGATCAGCAGCGTGTGGGCCATCTGCTGCGCAATCAGCGTCCCGCCCGGGTTGGGATACCGCATCTCGTCCAAGATGCGCTGCACGGCCCAGCGCATGGATCCGCCCTGTTTGGCACCGATCACGTGAACGACGGCAGGCAGAACGTCGAGCAAGAAGCTGGCATCTCCATCGAACGAGAAATGACTGCCGAGTATGAGGACGCTCTCTCCAGGAGTCACGTTGAGAACACCGTTGTACCGTGCCACGCTGCCAACCACCGTGCACGCATCCACGGGTGGCAGTTCCAGGTCGCTGGCGATTACAAAGGGCTTGCCGTGCGGCAAGAGCAGGCAGTCGCCCGCGCAAAGCCTGAGAGGCTCTTCCCCTGCCACTGCCAGCCAGCACTCTCCTTGGACGACCGCATAACACTTGATTCCCTGGAACTCCGGAACTCGTAGCGACCAGGGATCGCCTGCCGAGATCGCTCCGGAGACATAGGTACGGGGCTGAAGCAACGAGATGACATCCGAGAGTGGATCCATTTGTACGCTTCCGACACGTTTGTGAACTTCTGAGCATTGAGCGTACCGAAAAGCCTGAGTACGCTGCAAGAAGCGCTGTCATGGCTGGCATGCGCGGAGGTGACAAGGATGCCAGAAGCTGCAGCGATCACAACAAGAACCGTGCGCTTTGGTACTTACGGAGAACCCGCCGACGTTCTGCGGCTTGAGGAGGCTGAGCTTCCGGCACCGGCTACGCAGCGAATCCGCATCAAGGTTCAGGCCTGTG
The DNA here is from genome assembly GCA_964248055.1 of uncultured Acidobacteriaceae bacterium. Lineage (GTDB taxonomy): Bacteria > Acidobacteriota > Terriglobia > Terriglobales > Acidobacteriaceae > Granulicella. Next base: position 8,681 of record CAXTWN010000029.1, on the reverse strand, counting down.
GGCTCAACCCGGCGGATTGGGCGCTATGCCGCGGGCTGTTCGCCGGAACTCTCCCTCGCGGTATCGGCCTCGAAGCTGCGGGACATGTCGATGCACTCGGGGAAGGAGTCAGCGATGTTCGGGTCGGTGAACTCGTCTTTGGGCCAGTAGACTTCGTGACAACCGCCAGCGCGGGCGCTTCCGATTACGCGGTTCTGCAACACTGGACGCCGATTCCGGGCGGTCTGGACCCAGCCCAGGCTGCCGCTTTGCCGATGGCCGTCTCAATAGGCTATGGCAGTCTGGATTGTCTTGGCGTCAAAGCTGGAGACTCCGTCATGATCAACGGCGCCGGAACAAGTGTCGGGTTTGCCGCAACACAGATCGCCCTCCTGCGAGGAGCCCGTGTCGTTGCTACGGCCGGCCGGACCTTTGCGGAGCGCTTGCGGGCACTCGGTGCGGTCGTGATTCCCTACGGAGAAGGTCTTGCGGAAAGAGCGTCGCTTGTTCCTGGGATGCCGCCAAATGTAATCCTCGACACAGCTCCCGTAAGTGGCGCTCTCCCTGCACTTGTTCAGCTTGCGGGTGATCCAAAGCGCGTCATGACGATCAGTGACTTTGCAGCAGCAAAGCAGCTGGGAGTTCGCTCGAATCTGGAAGAACCCGGGATGCGCATACGGTATGACGTTCTTGCGGAATTTGCTGAACTTGCGAGGGATGACCGGTTTTCAATCCCGCTGGCCGGAACGTACGCGTTGACCGAATGGAAGACAGCAATGTCACTCAGCTTAAGTCAGCAAGCACACGGCAAGATCCTCCTCATACCCTGAGCTATGCCTATGACGGCTTCTTTTGAAGAACCATTATGTACATCTATACCCTGCTTTCGCGCTTCCTCACGATGCACAAGACCAGCCACAACCGAAACGGCAGCGGCACCCTCCTTCCCGTTGTCCAGCAAGGACGCAGCACCCCAAGCGCGGTAGGATAGGGGTGCAGCTCCTGAACCTGACCCGATGAGCCATCTCTCCGAGTTCCAAATCTTCTTTCTCCTCAGCATCCTGAAGATCGCCGTGGTGCTCGTCATCACGCTCTCCGCCGTCGCGTACACGGTGCTGCTGGAGCGCAAGGTCCTCGGCCGCATGCAGAACCGCTGGGGGCCCTCGCGCACCGGCCCGTTCGGCATGCTCCAGCCTCTGGCCGACGGCCTCAAGCTCTTCCTGAAGGAAGACATGATGCCCCTCGCGGTCGAGCGCCCGCTGTTTATCCTGGCGCCGATGATCGCCCTCGGCTGCGCCCTGGTCTCCATCGCCGTCGTGCCCTTCGGCGCGCCGATCAGCTACCGCGGCGTCACGCTTACCGAGATCTCGGACCTTAACGTCGGCCTCCTGGTCATCCTCGGCGTTACCTCCATCGGCGTCTACGGCATCGCGCTCTCCGGCTGGAGCTCCAACAACAAGTTTTCGCTTTTCGGCAGCCTCCGCGCTACCGCCCAGGTGATCAGCTACGAGCTCGCGCTCGGCCTTTCGCTGGTCGGCGTCGTCCTGCGCGCCGGTTCGCTGCGCCTGCGTGACATCGTCGCCTCCCAGTCCGCGCACGGCGCGCTCAGCTGGAACATCTTCGGCGGCCCGGCGCGCGAACACACCGCGCACGGCACGGTTTGGGTGCTCGCCGGCGGCTTTCAGCTCATCGGCTTCTTCATCTACCTCATGGCCGCCTATGCCGAGACCAACCGCTCGCCCTTCGACCTTCCTGAGGCCGAGTCCGAGCTGGTCGCCGGCTACCACACCGAGTACTCCTCGATGAAGTTCGCGATGTTCTTCATGGCCGAGTACGCGAACATGATCACCGTCGCCTGCGTGGCCACGCTGCTCTTCTTCGGCGGCGCCAGCTCCCCGTTCGGGCACCTCTTCGACCACGTCCTCGCCGGCCGTCTCTTTGCCTTTCTGCTGCCGATCCTCTGGTTCGTCTTCAAGGTCTTCATGTTCTTGCTGCTCTACATCTGGGTCCGGGCCACGCTGCCGCGCTTCCGCTACGACCAGCTGATGGGCTTCGGCTGGAAGTTCCTGCTCCCTGTGGCGATGCTTAACATCCTCGCCACCTCACTGGTGCTCGCCTTCCGCAGCTAGGGGTTCGCCTCCTCCGCCCGACAACCCGCAGCCCGCCAAGGCTCCCGGCGAGCCTGCCTGCCGCGGTGCAACTCTGGAATCGGCTTTTCCTCCGCCGTCGCGCCTCATTGTTGCGGATCGGGAACTCCCGCGCCCAACACGCTTTACAATAGGGACGCACCCAACATCTGCACCCTCGTCCGAGCACGCCCAAAGGCCCACGGATCAACGCCACGATGGAACTTTTTCTCTTCATCCTCTTCGGCCTTCTCGCCATCGCAGGCGCGCTCAACCTGCTGCTGCAGCGCCACCCCATTAATTCGGCGCTGTCGCTCATTGTGGTGATGATGTCGCTCGCGGTGCTCTACTTTTCGCTCGGCGCCGAGTTCCTCGCGGCAGCCCAGGTGATCGTCTACGCGGGCGCCATCATGGTGCTCTTCGTCTTCGTGGTCATGCTGCTTAACGCCGGCGAAGAGGACCGTTCCAAGACCACCACCCGCATCGCCTCGATCGCCGGCTTCCCCGGCGCGGCCGCCATCTTCTGCCTGCTCGCCTTTGTCTTTCTGTCTGAAAAAGACCACCTCGGCACGACGCGTCTGGGCGGCTATCTGTCGAACGCCGCCAACAACATCGTGGAGATCTCGCACACCCTCTTCACCACCCTGCTGCTGCCCTTTGAGGTGACCTCCATCCTGATCCTGGTCGCCATCCTCGGCGCCGTCGTTCTCGCGCGGAAGGAGCTGTAGTGAACCTGCATCTGCTGATCCTGCTTGCGCTCGCTGCGGTAGCCATCATCCTCGGTGTCGTCTCCCTGAAGCGAAAGGGGAAGCTCTAGGCCGCTATGGTTGCCATCGCCTCCGATCCCTTTCTCCTGCTCGCCAGCTCGCGGTCCGTCGTCCTCGCGGGCAACGGGGGCACTGTCAAGAGCTTCGGTGAGCACTTTGCCAAATCGCGCGCCACCCTTGACAGGAGGACCGTTTAGATGGTGCCCATCGCCTACTACCTCGTCCTCGCCGCGATCCTGTTCTCTATCGGCATCGCCGCCTTTCTCATCAAGCGGAACGTCATCACCATCTTCATGTCCATTGAGCTCATGCTCAACGCCGTCAACCTCACCTTTGTCGCCTTCGCGCACATGTGGCACCAGGTCTCCGGCCAGATCTTTGTCTTCTTCGTCATGGTCGTCGCCGCCGCCGAAGCCGCCGTCGGCCTGGCCATCATCATCTCGCTCTTCCGTGCCCGCCAGACCCTGAACGTCGATCAGATCAACCTAATGAAGAACTAATCGCGCCGTCGCACGCAAGTGTTTGGTTGTCCTTCCCGAAGGGAATCCGCTTTTGACGATATCGCCCATGCCCACTCATCCGAGCTCCCACACCGCATGAATCCCAACCTGCTCTGGCTCATTCCCGCGCTTCCCTTCACCGGCTTTGTGCTCAACGGCACGCTCGGCCGCCGGCTTTCGCGCGGCGGTGTCTCGGCCATTGCGCTGCTCTTCACTGCCCTTCCGGCCCTGCTCGTCGCCCTCCTCTGGGCCACCATGCTCCACGCCGGTGCCCCCGAGGCGATCGCCGTCACCAGCCGGCCGTGGATCGCCATCACCGGCTTTCAGGTCAATTTCAGCTTCGCCGTGGACCACCTCACGCTCATCATGCTGGCGATCATCACCGGGGTCGGCTTCCTGATTCACATCTACTCGGTCGGCTACATGGCGCATGAGGATGGCTATTGGCGCTTTTTCGCCTACCTGAACCTCTTCATGTTCTTCATGCTGGTGCTGGTGCTCTCGGCCAGCTTCCTTCTGCTCTTTGTCGGCTGGGAGGGCGTCGGTCTCGCCTCGTACCTCCTGATCGGCTTTTACTTCAAGCGTGACTCCGCCGCGAACGCCGGCAAGAAGGCCTTCGTCGTCAACCGCATCGGCGACTTCGGCTTCCTGCTTGCCATGTTCCTGCTGATCGCGCACTTCGGCTCGCTTGACTTCGCGACCGTCTTCGCCCACATCAACGCCCTCCCGCTCACCATGACCGGAGGCTTCCTGACGGCCATCTGCCTCCTGCTGGTGCTGGGAGCGGCGGGAAAATCGGCGCAGATCCCGCTCTATATCTGGCTGCCCGACGCCATGGAAGGCCCCACGCCGGTCTCCGCGCTCATCCACGCGGCCACCATGGTCACCGCGGGCATCTACCTCGTCGCCCGCTGCCACGCGCTGTTCGACCGCTCCCCGTATGCTCTCGGCGTCATCGCCATCATCGGCGCCCTCACGGCCTTCTTCGCGGCCACCATCGGCACGGTGCAGCACGACATCAAGCGCGTCCTCGCCTATTCCACCGTCTCGCAGCTCGGCTACATGTTCCTCGGCTGCGGCGTGGCGGCGTACTCGGCCGGCATCTTCCACCTCATGACCCACGCCTTCTTCAAGGCGCTGCTCTTCCTCGCGGCCGGCTCGGTTATCCACGCCCTCAGCGGCGAGCAGGACATGCGGGTCATGGGCGGCCTGCGCAAGCGCATCCCCGTCACCTTCTGGACCATGACCGCCGGCGTCTTCGCCATCGCGGGCATCTGGCCGCTGTCCGGCTTCTTCTCCAAGGACGAGATCCTCTACCGCACCTTCACCTCGCCCAACCCGCTCGCCAAACTCCTCTGGCTCGTCGGTCTCATCACCGCGGGCCTGACCAGCTTCTACATGTCGCGTCTGTGGTTCAAAACCTTCTTCGGCCCGGAGCGCTTCGACGAGCACGCCCTCGCGCACGGCCAAAGCACGCATCCTCTGCCGAACCAGACCGCCACGGACGGCACTCACGACGAGGCCCACGCTGCCGAACACGATTCCGGGCAAGCCGCGCACGCCCATGGCGTCCATGAGTCGCCTGCGGTCATGACCCTGCCTCTGGTGGTCCTCGCTCTGCTCGCCATTGTTGGTGGCTGGATCGGCGTTCCTGCGGCCCTGGGCGGCTCCAACCACTTCGAGCACTTCCTCGAACCGGTCTTCCTCGCATCCACCCACGCCGAGATCCCGCCTGACCTCGTCTCGCACGGCACCGAGCAGCTCCTTGCCGGCGTTTCCCTCGCCACGGCTCTGTTCGGCATCTTTGTCGCGTGGCTCTTCTACGTTCGCCGCCCGGGCACCGCCACTCGGCTGGCCCACTCGGCTCGCCCCCTGTACCGCCTGCTCGACCACAAGTACTGGGTGGACGAGATCTACGGCGTCGGCCTGGTGATGCCGCTGCTGATGGGCACACGCGCCCTGCTTGGCGGCCTGGTCGAAGGCGGCGTCGTCCAGGGCACAGGCTCCGGACTCGCCGCCGGCACACAGGGCCTCAGCTGGCTTACCCGCCGCATGCAGTCGGGCAATATCCGCTCCTACGCCGGCTGGCTCGCCCTGGGCGCCGCCGTCATCATCGCCGTCGTGCTCTTCGGCGTTCACCCCTTGCTCCAATGATCGCTTCTCGTCGTTGCCTCTGTTCTTTCTGTTGACATCCCCGCCGGGGATCTGCTTTTGGGAGCGCCGCCAGGACCCAATGAACCTCGACCACCACATTCTCACGCTGATCCTGCTCACGCCTCTCGTCGGCGCGATCCTCCTTGCGCTCCTGCCCGAGCGCGAGGGCAGCAAGATGCACCACATCGTCGCGCTGGTCATCACCCTTCTCACGCTGCTCTTCACCCTCCATCTCCCCACGTACTTCCGCTACGGCACCCCCGGCTTCCAGTTCGAGCAAAACGCCTCCTGGATCAGCACGCCCGCCATCCGCTACCACCTCGGCATTGATGGCCTATCGCTCTGGCTGGTCGTGCTGACCGGCTTTCTCGCGCCCATCGGCGTGCTCGCCAGCTGGAACGCCATCGCCTCGCGCACCAAGCTCTTCTTCTCCCTCTTTCTGCTGCAACAGGTCGCCATGCTGGGCATCTTCCTGTCGCTCGACCTGTTTCTCTACTACGGCTTCTGGGAGCTCTCGCTCGTCCCCATGACGATCCTGATCGCCACCTTCGGCCGCACGGAAAACCGTCGCCGCGCCGCGATCAAGTTCTTCCTCTACGCCTTCATTCCCTCGGCCATCCTGCTGGTCGGCATGCTTTGGCTTTATGCCCGCACCGGCACCTTCGACGTGCCGGCTCTCGAAGCCCTCGCCGCCGCGCACCGCATCTCGCCCCACGGCCAGGCTCTCTGGCTCTGCTCGCTGGCCTTCCTCATCGCCTTCGCGGTCAAGGCGCCCATCTTTCCCC
>CAXTWN010000029.1:0-2304 GCA_964248055.1 uncultured Acidobacteriaceae bacterium | reverse complement strand
ACGCCTGGCTTTCTGACGTGATACAGGAAGCCCCCACCGCTGTCGCCATGATCGCCGCCGGCAAGCTCGGCCTCTACTCCATCCTGCGCTTCAGCTTCGGTATCTTTCCGGAGCAATCCCGCTACATCGCGCCCCTGCTCATCGCCCTGGGCGCCATCGGCATCGTCTACGGCTCGCTGCTGGCCCTGGTGCAGAACGATCTGAAACGCTTCGCCGCGTTCTCCACCCTGGGCCACATCTCGTTCATCGTCCTCGGCATCTTCGCCTTCACCACCGCCGGGCTGGACGGCGGCACCTTCCAGATCCTCAACGAATCTCTCATCGGCGCCGCGCTCTTCACCCTTCTCGGCCTGCTCTACGAGCGTTACGGCACCTATGACATGCGCGACTACGGCGGCCTGGCTGCCAAGCACCCCTGGATGATCACCATGTTTGTGCTCACCGCGCTCGCCGGCGTCGGGCTGCCCATGCTCAACGGCTTCGTGGGCGAGTTCCTGATCCTCTCCGGCACCATGGTCTCGCTCACCACGCACCATCTGCTCTGGACGGTCATCGGCACCACCGGCGTGATCTTCTCCGCGGCCTACATGCTGATGATGATTCAGCGCGTCTTCTACGGCCGCTTCGGGCTGCGCTCGGAGGAGGTCGCCGGCTGGGACCTCACCGGTCGCGAACACCTGGAACTCTGGCCCTTTGTCGCGCTCTTCCTCATCATGGGTGTCGCCTCGCCGCTCTGGATGCGCGCCATCGACACCTTCGGCACCGCGACCGCCGACCGCCCCGAGCGCTTCGAGCCCGGCGGCATACGGCATGTCGAGAGCGAAAGCTACACGTCGGCCAAGGAAATCGATTGCCGCAAGCAGCTTTGCTCCATCAGCATCACCCCTGCTAGCGCGTTCGTCGATTCCCGCCTAGCCGCCGCCGCCCTGCACAAACCCGCTCCTGCGCTCAACAAAGGAGCCCGCTACTAATGTCCAATAACCTCGTCGCGCTCCTCCCCGAGCTCATCCTCACCGTCACCGGCGTTCTCGTGATGATGGCCGAGCCCATGATCCCGGCCAACCGCTCCCGCAAGGGCCTCGGCTGGCTTGCGATCCTTGGCACCGCTCTCGCCGGCGCCGCCAGCTGGTATCAGCACCGCCTCGTCGACTACGCCGTCGGCTTTCCGATCCTTGCCTTTTACCGCTCCGTACAGGTCGACGAGCTCTCCACCTTCTTCCACATCCTCATCGCCTGCATCGTCATCGCCGTCCTGCTCGCCTCGCTCGATTACTTCGAAGGCCCCACCACCCACGCCGGCGAATACTTTGCGCTGGTGCTCTTCGGCGCCACCGGCATGATGTTCATGACCTGCTCGGTCGAGCTGCTGATGGTCTTCATCGGTCTCGAAATCAGCTCCATCTCGACCTACATCCTCGCGGGCTTCCGCAAAGGCCAGGCCACCGCCTCCGAGTCCGCCCTCAAGTACTTCCTGCTCGGCTCCTTCGCGACCGCCTTTTTTCTTTACGGCATCGCGCTGTGCTTCGGGGCCACCGGGTCCACGTCCATCGGCGCCATCGCCGCCGGTATGGGCACCACGACCACGCCGCGCCTTGGCCTGCTGGCCGTCGCGATGGTGCTTATCGGACTTGGCTTCAAGGCCTCCGCTGCGCCCTTCCACGTCTGGACCCCCGACGTCTACCAGGGCGCGCCCGCGCCAGTTGTAGCGCTGATGTCCACGGCGCCCAAAGCCGCGGTGTTCGCCGTGCTGCTGCGCTTTCTCTTCAACGCCACTCCGGTCTTCCATCGCGAGTGGGTCATCCTCATCTACATCCTCGCCGTCGCCTCCATGTGCATCGGCAACCTCGGCGCCCTGTTGCAGCGCGACGTCAAGCGCCTGCTCGCCTACTCCTCCATCGCTCACGCGGGCTACCTGCTGGTCGCCTTCAGCGCGGCCGCACCCGCCGCGGTCGCCGGTGTCTGCTTCTACACCGCCGCCTACGCCGCCATGAACGTCGGCGCGTTCCTTGTGCTCACCGAGCTTTCCGGCTACGGCGAAGGTGCGCGCCCCCTCGACGACTTTACCGGCATGGCCCAGCGCAAGCCCGGTCTTTCTGCCCTGCTCGCCTTCTTCCTGCTGTCGCTCATCGGCATTCCGTTCACCGGCGGCTTCTTTGGCAAGTTCTACGCCTTCTCCGCCGCCATCGGTAGCGGCCATGTGTGGCTCGCCATCATCGGCTTGGCCAACTCCGGCGTCGCCTGCTTCTACTACCTGCGCCTGCTCGCCGCGCTGTATGCCCGCCCGCTTGCCGACAGCCTGGGCTA
>CAXTWN010000028.1:0-27030 GCA_964248055.1 uncultured Acidobacteriaceae bacterium | reverse complement strand
TCAAGGTAGCGCTCTAACCAACTGAGCTACGCGCCTAAAGTGCGTACAAGTCAGTCTAACCGGAAGCTCCGGTGGGCGCAACCGGTTCTCTGACGCCGACCCCACCGGCTCGCTCTCCTACAATCAGCCTATGCTGAGCAGCGAGGCGCAGAGCCGGCTGGCCGTGGTGCTGGTAGGCGCGCGCAATCCGCAGAACATCGGGGCCGCCGCCCGGGCCATGCAAGACTTCGGCTTTCGCGATCTCCGCATCGTGAACAGCTTCGCCGCGCCGTTTGAGGCGGCGCAGCTGGAGGCGAAGTCCGCCGTGGGCGCCGCCGAGGTGATGCGGGAAGCGCGCCGTTTTCAAGCCCTGCCGGAGGCCATCGCCGACTGTGGGCTCGTCGTGGGAACCACCGCGATCGGCGGGCGCGAGTTGCGGCTCCCCGTGCTTCCGCTGCGCGAGGCCGCGCCCAGGATCCGAAGTAGCCTGGCTTCTTCCCCAACGCCGACGATGCCAGCGGAGGCTCTCGGGAGTACCCCTACCGAGGAGGCCGTCGCGCCGCAGTGTCCGCAACGGGTCGCCCTGCTGTTCGGCTCCGAGAAGACGGGCCTGACCAACGAGCAGCTGAGCCATTGTTCCCTGCTGCTGACTGTGCCCATGTTTGCGCCCGCGGGCCGGCATCTTTCGATGAACCTGGGCCAGGCGGTCGCCGTCTGCCTTTACGAGCTGTGCCGCGAAGGCTTTGAGGAGGCGCGCACTTTGCCCGTCCTCCACAAGGCACCGGTCACCGCCGCGGACCGCGAGCGGTTGACCGCGCTGCTGCGCGAGACCATGGAGCGCTCCGGCTACGCGCGGCGTTTTCCCGCCAACGCTCGCCTGGAGGTGGTGCGCCAGCTGGCCGGGCACCTGGGGGACAGCGGCGAAGAAGCAGCCACGTGGATGGGGCTCTTTCGGCTGCTGCTGCGGGCGCTCCCCGCAGCGGAGCGGCATGTGGCGCCGGAGCCATCGCCAAACTCCGTCACCAGGTAAAACCGCCCGAGGCGGGCAGCCAGCAGCCGAGCAGCGGATGCAGGAGCGCTCGTGGACATGGCCCACCCCTCGCTCCGAAGCTAGGGCGAGGAATGGTCCTGTGGCTCAATTTAGCGTCGGCCGCCGCCGCCGTGGAAGCCTCCACCGCCGCCGCCGTGGAACCCACCACCGCCACCTGCGAAGCCGCGGCCACCACCGCCGCTGAAGCCGCGTGCGCCGCCAAAACCACCCGGGCGCGGACCGCCGTAGCCGCCACCGCGCGGATACCCGTAGCCACCGCGTCCGTAGCCGTACCCATACCCGCGGCCGTAGCCGTAGCCATAGCCACGACCGTAGCCGTAGCCATACCCGCGGCCGTAGCCGTACCCGCCACGGAACCAGGGACCGGCGCCGATAAAGATGCCGCCGCTGAACCAGCTCGGGCCATAGTAGCCATACGGTGCGCAGGCGTAGGGCGCGTAGTCGTAGTAGCCATACGCGCAGGCCGGCGGCCCGTAGGCGTAGGCCGGCGCGTACCCATAGCCATAGGGTGCGCCGACCCCGACGCCGACAGAGACCTGCGCATGGGAGTAGGCCGCTGGAAGCAAAAAGATTGAGAGCACAAGAAGGTAGCGAAGATATCGCATCGGTCTTTCCTCCGCGATCGGTCGTTGCCGATCCGGGGACCCATCCACCATGGTGAGTCCTACCTAAGAAGAGACCCGGAGGGGCTCCAAATGTTGCCCCGCGACTGGCCGGACACGGCGATCAGGCCGCTGGCGACGGACCTGAGCAGGTAGCATCAGAACTTTGGGAGAAGCTGGGTTTGCTGCTGCTGCTGTGGAACGCGTTTCTGATCGCCTTCAGCGCGCTGCTGCCGCTGATCAACCCGCTGGGCTCGGCGCTGGTGTTTCTGGGCCTGGTGGGCGAGGCGCCGCCGGCGGTGTTTCGCTCGCTGGCGCGACGGATTGCGATCAACAACGTTGCTTTCCTGGCTGTGATCGAGTTGCTGGGCTCGGCGATTCTCAACTTTTTCGGCGTATCGCTGCCGATTGTGCAGGTCTCGGGCGGCATCGTGATCGCCTCGATCGGCTGGTCGGTGCTGAACGAGAAGGACTCCACCGCCACCGCCCGGGACAAGCGCGAGGAGATGGCGCTCAGCACCGAGGAGGGGTATCGCAGCCTGGAACAGAAAGCCTTTTACCCGTTCACCTTCCCGGTGACCTCCGGGCCGGGCACCCTGGTCGTGATGCTGACGCTGAGCGCGCGCTTCTCCGGTGGGGCGCTGGCGGGGAACGTCGTGGGTCACGTGGGGTTGTTTCTGGCGGTCCTCGTATTGAGCGCGCTGGTGTACGTGTGCTACGCCTATGCGCCGCGCATCACGAAGGCCATTCCGCCCTCAACGGCGCACGGGATTCTGCGAGTGGTGGCCTTCATCCTGCTGTGTATTGGGGTGCAGATCGCGTGGAATGGGCTGGTGGTGCTGATCCATGGGCTGCTGCATCCTTGAGTGCGCGGGCACTTCTCACCGGCTTGAGCTAGCGCGCTCAGCAGAGGCTTTGAGTGGTCATGGCAGGTAGCGGCGCATTTATCTCCCAGCGAGCCTTTGAGGTGACACCGGCGAGAAGCAGGTCCTTCCCCTTCGATTCCCTCAGGGTCAGGATGACAAACGAGGTGAGTGGGTGGGAGCCTTTTACCTAAGAACTTCTACTTTAGCTGCCTGAGAGGCTCTATTTGCTGAACCGGGAGGCTCTACCTCCCGTGAGCGTGGCCGGGGTGTGCCTTCTGCGCGACCTCAGAGGCGGAGGTCTTGGGCGCGATGCGGATCAGGCGGCCATGCACGTCGTCGGTGATCACCCACAGGGCTCCGTCAGGGCCTTCCTTCACGGCGCGCATCCGCTGGTGCTGATCGAGCAGAAGACGTTCTTCGGCGACGACGCGACGATCGCGCAGCACCAGGCGTGCGAGATGCTGCCCGGCGAGCGTCGCAACAAAGAGGTTGTTCTTCCATTCGGGAATCAGCTGGCCGTCGTAGAAGGCGATGCCGCTGGGCGCGACCGCCGGATCCCAGAAGTAGACGGGCTGCTCCAGGCCTGGGCTCGCGGTGCGTCCCGGCCCACCCGGCCTGGTGATATTGCGGGCAGGTTCGACGCCATCCTCCATCGCCAGCGTGCCGTCGATCCGGGTGCCGTCGTAGTTGGTGCCATAGGCGATCAGCGGCCAGCCGTAGTTCTTCCCGCGTTGCACGAAGTTGATCTCGTCGCCGCCCTGCGGTCCATGTTCGGAGTCCCACAGTTCTCCGTTGCTGGGATCGATGGCCAGGCCCTCGGGGTTGCGGTGGCCGTAGCTCCAAATCTCGGGCAGGGTGAAGTTTTCAAGGGTGCGACCCTGGTCGAAGGGATTGGCCGGAGCGGGCTTGCCATCGGTGTCCATACGCAGGATCTTGCCCATGTAGGAGAAGAGCGATTGCGCCTCGCCGCGCGTGGGGTAGAAGAAGCGCTCGCCGAGGGAGACAAAGAGGTACCCGTCTTTGTCGAACAGCAGACGCGAGCCGTAGTGCGCGGTCTGCGGAACCGAGGGCGCCACGCGCAGCAGGGTGGTGACGTCCACCAAACGCGCGTTGTCGGGCGTAAGCCTGGCTTTGGCTACGACGACTCCGTTGTCCTGCTCGGGCACGGGCACCTGCGGCTCGCGGTAGACGGGCCCGCGCGGTTCAACGTAAGTGAAGTAGATCATCCGGTTGGCTTCAAAGTGCGGATCGGCAACCACATCGAGCAGGCCGCCGTCGCCGAGGTACTTCACCGCAGGCACGCCGGCGACATGGTGCTCGATGTTGCCGGTACGCATGTCCACCACGCACATGGTGCCGGGTTTTTCCGTGATGAGGATCTTGCCCGCGGGAAGAAACGCCAGCCCCCAGGGCTTGTTCAGGTCACGCGTGACGACCTTCGCTTCGTAGGCGGTCCGGGTGATCGCGGCGGGGGCGCGCGTCTGCCCGGGGAAGGCGGGCTGCTGACCGATGCCGTTGGGCGGCCGAACTTCGAGGGGCTGTCCTTCCACCGGCGCGAGCTCCGGAGGACGGGTGCCCAGGATCGGCAGACCCACTCCGTTCACCGACTGCGCGGGCAACCACGACATACCTGCGCTGAGCACAAGGGCGGCAAGCAGCGCTGCCCTTCCTTTTCCCGACGATACAGAGACACAGCGACTCAACTTGCCTATCCACTCCGTAGCCTGCGCGGCGAACCAACGGGCCGAAGCCTGATCGCCGCAGCGGACCAGCTTTCCAGTTGACGCAAACCACCGGGACAAGTTTCGAGATATCCGCGGACGCCCCATGCTTTCATGCAGAGTGGCACACCGGGCTCCATCGGAAGGTGGAGAGAGATTCAGTCTTGCGGTGGAAGACGAGGGGTCAGGGCGAGCCTAGAGTTGATCTCAGAACTCGGCGCTCCCGCGAGCTCCCCCGTTCCAGCAGGCCTCCTCCGGCGCCCCCATCGCGGGGGCGTCTTTTTTTGTGCGCAACGGTGCTCACTGCAAGCTGTACGGGACGAAAAAGCGACCGATCTGAATGAACTTCTTGTCGCCGGGCGGCCATATCTTGAACGGCTCCACGCGCACAGGCTGCCTGGACGGCGTGGCCAGGACGCTTCCACGTTCCGCTCCGCTCGCGGCATCGAACAGGTGAAGCAACAGGCCGTCGTCGGTGCGGTGCCAGCCGAGCACGTAGGAGCCGGGAGGCAGGCGGATCGCGGCGCCTGCGGTACCTATACTCAGGGGCGCCTGCGTGAGCAGGTAGTGCGAGTACTTGCCTTCGGCGGCATAGCCCGCCGTGATGAGCACGACCGCCGCGATGGTCTTGCCCTGCTCGTTGGTGATGCCCGTGGCCGTGCGCATCTCTGTCTCGATGCGTTCCTTTTCCACCGGTGCCCGGGCAGGCAGAAAGGCTTCGAGCTCGGCGGGCGTTGCGGCTCGCCACGCTGCCTTGGTTTGGCCGTGAAAGAGCGGCGGCCAGAGTAGAAGCATAGCGAGAACGAGCAGGTATGGGCGCAAGAGCTTCATCCGAGATGCACGAAGCCGCGCTGCAGCGCAGCCGTTGCCGCCTGGGTTCGGTCTACGACGCCCAGCTTCCCGAGCAGGCTGTTGACGTGCGTCTTCACGGTGGCTTCCGAGATGAAGAGATCGGCGGCGATCTCCTTGTTGGCGCGGCCGGCCACGATGCGCTCCAGCACCGCGAGCTCTCTTGCGGTCAGCTCCTGTCCGCTGACGCGTTCGGCAAGCTTTTCCGCGATGGGCGAGGTGATGCGCGACTTGCCGTCATGCACGGCGTAGATCGTCTTCAGTAGTTCGTCAAAGGGCATGCCTTTCAATAGGTAACCACGGGCACCGGCCTGCAGAGCACGAAAGATGTCTTCATCGCCATCGTAGGTTGTGAGCACGACGACGCGGGCCTCAGGACACACCAGGCGCAGCTGCCGAATCGCCTCCACGCCGCTGAGCTTGGGAAGTTGCAGGTCCATCAGGATCACATCGGGAAAAAGGGTCTGGGCTTCCTTGACCGCAAGGAGTCCGTCGCCAACGGAGGCGATCACCTCCAGGTTCTCTACGGAGGAGAGCAGGGCCACAAGGCCTTGCCGAACTACCTGATGGTCTTCGACCACCATCACTTTGATCCTTTCGGTCACGGCGCTTGCTCCCTTCCCCGGCTGAGGTCCCGGCTGATCTCCGTAGTCAGTGTAATCTTGGTGCCTTTGCCTGGCGCGCTGGCGATGTCCAGCGTTCCGCCGAGCAGGCTGGCACGCTCCCGGAGCCCGCTGAGGCCGTAGCGTTCGTGCGCCTGGAGCGCCTGCTCCACATCGAAGCCGCGACCGTCATCTTCGATGGTGAGCGTCAGGGTGTCGCGGCCGTAGTGGAGTTCGAGTGAGGCGTTGGAGGCGTGGGCGTGACGCTGCACATTGGAGAGAGCCTCCTGCGCAACCCGGAGCACCTCGGCCTCGGTGCGGCGGTCCAGCGGCCGGAAGGCGCCGCCGATCCTGGTGCGAATCACGGGCCGGTCGCCGCTATACCGCTCCACCACCCTGCCAAGCCGCGTGGGAAGGCTGTCGGTAGCGGAGTTGGCACGGAGCTCCCATATGCTTTGGCGTGCTTCGGCAAGGCCTTCGGTGACCAGCTTGCGAGCCTGCTGCACCTGCTGCAGCGCGGCTTCAAGCTTTCGCATGCCGAGCAGCTGGGCGATGAGGTCGAGCTGCAAGGTAACGCCCACGAAGTCCTGCGCGAGGGTGTCATGAAGCTCGCGAGCCATGCGATTGCGCTCCTTCAACACAGCGGCGAACTGCGCGCGCAGACGCCGGAGACGAAGGCTATAGAGGCCGATGGCAAGGGCCGCCAGGGCGAGCGCCGCGAGCGCAAGGAACCACCAACGTCGGTAAAACGGAGGAACAATGCGGAAGGCGAGCGTGGCGCCGGCTCGGTTCCACACGCCGTCGTTGTTCATGGCCTGGACGCGAAAGGTGTAGCGGCGCGGAGGAAGATTGGTGTAGGTGGCCGAGCGTCTGGCCCCAACCTCGGTCCAGGCGCTGTCGAAGCCTTCCAGCCTAAAGCGATAGCGGACCTTGGCGGGCGCGACGAAGCTTAGGCCGGCATACTCGATGGTGAAGCGCAGGCCGCCGTAGGGGATGTTCAGGGGGCCGCTGCCGGTGGTGGGCGCCACATCATCGATCAGAAACGACTCGATCGCAACGCCGGGAGGGACGGGATTGCGGGGGAGGTGCGCGGGATCGGCGATGCCCACGCCGCGACGGGTGCCGATCCAAACTTCCCCGTTCTGCAGGATGCCCAAAGGGGGCGAACCGGTGGGCGTCATCTCTTCGGTCGGCAGGCCGTCGGCGACACCGTAGTGACTTACCTCGGGAGAGCAGGGCCGCGGTGTTTTGGTGCATCCATCAAGCGCCGCGATGGCGACGCGATCGACACCACGTTCCCTGGTGAGCCACAGATAGCCCTGGTTGTCGGCCGCCATGCCGAGGATGTCGGCGTTGAATATTTGCGCATTTATCCGGCTAACGGTGTCTCCGCTCAAGCGGCTCAGACCGCTGTTGCGAGTGGCAATCCAGAGGTCGCCCTGCACATCGTCTGCCATGGCGGAGACGATGCCCGGCGGCAGGTCGCGGGGTGCAGCAAAGGTGGTGAGCCTGCCTGCAGGCGCGCGGCGCGAGAGCCCGCCCGAGGTGCCGATCCAGAGATCCCGATTGCGCGCAAGCAGAAGGGTGCCGACCAGATCGCCGCTGAGGCCGTTGGCCTTGGTTTGAACGTCGATCTTCGTGCC
The DNA here is from genome assembly GCA_964248055.1 of uncultured Acidobacteriaceae bacterium. GTDB lineage: Bacteria > Acidobacteriota > Terriglobia > Terriglobales > Acidobacteriaceae > Granulicella. The sequence goes on along the minus strand of CAXTWN010000028.1, from coordinate 19,717 downwards.
ACAGAGATGGGCCAGGCCCTGGCGCGTGCCGACCCATACACAGCCATCGCGGTCGGCGGCGAGCGCCTGGATGTAATCGTCGGGGAGACCGTCCGCGGAGGTGAAGCGTTGTACCTTGCCCTGCGGCGTGATGTGGTTCAGACCGTCGGGGGTTCCGGCCCAGACGCTGCCGTCGGGCGCCGCAGCCAGCGAAAGAATGAGAGGGCTGGTGAGTTCGTTGGGACGCACCGGGGCATCGATCGCACCATGCTGCACCCGCAGCAGACCGTCGCGGCGCGTGCCCAGCCAGGTTACGCCGGTGGTGCTCTGCACGATGGCTGTGACAACCCTGTTCATCAGGCCGGGCAGCGTGCGGAAGGGCAGCGAACGGAGCAGATGCAGACCCGAGGATTCGGTGCCGACCCAATCGTTGCCCTCGCGGTCTTCAAAGGTTTGCAGGACCGAGTTGCCGCGCAGCGAGGGCACCTCAACGGCGGCGGTCGTGCCTTTCTCCACGACCGCAAGACCATCGTCGGTGCCGATCCAGGCCGCTCCTGCGCGGTCCAGCAAAAGCGACTCTACCCGGCTTCCCGGAAGGTCCTTGCCCACGCGCCAATGTTGCGTAAGAGCTCCGTTGCGGCTCTCCACCTCGGTGCTGGTGAAGCTCCAAAGCGGAGCTCCCGGGGCGCCGGCAATGCCTTTCACACGAGCTTCATCTGTTGCAGGCACAGGGCTGGGAGAGAGCGCACCGTTCTTAAGCAGAAAAACACGTCCGTTGGAGAGAAGCCACACGCCGCCGCCCTCTGCGGGCGCGAGGCTGTCGATGTCGGGCGGCGCTTCGGGAACGGCTTCGAAGCGGTCCACCCTCCGTCGCACCAGTCCCGCCGCGGTGAGCACGAGCAGCGAGCCGTCCGCGTCTGGGAGCAGGGCGCGGATCACCGGCGAGGGAAGGCCATCGCGTTCGCCGAGGCGTTCAAAGCGTTCGTTGTGCACGCGGATGAGTCCATCGGCTGTACCGATCCAGAGATCCTCGGTGCCATCCTTGTTTCGCGCTTCGGCAACACAGCAAGCGTCGTCACTGACGAACGCCGGCTCATGCTGATGATCGAAGACCCGAAAGCTGACGCCGTCAAAGCGCGCGATGCCACCCTCAGTCGCAACCCATACAAACCCAGTGTGATCCTGAAAGACCTGATGCACGCTGTTCTGCGGCAGGCCTTGCTCGGTGGACCACGACTGATCGTGCAGGCTGCTGATCCGCTGCGCAGGAAGCGACCGGGCCGGGAGGAAGCATGCCAGGCTGAGTACAGAACAGCCCCGGCTACGCAAGCGAGACGGTCGTCGGCGTTCCCCCATGGAGGTAGAGCATACGGCTTTGCTTCTGCGGCTTGGTAGAGGCTCGCCACAGTCGCCCTGCACGGCGCTGATGCCGGTGACCGGTAGACCGGAATCTCAACCTTCCGGTGGATGACAGTCTTCGTTAACCTCGGTTAGATTTGGTGGAACTTCAGGCCTGCTCTTCGTGTCGATGTCGCTCCTTTAGACGGCCTGCGTGTGTTCAAGCTCAGATCGTCTCTGGAGTGTCGTAGATGCGCTCGTCGTGGTCAGTCCGGTATGCCATGGTCTCCGATCAATCCGCAGAGCCAGGGGAGGACGGCCGTCGATGAGCAGCCAAGTCATCGCGGCGACAGCGGACGAGGAGAACGCCCTTCGCTATCCGGGTTGGCAGATTCTCGGGGCGGCGTTCTTTGGCGTGATGGTGAGCTTCGCCCCGATCGTGCCATACACGTTCAGCCTGTTTCTGAACCCGCTGCATGCAGCCTTCGGCTGGCAGCGTCAGGCGATCTCGGGTACCTTCGCGCTGGCCGCGATCACGGTAGCGGTCGTTTCCCCGGCGATTGGCGTGTTGTTCGACCGGTTCGCGCCACGTCGTGTCATCCTGCCGTCCATCGTGATCTTCGCCCTGGCGTTGGGCTCACTGAGCATGTTGGGTCCGAGCCTCCGGCGCTTCTATCTCACGTACTTCGTCCTGGGTCTTGTGGCCAATGGCACGGCCCAGTTTGCCTACACGCGCACGATCCTTACCTGGTTCAGCCGGAGCAGAGGGATCGCTCTCGCGCTGCTGCTGACGGGCAGCGGCGTAGGCTCCATCCTGATCCCGCCGCTGACCCAATGGACGATCGATCATCGTGGATGGCGCGCCGCGTACCTGATGCTGGGGTGTGTCGCGCTGCTTGGGCTCCCACTGACCGCGCTGCTGGTACGCAATCGGCCGAGCCCCATGCCCCGAGAAGACGAGGGCTTGCAGCCCGGGGCAACGGTGGGAAGGGCTCTGCGCAGCGCTCCGTTCTGGGTCCTTGGGTTGATCATAATGCTCTCCGCCTTCAGTGAGAACGGCCTGGTGACCAACCTCGCGGCCATGCTCACGGAGCACGGCGTCGCGGCTCAAGCGGCGGCGCTTGCCCTGTCTGTACGCGGGGGTGCAGGGATTGTAGGACGTCTGTGCACGGGCTATCTGGTGGACCGCTTCCCCGCGCAGCGGATGCAGACGTTTGTGCTCCTGCTATCGGCGACGGGCACACTGATCCTAGCGTCATCCGGGACGACCGCAACGACTCTGCTGGGCGCGGCCCTGCTGGGCACAGGTCTGGGAAGCGAGGCCGATATTGCGCCGTATCTGCTGGCACGCTACTTCGGCCGCAAGCACTTTTCGGTGCTGTACGGCTTCACCTGGACAGCCTACGCCGTAGGGGGCGCCACGGGTCCGCTAGTGGTCGGCCACTTCTTTGACCGCGCAGGTTCGTATCAGCCGCGTGTGATCGTGGGCCTTGCCTGCATCGCCTTCGTGGCCGCAGCGATCAGTCTGCTGCTGCGGGGCGATCGCACAGCGTTTGCCACAAGCGCTGACCCGGCGCGAACCGGGATTTCAGTGGAGGAGTAGCCCATGCCACATATTGCTTTGCCTGAAGAGATGCCGGGAATCACCGCCGGCTTTGCTTTTCGTCCTGAGACAGCCCGGCCCATGCGGGAGCTCGCGCATGTGCTGTTGCATACTGCCGGCAACGACGGCTTCCCCTCACGCGACCGCGAGCTCCTTGCGGCGTTTGTGTCGTCTCGCAACACCTGCTTCTTCTGCCAGACCAGCCATGGAGCGGCGGCGAGCCACCTGAACGGTGGCGACGCCACGCTGGTCGAGGCCGTCTGCAGCGACTACCGAAGCGCCCCGATCCCGAAGAAGCTGAAGGCACTGCTGGCGATCGCGGAGCAGGTGCAGATGGACGGCAAACGAGTGACCGCGGAGCTCGTGGAGGAGGCGCGACGACAGGGCGCGAGCGACCTGGACATCCACGATACGGTGCTGATCGCCGCCGCCTTCTGCATGTACAACCGCTATGTCGATGGCCTGGCGACCTGGCAGCCGCGGAACGGGGCGATGTATGTGGAGATGGGCAGGCGCATCGCGGAAGAAGGCTATGCCGCGGCGCCAAGAACATGAGGACGAGCCACGCGAAGCTGGGTGTCTGCAAGAGAAGCGGCATCTGTGCGTCTTGATGGCTTGCCGCCGCCCACGAGGCCGAGATCAAAAATCCACATGGGCTCTCACCGAAGGAACCCAAACGGGGCCGCGGTCGCGGTTATACCCGGGGTTGTTGATGTGCGACAGCCCCAGAGCAAAGTAAAGCCCGCGCCAGGTGTGGAGGTTGTAGTAGCTTTCCACGGTGTTCTCCCGGCCATAGCGCAGGTGCCCATCGCCCAGCAGGAAGCCGAGCCCGCCGTCGGCAAGGTAGATCTGGTGATCGCGTTTGATAGCGTTGGAACTGAAGGCCACGCCGACTTTGTCGTTCCTGCGACCCCACTGCGCCCCATCGTAGTCGCCACCCGCAAGAACGTTCTGCTCGACTTCGGTATACGCAAAGGACTCGGTCTTGCCGTCGTTCCAGCCGAAACGTGCGGCCACGCGCAGGTGATCGGTCACCTCCTGCTCGGCGTTGTAGCCGAAGCCATACTTCACGGCGCTGACGTGCTCATGTTTTGTGATATCCGGCGTGGCATCCTGCCCGGACAGGTAGGCGTTGATGGCCTCGCGGTAGTTACCCATGTGCGCGTTGTTAGTGAAGGCAAGCACACGTTGCACGCCTTTGCGTTTATGCAACGCGCTTTTTCGCCACTCCGCTTCAACGTTCTGACCGCGAGCCCGCTTCAGGTTCCAGTCCAGATCGATGCCGTTCGCCACGGTCGGCATCAGGGCCAGGCCGTAGCGAAGGGCCCAGTCGCGATCCTGATACTCGAAGGTCGCGGCATAAGTGTAGCCGCGTGTGTCCGCCGCGTAGTCCCATGCGCCGTTGTTGTCGATCGTCCAGTTGGTGAACTGCAGATGGCTGTCGCTTAGGATGCCGTTGAGGTCGAAGACGTCGGGCAGAGACATCTTCCCTGCCCGGATCTCCAGCCGACGCACGGGAACCTTGGTGGCAAGCGACAGCGGGCCGCGCACGTTGTCCACCATCTCGTTGGTGAAGCCGATCGTCTGGTGAATCTGCACACGGCCGATGTACGGAACGGAACCCAGATTTGGGTTACGGACAACGTCAAGATTGGTGAAGCCGGCGAGGCCAAGCGCTTCGCTCAGCCCTCGCCCGCCTGCGGACTCCATGTGCAGGATCAGATCGGTGTTGTAGCGCAGCGTGCCCACAGTCTCGGGCCGGTCCAGGCCGCGCCAGGGTTGGTACCCGAGATACAACGTGCCCAGCAGCGAGGTCTTGTACTCGCCGCGGCTCAGGAGGCTGTTGGTGTCCTGGTAGGGCGAATGAAACGGGGGGTGGGCCTGGAAGATGACGTTCGACTGCCCGGCAATGTACCAGGGCGTGCCCTCGGCGTGCGGGAACATGGTGAGCTGTTCTCCTTGTGCCTGCGCACTCTCGGCCCGTTGCAGGCTTTGGGTGGAGTTGCCGCCCCCTGCCGATTGGGCCGTGGCGCGATCGGCGCCGAGCAGGAGGAGCAACACGGAGATCAGGGTCCAAGAGCGCAAGGTCAAGACCCGGGCCGCTCGCGTGCGTTCTTCACCATGGTCCTCATCACTCCCGGGCTGTCTCCCATGTTCCAGTGCTTCGGGCAGGATATGCAATGCGGAATTGTTAAGGGATAAAGAAAACGGAAATTTCACACTGCCTGTCGCGTTCCCCTGTCCGTCAACGCCTGCTTGCCGAGCTCCAGATGCTGACGAGACCCGCTGCGAGACGACGAAAGTCGCCTTGTACTGTGGAGCAACGCGGGAATCCAGCGGTATCTTGATGGTTCGGCGAAACTTTAGCTTTATCATCTGCGTGATGATCGCGTACAACGGCAAACAGCTGCAGCTCAATCGGCGAAACTTTCTGGCGCAGACCGGCGCGGCGTGCTTTGCCACAGCCGCTCTCCCACGGCAGGGGTGGGCAGCGGGTGATGTGAGCGCGGCCGATCACGAGCGGATGCGATCCGTGGCTGCCTTCACGGCGGAGACGTTGAGCACGGATCACCCGATGCCGTTCGGCGCAGACATCGTCAGCACGGCAACGGGTGAGCGGTTGATGCGTGCGGTGAATCGCGTTGGCCCCGACCACGATCCCAGCGCACATGCCGAAACTCTGACCATTCGCCTGGCGTGCGCCAAGCTGGCCTCCGGATCGCTCAGGGGGTACACGTTGTATACGACCTGTGAACCCTGTGCGATGTGCATGTCCTGCGCTCTCTGGTCGGGCCTGGACCGGCTCGTCTTCGGCGCCACCATCGCCGACGCAGGTCGTTTCGTCTCGCAGATCTCGATCCCGGCGAAAGAGGTTGCGCAGCGGACCGACATGCATTGCGTGGTGGCTGGACCGGTCGAGCGCGAGATCTGCGTACAACTGTTTACTGATCCGCGCATGCAAAAGGCGTTCGCCCAGTGGAAGAAGGGTTGAGGGATTGCTGCGCTTCTGCGCAAAGCTTGGTGCAGGAGCGACGCCGGTCAGACGCGCTGTCCGGAGCCCCGTCCGTTGCAGACTTCGGCAAGGAATCCCGCACGCTCGGTCTATGAACTTTCGTTTGATCCCGCCGAGTCACTTCCAAAATATGGAGGCGCCGGAAGGGCGGGGGCGGCACGCGATCCATGGCGCAGGGCGTTCAGTACAGCAGATTGCAGATTATCGAAGAGCCAAATGGTTTGGCACTCAGGTTGCCGATACTGATGCGGACCCTATCGAAATCTAAACAACTCTCATTGCGAGGCGAGCCCGCCGCCGAACCCGGTTCGCTTCGCATTGCAGTCAGTGGATCTCAGCGATATGTACGGCAGGAGCGCTCATGCGGAACTGTGTGTCTTGTTTTGCCCTAACGGCCATCCTTCTCCTCACCCCAATGTTGCTGTCCGCGCAGGACGTGGCGGGAATGACGGGCACCATCACCGATGCAAGCGGAGCCGTCATTCCGGGCACCAGCGTTACCTTGACCAACGGACACTTGGGCGTGAAGTTCACAGCGATTACGGACACCACTGGGTCCTACCGCTTCCCCAACGTTCCACCCGCACCCGGTTACTCGGTGGTCTTCGCTCATGCGGGGTTCGCCTCTCTCACGATCAGCAACGTGGCCCTCAGCGTCGGGATCACCCGCTCGCAGGATGCGAAGCTGCTCGCCGGGGCCACAGAGCAGGTCACCGTCTCGGCGGCGAACCAGGAAGAAACAATCAACACCACGGACGCGACGATCGGCAGCAATCTTGATCCCGAGGTGTTGAACGAACTGCCTGTGTACGACCGCTCCAGCGGGATCTCCACCCTCTTTCACCTGCAACCCGGAGTCGACCTCGACTCGGGCTCGGTGACGGGGGCGCGCACCGACCAGAGCTCGGTCACTGTGGACGGCATGGACGTCAACGACCTCGGCGCGGGCACTACCTTTGCGCTTGTCACGCACGCCCCGGTCGACTCCGTGGAGGAGTTTCGCGGCGTTGTAGCCGGGCTGGTGCCCGCGATCGGCACCGGCAGCGGCGGTCAGTTCCAGCTTGTCACCAAGAGTGGTACCGACAGCTTCCATGGCAATATCAATGAATACAATCGCAACACGGACACGGAAGCCAATCCGTGGCACAACAACCTCATCGGACTTCCGCGCACGCCTTTGATCCGTAACCAGTTCGGCGGCAACATCGGCGGTCCCATCCGCAAAGACAAAGTCTTCTTCTTCTTTGATTTCGACGATTCGCGCATCATTCAATCGTCTACCTCTGAACCCACGGTTCCCCTGGACTCCTTTCGCAACGGCACCTTGAACTACATCAGCAACGGGGTAGACTCCGCGACCACTCAGACCTGTTCCGACGGCAGTCGCTTGAACGTCAATCCCCAGTGCATCCAGACCCTCAGCTCTACCCAGGTTGCGGCGTTGGACCCGGCCGGGATCGGGTTCAACCCCGGTATGCTTGCGGTTCTGAACTCCAGGTATCCACACGCAAACGACTACACCGCCGGCGACGGGGTCAACACGGGCGGCTTTGCCTTCACCGCGCCCACCCCCGACTACCGCACCGACTACGTTGCTCGCGTCGACTACAATCTCACGCCAAAGCAGCGTGTCTTCGGACGGCTTACCATCGGTCGAGAGAACGATTACAACACCACGCCGCTGTTCCCCGGACAACCGGTCTATACAGGCTTCTATGATCGGAGCTATGGCTATGTGATCAGCCACGAGTGGCAGATCGGGCAAAACAAGGTCAACCAGGCGTACTACGGCGACACCGTCTCCAAGTTCGACTTTCCCTTCACCAACTCGACCAGCCCCAACCTGTACTCGTTCACCGGCCTGTCTTCCCCTTACGCAAACGGCGACGCGCAGCAGCGGCGCATCCCGATTCCCGAGGTTCGGGACGACTTCAACTGGGTGGCCGGCCAGCACAATGTCAACCTTGGCGGCACCTTCAAATTCATCAAGACCAACAGCGACCTTACCTACAACTACAACTTCATCAACGTCGGCCAAACCGGCAACCAGCTCTACAACGGGCTGGATGCCACCGTGCGCCCAGCGAACATCGGTAAGGGCCAAACCGCGCTCGACGACTACGACAGCCTCTTCACCACGGCGCTTGGGGTCATCGGCAGCACTTCGGCGAACTTCGACTACAACAGTGCGGGCGTTCCGTTTACCCAGGGCAGCGGCGCGCACCGCAACTACCGCTTCTACGAGACGGAGCTTTACGCCGCGGACACGTGGAAGGTCACCCCGCATCTGACCCTCACCTACGGGCTCCGCTACATGCTCTACAGCGTGCCGTATGAGACTCACGGCGAAGAGTCCATACCGTTCCTTCAAGGGCAGAGCTCCAACGCCGGGCTGAGCTTCGGGAAGTACTTCGCGTCCCGGGTAGCGCAGAGCAGTTCCGGCCTTTCCGGCAACAATGCGGTTCCGATCATCAGCTACGAACTGGGCGGCAAGGCAAACAACGGTCCCAACATCTACGCACCGTCCTACAAGGATCTCGCGCCCCGCTTTGCTCTCGCGTATAACCCCGCCTGGGCTCCCAAGACGGTCTTTAACCTGAGCGCCGGCCTTGTCTATGACCGGACGGTCATCAATGCCGTGAACTTCATCCAGGATCAGTCCTCGTATCTCTTCCAGGACAGCGCTACCCAGCAGTTCGGCTCCTCCGCTGGCGCAGCGGCCTCTCTAGCCGTCGATCCCCGTATTGGCGCCAACCTGTCCTACTCTCCGAGCATCCTTCCGGCGGCGCCAAAGGTGGGTACCCCGTTCACCCCCTTTGTGGATAGCACCGGTACGCCCTACGGCTTGGCCGAAGGTAGTTCGTTCAACTACGCCGTCGATCCAACTTTGAAGGATCCATACTCCATTGCTCTCAACGCAGGAGTGCAGCAGGAGCTGCCGAACCACCTCATCCTGCGGCTCAACTACAGCGGTCGCCTTGGCCGCCGTCTCCTTGCGCAGACCGATGCCTCGCAACTGATTGACAACCCGGACCCCGTCTCCGGCCAACTGATGTCGGCCGCCTTCGCCGGCCTCGAGTTGCAGGAACGTGCTGGGGCCAATCCCAGCAGCGCTACCGGCCTCACGGCGCAGCCCTGGTTTGAGCATGTCGCTGCCCCGGGGCTAGGTCAATCGCTTCACTATGCAAACAACACTTCGCTGATCGGCGCTCTTGAAGGCGTCCTCGGTCCCCGCGGCGACATGGCCGATATGGTGGAGACACTCGCGCTGTACGACTACTACTACGGGTACCCTCTGCTTCCAACAAACGTCGGCATGGATTCGCAGTTTGCCGAAAATACCTTTCTTACCAATAAGGGGTTCTCGTCCTACAATGCCCTCCTGGTCACCTTGGATCAAAATCAGTCTCAAGGTCTGCAGTATGGGTTCAACTACACCTGGTCGCACTCGATCGACAATACCTCGCTGGTCGCGAACTCCATCGCCGCGGGTGGGTACGGCTTCTTCTGCGATGCCACCCGTCCGCGCGAGTGCCGCGGCAACTCTGACTTCGATGTGCAGCAGGAGATCAATGCTCACTTCGTCTACAGGCTGCCGATTGGGCGCGGCCAAGGATTTCTCGGCGCGGCTCCCCTCTGGCTGGACGAGATCATCGGCGGCTGGGCCGTTTCAGGCATTCCCAACTACCGCACAGGGCAGACGCTGAATGTCTTCTCCGATGCGTTCGTCGCCGGGTACGCCAATGATGCTCCTGCGATCTTCATCGGCCAAAACAAGCGAGACCTTCGCGCAAACGTCAATAAGCAGAACGGCAGCGTCTTCATGTTCACAAACACTGCAAAGGCTTTCTCCGACTTCGAGGGACCTATCGGCTTACAAATTGGACAACGGAACGACTTTCGTGGCCCGGGCTCGTTCAACTTCGATGCGGGTCTGGCGAAGAGCTTCGCGATCTTGCCCAGTGACCGGTTGAATCTGAAGTTCCGTGGAGACGCCTTCAATGTCCTGAACCACCCTACCTACGGAGAGCCGGGCCTGAACATCGCGTCGGACAATAACTTCGGCCAGATCACCGGGGGACCGATTACCTACGGTCCACGCGTGCTGCAGGTGTCTGCTCGCCTAGAATTCTGATCAGCAGGGCACCAACTCCTGGATACGGAGCTACTCCCGGGACGGGGGTCAGACATCGAGATCGCGAAGGCGAACTGGACGTTTGGCTCAGCCAGGGGTGGCGACGGCGTGCGTGTCTGAACGCTGGGCTCGGTTGCTGTCCGTCAAGAGAAACGCGGGCGTAATCCAAAAAGCCGCCCCTCCCGGGCGGCTGGTGCAAAATGTGGCGGAGAGTGGGGGATTCGAACCCCCGATAGAACTTTTGGTCCTATAACGGTTTAGCAAACCGCCGCCTTCAGCCTCTCGGCCAACTCTCCTGCGGGTGATCTCCGAAATTATAACCCGACGCGCTCTCGCCCCTGGGCTCGCACCTCTAGCTGATGACGGCGTGCGTCGCGTTCTGCTGCGCGCGCAGCACCAGCTCGGCGGCGAGCAGGCACTGCGTCTGGTCCTGCGCGATGTGGGTGCCGTTTGCGACGTCGGCGATGAACTGCGGGCCGAAGGGCAGCGGAAGTTGGCTGCAGTCGAGATAGCGCGCGGAGGTCTTGTCGACCACGAAGAGGTGATCGCCGCCCTTGCGGCCCGTGATGTCCGCATACTTGCGCAGCTCCATGTAGCCGTCGGTGCCGAGCAGGAAGAGCCGCCCGTCGCCCCAGGTGCCGAGCCCGTAGGGAGTAAACCAGTCCAGCCGCACATAGCCGAAGCCGTGGTTGCCGCGCAGCATCATGTCGCCGAAGTCCTGGAACTGCGGGTGTTGCGGATGGCGCACGTTGGCCACCTGCGAGGCGACCACCTCAGCCTGCGTGCAGCCCGTGTAGAAGAGAAACTGGTCCACCTGGTGCGAGCCGATGTCGGTAAGAATGCCGCCGTTTCTCTCCGGATCCCAGAACCAGTCGGGACGTCCGGCACCGCCGCCGGCATCGCCCGCCCGCTGGTTGATCTGGTGCGGTGCGATGTTGATCGTCTGGACCACTTTGCCGATCGCGCCCGCCTGCACCAGCTCGCCGGCCTTCACGGCCGCGCGCACCTCCAGCAGCTCGGAGTACATGATGGCGTAGGTCTTGCCGGTCTCCGCGATCGCGCGACGAACGTCGGCGAGCTGCTCCAGGGTGAGCACGCCGGGCTTGTCGGAGAGGTAATCCTTGCCGTTGCGCAGGGCGCGGATGCCGATGGGCGCGCGCTCCACGGGCACGGCGGAGCTGAGCACGAGCTGCAGGCTCGGATCGGCCAACACTCCCTCTTCGCTCGTGACGAGCTTGGCTTGCGGGAATCGCTTCACGAAGGCCGCCCCGCGTTCCGGCTCGGCGGCGTAGACGCTGACCAGTTCGCCGCCGCCACGCAGCATGGCGTCGGTCATGCCGTAGATGTGGTCATGGCTCATGCCGCAGACGCCAAAGCGCACCAGCCGGCTAGGCTTGGCAACGGGCGCCTGCGTGGATTGGGCGATCTCCAGCGGGGCCGAGGGCTGCGCCGAGGCATCGTTTGGCCACAACAGCGCCGATGGCAGCGCCGAAGCCAATCCCAACGAACCCGCCTCGCGCAAAAACACCCGGCGATCCCTCCTCAGCGGCCCGAAGTCAGCCCCCGCGGCGTTGGCAAGCATCGCTCCTTCCACGCTCTTCTTCCTTCCCACGCGTTCATCCTCCCCGGCCGCTGGTTTGGCCGCACCTTATGCCACCGAGGGTCACTCTGGCAAGCCAAGCCTCATGCGCCGGCATCCTTTCCACTCAACACGCGGCTCCGGATGAAGAAGATCCCCGACTGCGGCTTTAGAATGAGCCTGTTCCCCTGAACGCTGGAGATCATCTTCTGCTCAGCTCGCTCAATGCGCTTGCCCTGTGGCTCACCTCGCACGGTCTGGGGCACTACTGGAAGACGCATTATGCGGATCCCACCTTTCGCGGCGCGTATCGCTGGAACAGCTTCGACATCAGCCTGCTGATCCCGTACTTCGTAGTGATGATCATCCTGGCGTTTTACGGGCTGCACCGTTATCAGCTGGTGTGGCTGTACTACCGCAATCGCCGCCGCGAAGCTCGTTCCGATGCGCCGCCCGCGCGGTTCGCAGAGGCTGACCTGCCGTTTGTCACCATCCAGCTGCCCATCTTCAACGAGCAGTTTGTGGTGGACCGCCTCATCGATGCCTGCTGCCGGCTCGACTACCCGCGCGATCGTTTCGAGATTCAGGTGCTCGATGACTCGACCGACGAGACGCAGGAGGTCGCGGCCGGCGTTGTGGCTCGTTACGCTGCCGGCACCGAAGCCCTCGGTCCGCAGCCGATTCACTATCTTCATCGCACCAACCGTCATGGCTATAAGGCCGGGGCGCTCGAAGCAGGTCTCCAGGTCGCCAAAGGCGAACTTGTCGCCATCTTTGACGCCGACTTTGTGCCTGCGCCGGACTGGCTGATGCGCGTCGTACACCACTTCGCCGAGCCCGGCGTGGGCATGGTGCAGACGCGCTGGACGCACCTGAACCGCAACTACAGCTTCCTCACCCAGGTCGAGGCCATTCTGCTCGATGGCCACTTTGTGCTGGAGCATGGCGGCCGCTCGCGCGCGGGGGTCTTTTTCAATTTCAACGGCACGGCGGGGATGTGGAAGCGTCGCGCCATCGAGGAGGCCGGCGGCTGGCAGCACGACACGCTCACCGAGGACACCGACCTCAGCTACAGGGCGCAGCTGAAGGGATGGAAGTTCAAATACCTCCAGGACGTTGAGTGTCCGGCCGAGCTGCCCATCGAGATGACGGCATTCAAGACGCAGCAGGCGCGCTGGGCCAAGGGCCTCATCCAGACCGGCAAGAAGATTCTGCCCCGGGTGCTGCGCTCGGACGCGCCCTTTCACACCAAGCTGGAGGCGTGGTATCACCTGACCGCGAATATCAGCTATCCGCTGATGATCGTCTTGTCCACGCTGCTCATGCCGGCGATGATCATCCGTTCCTGGCAGGGCCCGCTGCAGATGCTGCTGATCGATCTGCCCTTGTTTCTGGCCTCCACGGCGTCGGTTTCGAGCTTCTACATGGTCAGCCAGAAGGAGCTTTTTCCGAAGAGCTGGTACAAGACGGTGCTGTATCTGCCGTTCCTGATGGCGATGGGCACCGGGCTGGCGGTAACCAACACCAAGGCCGTTTTAGAGGCGCTGTTCGGCATCAAGAGCGCCTTTGCGCGCACGCCAAAGTATCGCGTGCAGAAGAAGGGCGAACGCTCCAACGCGAAGAAGTATCGCAAGCGGCTGGGCATCATTCCGTGGATCGAGATCCTGATCGGCTGCTACTTCGCGGCGACGGTCTGGTACGCGGTCTCGACCGAGAACTTTTTTACCGTGCCGTTTCTGCTGCTCTTTGTGCTGGGCTACTGGTACACCGGCTTCCTGAGCCTGTTTCAAGGGCTGTTTGAACGCAAGGGCAGCGCCGGGGAAGGCCTGCATGAGAAGCCGTATCCGGTGGGGGTGTGATTGGTGGCTGGAAGATGAGAGATCCTCTTCACCGCTCTTGAACCAAGAGAAAAGGCCCGCCAAGCGGGCCTTTCTTTCGTACCAGCGACCGTTAGAAGCGGATGCCGAACTTCACAGGGATGTAGGAGGTGGTGTTGCTGTTCTGCGGGAAGTAATTATTGCCCGTGTACTGCCCATTCTCCGCGGTCGCGTCAGTCACACCCGGCCGGTACGAGTTGTCGACGTAGACGTAACGAACCTCGGCGAAGAGCCTCTCATTCGCGAATCGCGAGAATTTGTACGTCAATCCAATCCCGCCATCAAAGCCGGGCGCGTTTGAGGTGTAGTGGTCCACGTTCGCATTTGCGGTGAACTCGTAGCAGCCGTAGAAGCCCTCGCACTCCTCCTCTGTCTGCGGAAGGGTAAAGTTCGCGACCTTGTGGTAGAAGCCGACGCCAGCGGTGAGGTAAGCGCCCAGCCCCTGACCGGAGTAAATCTGATAGGTCGGCTGGATGGAGAAGTTCCAGATGTGGCTATTCGCACCCAGGCCATTGGCATTGGTCGAGTCACCAAAATACAGCAGGGACTGATTATCGATCGTCGCCGTGGTCATACCGAAGTGATCGTAGTCGAACTCCAGAGCCACACCGAGGTGCTTGTTGAAGTTGCGCCCGCCGCCTACCTGGATGCCGTAGCCCGTGGTGAGGTAATTCGAGTTCGTGCCCACCGGAATGCCGAAGCCCGCGCCGGCATAGATCGTGTACTTTTCCGACCCGTCGGCATTGGTGTTGCTGCCGCGATAGCGGGGAGCACCGTAGCGACGACGGCCGCCGTACTGCGCGTTCGCGTTGGGCAGAGCGAAGCTCTTTTCCAACGAAGCGAGGTTCATCTCGGTCGCCTGGCTGACCGCGTCGTCGGTATCCTCCGCGGAGCTGGAAAACAGCGGCTCGCTGGTGCTGCCGAGCACGGGCGAACTCAGCTGAAAGGTCGCCGGCTGCGGGGCAACGGCGTTGTCGGCCGCGGGAACGGTTTGGGCCCCGGCGATGGCCACCGCAGAGCCGGCAACGACCGCCAACGCAAGACTGCGGCGCACGGCACTCAAGAGGGAGAAAGGGGTAAACATCTATAAACTCCTGGCTGCGAAAAAACTCTCACGCAATAAAACCCGCGTTGAGGAAGGAAGTTGCTGAACCGGCAACGCCGTGGGGCGCGCGCAACGGTCTGTCCTTTCAGACGAGCAAAGCGTCAAAGTGGATGCAGCGGGTCTGGCCGTCGTGGTGTGGCGTTGCTCTGCCGAGCGAACCGGCGCCGTTCCGTACACTGGGACGAATGCGAATCGCAGAAAACCTCGAACGCGTGCGCGCCGAACTGGCCGCGGCCTGCGTGCGCGCGGGCCGGCCGCCGGAGTCCGTGCGCCTGATGGCGGTCAGCAAGACGCATCCGCCCGAGGCGTTGTGCGAGGCCTATGCCGCGGGGCAACGCCTGTTCGGCGAGAACCGCGTGCAGGAGATGGCGACGAAACTCCCCGCGTTGGGCCACCTCCACGCGCTCGAGCTGCACCTCATCGGCCCGCTGCAGAACAACAAGACCGGCAAAGCCGCCGAGGTCTTCCATGCCATCGACACGCTCGACTCGGCAAAGACCGCTACGCGCCTGAACGCTGCCGCAGAGGCACTCGGACGCGTCCTGCCCGTGCTGATTGAGGTGAAGCTTTCGCGGGAAGAGACCAAGCACGGACTTGCGGCCGAGGAGCTTTCGGCGTTGCTGGAGGCCACGGCATCTTTGGCGCATCTGCGGGTCAGTGGCCTGATGACCGTGCCGCCCATGGGCGAGACCGCCGAGTCCGCCCGACCCTACTTCCGGCGCCTGCGGGAACTGCGCGACCAGTACAGTGTGCGCTACCCGACACTACGTGAGCTTTCAATGGGCATGTCAGGCGACTTCGCCGTTGCGGTGGAAGAAGGCTCGACGACGGTGCGGGTGGGAACGGCAATCTTTGGCAAGCGCGAGTAGGCGAATCCTTTGGCAAGCGCAAGTAGGCAAACCGCCGCTTTGCTGGGCAGTCGCACTCTCTAGGTTGTCATCCCGTAGGGATCTGCTTCTGTTGTGCAGCGGCAGACATGAAAGAAGATCCTTACAGGAGGACAACCCCTAGGCACAGGAGGACAACCCCTAGGCCGAGTTCCCGTCCGTAAGCGGCGTTCCTCGCGTCCGCCTCAACTACGTGGCTCTTCATCCCGAGCCGATCGTCGACGCGCGAGCAGCAGCATCGCCGCGCCCGCGAGCACAACGGCCACGCCACCGGCAAACAGCCCACCCATCAGCCCCGCCAGGCGCACGTCGACCTCCCGCGCGCCGCGCTCCACCGCATGGACGATCAGGGCGTGCGAGGTGGCAAAGCCAACTACCAGAAAGAGAACGCCCAGCACAAACAGCCGCCAGGCGAGGGCGAAGGCGCACATAGGTGTTGGACGCCAGAAGCCCCGGGCGCCGTCTACTCCCACTCGATCGTGCCCGGCGGCTTGGAGGTGATGTCGTACACGACGCGGTTGATCCCGCGCACCTCGCTGACGATGCGGCCGGAGATCGCGCGCAGCACGTCATAGGGCAGCGCGGCCCAATCGGCCGTCATACCGTCCTCGCTTTCCACCGCGCGGATTGCGCAGGTGTAGGCATAGGTGCGCTGATCGCCCATGACGCCCACGGTCTTCACCGGCAGCAGCACGGCAAAGCTTTGCCAAAGTTTGGTGGTGAGGCCCGCGCGCCGGATCTCCTCCGCGCAGATGGCATCAGCGGCCTGCAGGAGGGCGACGCGCTCGGGGGTGACCTCGCCCAGGATGCGCACCGCGAGACCCGGCCCGGGAAACGGCTGGCGCTCCAGGATCTCCGCCGGCATGTGGAGATCGCGCCCTACGCGCCGCACCTCATCCTTGAAGAGATCGCGCAGCGGTTCAATGAGCTTCAGCTTCATGTCCGCGGGTAGGCCGCCCACGTTGTGGTGGCTCTTGATGACGTGCGACGGTCCATGTACGCTGGCCGACTCGATGACATCCGGGTAGAGCGTGCCCTGCACCAGCCAGGCGATCTCCTCGCCGGCACTGCGCTCGGCCTCGAAGATCTTTCTGGCCTCGTCGTCAAAGACCGCGATGAACTCACCGCCGATGATCTTGCGCTTCCGCTCCGGATCGGTGACGCCGGCGAGTTTACCCAGAAAGCGCTCGCTTGCATCCACGGCGACCACGTTGAGCCCCAGGTCCTCGCGCATGGTCTTCTGCACAGCCTCGAACTCGCCCTGGCGCAGCACGCCGTTGTTGACGAAGATGCACGTGAGCCGGTCGCCGATGGCACGTTGCACCAGCACCGCGGCGACAGAGGAATCCACACCGCCCGAAAGCCCGCATAAAGCGTGCCCCGTGGGACCAACCTGCTCGCGAATACGCGCTACCGTGGTCTCGATAAAGTGCTCGGGGGTCCAGTCCTGGGCGGCGCGGCAAAGGTCCACCACGAAGTTGCGCAGCAGCTCCTTGCCCTGGCGGGAGTGCGCGACCTCAGGGTGAAACTGCACGGCCCACATCCGGTGATCTTCGTTCGCGATGGCCGCCACGGCGTTGTTTGTGCGCGCGATCACCTTGAAGCCGGGGGCAAGCGCCTCGGCGTGATCGCCGTGGCTCATCCACACCTCCAGGGTCTGCGGCAGGCCGTGGAAGAGCGGCGACTCTTCGATGACGCGAACCTCGGCGTGGCCATACTCGCGCGCGCTGGCCGGCACCACGCGGCCGCCGAGATGGTGTGTCATGAACTGCAGGCCGTAGCAGATGCCCAGCAGCGGCAGGCCTGTTTCCAGCACCGCGGGGTCGGCTTGTGGGGCTGTGGCGTCATACACCGACGACGGTCCGCCGGAGAGGATGATGCCCTTGGGACGCAGCGACACAACATCGGCCAGCGGCGTGGTGCACGGCAGCACCACCGAAAACACATCCAGCTCGCGGATACGCCGCGCGATCAGCTGCGTGTACTGCGAGCCGAAGTCGAGGATGACGATCGTAGCCGTCTCCGTGGCGGCTTGAAACTCAGGCTTGTTCAGATCCACGTAGTTCAGTCTATCCGCGCTCGGCAGAGCCGGTCAGTTCGGGTCCTTGGAGCGGGTATTGGTCACCGCGCCCATGATGCCCGCGCCCAGCAGCAGAATAGCGATTCCGATCACCCAGCGCTGCGGGACGTGCGCGAGATGGCAGATGTAGATAACGCCGGCGATAAGAACGATGGTTCCAAGCGTGTACAGACCGAACGACATGACGGTGTTCTCCGTGCGAACAAAGGTGTGTATGTGTGTGTGTTTGGCCCGTGGGCTAAGATGCGCGCTCGGGGACCGGCGGCGTGTCGGCTGCAGGCGGCATCAGCGCCCGAAAGAACGCCAGGGACGCCGCCCGGCGCACGACGTGGAAGAGGTCCGAAGCGACGAGGTAGAGCACGGCGACCAGGCTCCACCACGCTGCCAGGAAGCTCTGCGTTTCCACCGTCACAAAGGGCAGCGGCGACGCGGAAAAGACCATGGCCAGCACCAGCAGCGCCACCTTGACGATGCCCATGACCATGTTGATCTCGATCAGCTTGGGCCGGAGCGCACCCGCGCGGAGCGCCTGTCGGAGGCTCAAGCCGACCCCGCTGCCATCGCACAAGGCAAACAGCGTGGCGGCGTCCACGACCCACACCGTCACGCTCCACAGCACAAAGAGCGCCGAGGTAAGCGCCACCGCCAGCCCCACATAGAGCACCAGGTTCGGCTCTGCGCCCGCCGCGGCCGGGGCGGTGATGGCATAGCGGCCGGCGGCCCACAGGCCCGCGAGCCACACCCCCAGCGTCAGAACGAAAAAGAGGCTGCGCCCGAGCCCCAGCCAGCCCACAGCCGCCACGCGCGGTCGAAGCGTCGGATCCAGCCGTCGCCAGATGGCGATCTTGCCGAGGACCGAAGCCACCGCCCAGACCACAAGTGCCAGCGGCGCCAGCCCACGCGCCACAGGCAGCCGGGCCGGCCGCGTGACCGAAAATTGCCGGGCCAGAGTTGAGGCCGCCTCCGCGGGCCGGAGCGCGGTCATCCTCTCCAGCGCAGCCCGATCAAACGGAACGCCGCGCAGCGCCCGTGCGCCGGACCACGCCGCCAGGCACAGCAGCGGCACGGCCGCACACCAGCGCCAAAGCAGCTCCAGCGCCAGAAGCCGCGGGCGCATCCAGACCTGCGCCGCCACGCCGACCAGCGACTGCGTTCCGTGCAGGGGCGCCTGGAAGGCAGCCTTCGGTGCCCGCTGTGATCCTGGATCCTGGTTCACCCCCGCGCGGCCTCAGCGGACGACAAAGTTCACCAGCTTAGCCTTCACCACCACGGTTTTCACCAGCGTCTTGCCTTCAAGCCGGGCCGCGACCTTGGCATCGGCGAGTGCGGCCGCCTTGAGCGCCTCGCCCTCTGAACCGGCGGCGACCTTCACCACGACCACGAGCTTGCCGTTCACCTGGACCGGCACCTCGATCTCGTCCTCGCGCGCAAGCTCCGGGTCGGCCTCCGGGAACGGCTGCCGCAGCAGCACGCCCTCGCCCCCGAGCTGCTCCCAGAGCTCGGCTGCGATGAACGGCGCAAACGGCGCCAGCATCAGGGTCAGCGAGCGGAGGAGTTCGGCGACGGTGGCCGCCGGCACCTCGCCTGCGTCCATCTTCGCTTCCGCCGCCGCGATCTCATTCACCAGGATCATGATGGCGCTGATGGAGGTGTTGAAGTGCCAGCGCCCGTTGAAGTCCTCGACGATCTTCGCGATGGTCTGGTGCAGGGTGCGCAGCAGCGCGGCGCCCGCGGGCGTCTGCGCGGCGTTCATCCCGGGCTTGATCTCGTCGCCTGCCGTGGCCCGGAGCGAGCGCACCACGGGCGCGTACTTCAGCGTCAGCCGGTACACGCGGGTCAAGAAGCGGCTGACCCCCGCGACACCCTCCTCCTGCCAGTCCAGATCACGGTCCGGCGTCGTCGCAAACAGGGCGTACACGCGGGTCGCGTCCGCACCATACTTGCCGATCATCTCGTCCGGCGAGACGACGTTGCCCTTGGACTTGGACATCTTCGCGCCGTCCTTGATGACCATGCCCTGCGAGAACTGGCGCGCAGCCGGCTCCGCGTTCGCAATCATGCCTAAATCGCGCATCACCTTGGTCCAGAAGCGCGAGTAGATCAGGTGCAGGATGGCGTGCT
>CAXTWN010000027.1:1790-27286 GCA_964248055.1 uncultured Acidobacteriaceae bacterium | reverse complement strand
GGGCCGGCCTGGGGTGCGCGCTCCGAGCGCTGGGGCCGGCGACGGGCCCTTGCCGCCTCCTCCTTGCTGGCCATTCCCCTCGTGCCCTTATGGATCTGGAGCCATTCGCTGATCCTGCTTGCGCTTGGGGGTTTTCTGCTGCAGTTCATGGTGCAGGGCGCGTGGGGCATCGTGCCTGCGCACCTCAACGAGCTCTCGCCGGGCCCGCTGCGCGCGCTCCTGCCGGGGCTCTCCTACCAGCTCGGCAATCTACTGTCCTCGCGCAACGCGGTGCTGCAGACCGCGGTAGCGGCCAGCCTCTTTGGCGGCAGCCTTGCGCCGGTGCTCGCCTGGACCGTCGTGCTTGTGAGCGTGTGGGTCGCACTGGCGGCGTGGTTCGGTCGCGAGGCGCGTGGAGCGGATCTGGCACACGCCTCTGCCATCTAGCCTGCCCTTGTTTGCCTCTCTCTGCCAATCCCGTTACCCTTGAGGTCATGGCGAGGTTGCGCATGTCCGGATGTTGTCCACGCGGCGCGGCTGCGGGGCACGGCGTTCGCCGCTGACCGTGTGAAGACCCCCACGTCCCCCCGCCCACGACAACGTTGCGTGGGCCTTTCTTTTTCGCACTGGAGACTGTTTTGAACGAAACACCCACGGCCCCGAGCACACCCGCTGCAGCCATCGCCACGCCTACCCCGGCCAAAGAGACCAAAGCGCAGAAGGTGGAGCGCCTGAAGCGCGAAAAGAATCCATGGGAGGCCTGGGAGGACGTGCGCCGCTTTGCCCAGGAAGGCCGGGAAAGCGTGCTGCCCGAGTGGGCCGGCACCTACTTCAAATGGTGGGGCGTGTACACCCAGGGCGACGGCCTGGGAGCGACCGGAGGCACGGGCGGGGAAGGCAAGGCCAGCGAATACTTCATGATGCGCATCGGCATCCCCAACGGGCTGCTGACCTCGCATCAGCTGCGCACCATCGCCCAGATCAGCGAGACACATGCGCGCGGGCTCGCGGACATCACCACCCGGCAGAACATCCAGCTGCATTGGCTCACCATCCAGTCGCTGCCGGAGGTCGTCGATGTGCTCACCGAGATTGGCATGAGTCCCAAGGGCGCGTGCGGTGACGTGGTGCGCAACGTGACCGGATGCCCGCTGGCGGGGATCAATCATGAGGAGTTGCTCGATGCCTCGCCGCTGGCAGTCGAAGTGGCGGAAAAGCTGACCGGCAATCCGGAGTTTGTAAATCTGCCCCGAAAATTCAAAATCTCTATCACCGGCTGCCCGATCTGGTGCTCGTACCCGGAGATTAATGATGTGGCGCTCACCGCGCTGAAGCGCACGAGGGATGGGCGCGAAGAGATCGGCTACAGCGTGCGCGTGGGCGGCGGGCTTTCGACCGAACCGCACATCGCCGTGCGCCTCAACGCCTTCATCCCGCAGGACAAGGCCTACGACGTGATCAAGGCCGTGTGCGAGATCTTCCGCGAGCAGGAGGCCCTGCGCGAGAACCGCACCCGCGCCCGGCTTAAATACCTCTTCATGCGTCATGGCTGGACGGCAGAGTCCATGCTCGCGGCGGTGGAAGAGCGGCTCGGCTTCCGGTTCGATCCCTGTGAAGAAGGAGCCATTGCGGACGACCTGTACCGTGATCATGTCGGCGTACATCCGCAGAAGCAGCCTGGCCTGAGCTCGGTCGGCGCCACGGTGCTGCGTGGTCGGCTGCATGCTCCCCAACTGCATGCGCTGGCGAACCTTGCGGAAGAGTACGGCGACGGCCACCTTCGCACGACCATCATGCAGAACATCGTGATTGTGAACGTGCCCAACGATCGCGCGCCCGCGCTGGTGTGCGAACTGCACAGGCTCGGTCTGCAGGTAGAGCCCACGGTCTTCTATCGCGGCGCGATCGCGTGCACGGGCACGGAGTTCTGCAAGCTCGCGATCTCGGAGACCAAAGGTTTTACCAAGTGGCTTGTCGGCGAGATGGAAGAGCGTATGCCCGGCTTCGATCAGCAGATCAAGCTCCATGTCACCGGCTGCACCAACAGCTGTGGTCAGCACTGGATCGCGGACATCGGACTGGAAGGCAAGAAGATCAAACGCGACGGGGCGCTGGTGGATGCCTTCTACTTCTGCGTGGGCGGTGCGGTCGGCGAGAACGCGCGTCCGGCCCGGCCGATCGGCTATCGTGCTGCTGCGGAGGACTGCCCGCAGGCCATTGAGCGCCTGCTGCGCGGCTATCTTGACCATCGCTTCGAAGGCGAAAACCTCCGCGGCTACTTCAATCGGACCAGCGACGAGGATCTGCGCAACCTGATCGCCGGGGCCGTGGTTGCCCCGGTGAAACGCGACCCCGGGCCGGGCCGCCATCCCACCAACATCGACATGTAATCACGGCACGGTGTAACACCGAGGGCACAGCATGAGTCTCTTTCCCATGTTCCTGAAGCTGACGGCGCGTCCCTGCGTCGTGGTGGGCGCGGGCAACATCGCGGAGTCGAAGATCGAAAGCCTGCGCAACGCGGAAGCGCAGGTCACCGTGATCGCGCCCGCTGCGTTGCCTCGCGTGCAGGCGTGGGCGGAGTCCGGCGAGATCGTTTGGCACCAGCGAGCGTACCGTGAGGGCGACCTTCTCGGGGCGTTTCTCGCGGTCGCCGGGACTGCGACACCGGAGGTCAACCGCGCCGTGTACACCGAGGCCAACGCGCGTGGTGTGCTTTGCAATGCCGTGGACGATCCTCCGTTCTGCGACTTCTACTTTTCATCGATCGTGAAGCGCGGCGAGCTGCAGATTGCAATCTCTACTGCCGGCGAAAGCCCCGCCTTTGCTCAACGGCTGCGCAAGGAGATCAACGCCGCGCTCCCGCTCGATACAGGGGAGTGGTTGATGGAGCTCGGCCGGCTTCGTCGCGAGGTCACCGCCGTAGAGCCGATCGGCGAGCCGCGCAAACAGCTGCTGCATGAGCTTGCGCAACGCGAGGTCTGCGGCTTTGACGGCTGTCCGGCGCGTCTGCACGCGCGTCAGCACGCCCGCGCGCACGGCTTTGCGCCGCAGGGGTACGCGCTCGCGGAACCCATGGCCGTGGAAGACAGCAGGGAAGAGGCACGGGAGGGGATGAACCTCGAATCGCCTGAGGAGTCAGTGCTTTGAAGCGCGTCGCTCACGCCGAAAAAGGCACCGTGTATCTGGTGGGCGCAGGTCCGGGCGACCCCGATCTGCTCACGGTGCGCGCTCTTCGACTGCTTCAGAGTGCAGACGTCATCTTTCACGACGATCTTGTGCCGCCGGAGGTGCTGGCGCTGGCGCACCGCCACGCGCTGGTCACCAGCGTGGGCAAGCGCTGCGGCCGGCCACGCATTACGCAGGCCGGCATCCATCGACTGCTCATCGATTCGGCACGCGCCGGGCAGTCCGTGATTCGGCTTAAGAGCGGGGATCCGCTGGTCTTTGGTCGCGCAGGCGAAGAGCTTGCTGCATTGCGGGCGGCGGAGATTCCGTTTGAGATCGTGCCTGGCGTCACGGCGGCGCTGGCTGCGGGGGCCGCGCTCGCGCTGCCACTGACGGATCGCGCTGCGGCCTCAAAACTCATCTTCGTGACAGGTCATCACGCCGCCGACAAGAACGAAGCGCACCCTGTGTGGCGCGGCGCTTTGCCCGAGGACGCAACGCTGGTGGTGTACATGCCGGGCCGCGACCTGGGCCAGCTTGTGCGCGACCTCGCCGACGCAGGCATGGGCAAGGAGGTGCCCTGCTGTGCGATCTCCCATGCGTCGACACCGCAGCAGTCCTACACCACCGCGCGCTTCGCCGATCTCGCGCACATGCGCTGCGGCCCGGCGCCCCTGTTGCTTCTGCTCGGACCGGCCGTCGAGCCGCTTCTGCACGGGGAGGAGCTTCGGCCAGAGATCTTGTCCGAACTGCAAAGCGAGTGCAGCAGCGCGCCGCATGCGGAGAGTTTGCGGCTGGCGGAGAGCTGAAGCGGAAAGCGCACCCTCCGCTTCGGCCACGGAACGCTACTGATGCGTGTTGGTGTCCGTAACGATCGTCGCCGAAACCTGCGGAGCCAAAGGTTTGGTGATCTCGTCCAGATAGTCCTTCTGGCTCTCATCGCGCACCAGCGTTGGGTACCGTTCCCCATCGTGGTAGTCGATGTCCACGGCCTTGACGTAGGTCTCCGTCTGGATCAGAAGGTGGATCGGCTCGCTTGCACCCTTGGCCTTGGTGATGGCGGCGTTCATGAACTCAGGACTTGAAACCCGGCCATCGATGGCAACGATCTTCTGTCCCGGCGCGAGCTTCGCCTTGTCCGCCGGACTTCCCCAGCGCACATCGCCGATGGTGCCATCAGGCAGCACGCGCAGGCCGATCGAATACCACTGATCCAGCCTGCCCCCGCCCGTTCGTCGTCCGCCGCTAAGCTGATCGGCCGTCTGCGACGGATGATCCTGATACACGAGCTTATAGCCGCCGCGCGTGATGCCGTCGAGATCGACATGCGGGTTGATCAGGTCCACACGCTGGTGCAGAAAGCCGGCCCAGTCATACTTCACCACCTCGTTCAGGTCGCGGATCAGCTCCTCACGGTTGTAGGGCACGATCAGCGGCCCCGTGTTGCCGCCCTTTCCCAAAAAGACATGGAGAAAGTCGGTCAGTGACTTCTGGTCGTTGGTCAGTTGACGGATCAGCGTGTCGGCATCCAGCCACAGCAGCTCGCCTTCCTGGTAGTAGTCCTGCCCACGCCTCCAGTTGGCCCAGGTTTGGCTGCCCCCGCGGAGGATGCTGGCCGCGATTGCCGTGTCATCCGTGGAGCGCCATAGCCGGCCGGACTTGTAGTCGAGGTTTGCCGCGGAGAGCGCCAGGATCTCGCGGTATTGCTGCTGATTCTTGAGCCCCGAGCGGGCTGCCAGCACATTGCCGAGGTACTGCGTCATGCCCTCGTACACCCACAGCAACTCACCGACCTGGGGCTTGGAGAAGTCCGTCTGGTACAGCTTGTCCGGCCGGCGATACTTGCCGTTCCAAGAATGTGTAAACTCGTGCGCAAGCAGATCGGCGTTGCCGACCTGATGCCGCGTATCCGCGAAGCCTAGCTCTTCGACGCCGTTGTCCGAGCTCTGGCCGTGCTCGAGTCCTTCGCCACCTGCGACATCGGAGAGCGTGAGAAGAAAGTGGTACTGGTTGTAGTGGTGCGAGGCATAGGCCTTGTCCGCCTCACGCACCAGGTTCGAGATCTCCTTCAACAGCTCGGGCCGGAGGTTTGCGTCGTCGGGATCGTCCGAGACGACATCGATGTAGTGCTTGGGCGATATCTCCGGGGCGAGTGGAAATTCGTGGAAATATTCACCCGCGATCACGGGCGAATCTTCCAGTTGCTCCACCGTGGTGGGCTGGTAAAAGATTGTCCCGCCCGGCTTGCTGTTGGCGTCAAAGGGCGTCGCCGGTGTCAGGGCGGTACCGATGCCCCAGCCCGCGGGTACGGTGACACTGGGCTGCACGGGGATGTCGCGCACGGGGCTACGCGCCGGGTACAGCAGCAGCTTCTCCCACTCCAGCACCGCCAGCTTGTCGGACGCGCGCGACAGCACGATGCAGTCCAGGTGAGCGTGCAGCGTGGTCACGCCCCCCGGAACGTCCACATGGAACTCGTACAGGTTCACGTCATCGCGCCGCCACGGGATCGTCTGTCCATTGGCGCTGAAGACCACGCCCGTGATGTCGCTCACCGGTCCGGTCGGGCGGTGATTGCCCGGGATCCACTGCGGCGTGGTGAAGATGTTCTCTCCCGCCTTCACCGGAAGGTCGATCTCCGCGTGGTAGAGCTTGCGCGGTGCTTCGGTGAGGTCAGCCGTGATGCGGATCGGTTGCTGGGCCGCAAGCGGAAGCGCAAGGCTCAGGGTAGCGGCGAGGCAGACGGGTGTGCAAAACGGCAGCTTGGGCATGTGCTGGCGAGGGTCCTCGGGAGATGGGAAAAGCCGGTGAAGAAAGCATACGCGACGCCGCGGTGCGTCACCCCTGCCCGAGCGCGGCCTCAATCGCCTGCACGATCTTCGGATCATCCGGCGTGAGGTCCGGGGCGAAGCGCGCGACCACCTCGCCTTGGCGGTTGACCAGAAACTTCTCAAAGTTCCACAGCAGCTCAGGCAGCCCGTTGGGTGCAGGCAGACCGTGCTCCGCGGCGAAGCTCGCGAGGTGCTCGCGAAGCTCGTCGTTGTTCGCGATGCGTTCGGGCGCCGCGTCGATCAGGGCAGCGTACAAGGGATGCTTTTCGGGGCCGGTGACTGCGATTTTGGAGAACAACGGAAAGCTGACGGGGTATTCCACCGAGCAGAACTGGGCGATCTCTTCGTTGGTCCCGGGCTCCTGGCCTGCAAAGTCGTTGGCCGGAAAGCCAAGCACCACGAACCCGCGATCCTTGAAGCGCTGATAGAGCGACTCCAGGGCGGTGTACTGCGGGGTGAGCCCGCATTTGGACGCGACGTTCACCAGGAGGAGCACCTTGCCCGAGAACGATGCGAGGGTGACGGGGTCACCCTGAAGTGTTGTAAGAGGAATCCCGGAGAGAGTAGGCATGCTCCATTATGTCGCGCGTGGCGGCCCCATGGTCTATCGCACAGCGATCGTCATCGTGTTTCACCAATGTGCGTGAGACGATTGGAGAACGAGGTGCCTCATGTTCGATCCCCAAGAGATTGCGCCGATCCCGGTGCTCGCGTGTCTGCCCGAAAAGCAGCTAGCGCAGATCGCCCAAGTGGCCGCGGACCTTCACGTGTGCGCGGGGGAGTGGCTGATCCGGGAAGGGGAGACGCCCTGGTTTTTCCTTCTGATCAAAGGCGAAATTGAGGTCACCAAGGACATGAACGGGCGCAACACCGTGGTGAATCGCTACAAGCCTGGCGATTTCTTCGGGGAGGTGCCGATCCTGCTCGGAGCGCCGGCCTTTGCCTCTTTGCGTGCCAAGCAGCCCTCCCGCGTGATGCGACTGGACAAGCTGCAGTTTAAGGAGATGATCGACAGCTCGCCCGAGTGCAGCGCGCTCATCATGAAGACGATGTCGGACCGGGTGACGCGCTTGCAGGAGTACGCGCGCGATATGCCCGCCGCGCGGGTGCTGGTGGTCGGGTCCCAATACGACACGGATTGCCGCGACATACGGTCCTTCCTGTCCATCAATCGAATCACCTATGAGTGGGTTGACCGCGAGCGTGAGCCGGAGCGCGTGCCCGGCTGCATGCCGCCGGGAATGGTTGGACCGGCCGTGGTGATCGATCACGAGCGCTGCGTGGGACAGCCGCCGACGGTACGCAAGGTGGCCGAGGCCCTCGGGTTTCAGATTGCGCCGAAGAACAACGAGTACGACGTGGTGGTGGTCGGCGCGGGACCTGCAGGTTTGGCCGCGGCGGTTTATGGCGCGTCTGAGGGTCTGCGGGTGCTGATGATTGAGCGGTCCACGGTAGGCGGCCAGGCCGGCACCTCGTCGCGGATTGAGAACTACCTCGGCTTTCCCCAGGGCATCTCCGGTGACGAGCTGAGCGAGCGAGCGGTGAAGCAGGCGACTCGATTTGGCGCGGAGATTGTGATGACCCGCGAGGTGCAGAACATTTTTCCGCTCACCCAACCGCAAGGAGGCTACTGCCTGGAGCTGGACGGAGGCGATCGCGTCACCGGGCGTTGCGTCGTGCTCGCCACCGGGGTGGATTGGCGTCGCCTGGAGGCCGAGGGCCTCGACCGCCTGCAGGGCCGCGGCGTGCTGTACGGCGCCTCACGGATGGAGGCGGGCAGCGTTGTGGGCAAGGATGTTTTCATCGTCGGCGGAGGAAACTCGGCCGGGCAGGCGGCCATGTTTTTCTCCAGCTATGCACGCAGCGTGACCGTGCTGGTGCGTGGCGCAGGCCTCCATCTCACCATGTCGCAGTACCTGATCGACCAGATCGATCATCGGCTGAACATCACCATCGAGCCGTTTACTCAGGTGATCTCCGTGGGCGGTGACGATGCCCTGGAGACCCTCTGTACCAGCACCAACGGCGGCGAGCCGGTGCGCCGCAAGGCCGATGCATTGTTCATCATGATCGGCGCAGATGCCAAGACTGATTGGCTGCCGCAGCAGATCCAGCGCGACGAACGCGGCTATGTCTGCACCGGGCGCGACCTCCTCGAACACGCCTGCGGCGACCGCCAGCCGTACCTGCTGGAGACCAACTTGCCCGGGTTCTTCTGCGTGGGCGATGTGCGGCATGACTCCATCAAGCGCGTCTCGTCCAGCGTGGGGGAGGGCTCCATGGCCATCGCGTTTGTACACCAGTACCTGGCCATGCGCGAGACCACCCTGCGCGCGAACGCATAACAGTATCCAACGAGCAAGACGAGACGTTCTTGGGGACGAACGGCAACGCAGTCTGAAGCTGCATTCCGTTGCGTGCTGCGCGATGTGATCCTGGGATAGCTGCCACTCAGCCAAGCCGTACAGTATTTGTGCTGAAGTGGCGGGGACGACGGGGCTCGAACCCGCGACCTCTGCCTAACGACCTCTGCCCATATCTGGAGAGGAACGGCGACAGCTATCGCTCAGGTAGTGCCGGCGCAAACGCGATACCGCCAACTCCTGACCAAGCCCAAACGCTGGGGGTGTGCCATCTTCCGCTACGCTCCAGACGCCACACCTACCGCGAAGCCAGGCGTTCAACCTTCCTGAATGGGCTCCCGGTGCTCCCCCACTTAGTCCTCTTACACCGCCCGTGACACCCTCTGAAGGCAGGTCGGCCAGGTGACGGCTATGAATGCGGTGACAAGCTATTCCACACTCCGTGCTACGCTCCCGGATGGCGGCCGGAGTTTCCGTATGTACGGAAGAGCCATCTCTACCGAGCGCGGACAATCAAGGGTTCCGTCTCATGCGAGTTGCCAAAGCTTTGCTGATTAGCGGGGTTTCAGACCTGGCTGATCAGGGTGGACACCGGGCCGAAGTCCCTGCTCTTTCGCGATCTTCTGGAGTAGTCGCGCCAACTCCCGACGTTCCGCTGGAGCCAGCGATGTGCAGATTTGGTCTTGATGTGCTCTCGTTAGGTTGATCAGTTGCAAAGTTACACCCTGGCCCTGTTCCGTAAGCTGTAGCGTGTAGGATCGGCGGTCCTCCGTACTCCTCCTGCGCCCCACCAGGCCCTTCTCTTCCAATTCATCGATCAACCGCACGAGATTGCTGGGGAACATTCCGAGAGCATCCCCTAGCTCACGCTGCGTCAAGCCATTCGCTTTCAAGATAGCCTTGAGCACGCCTACATGGGCCAGACGAAGCCCTAACGCATCGACCTGCCTCCCAAACGAGCTCTGGCTATGCGAACCAACCTGTGCGATGAGGAAGGCAAGATCCTCTAGCAAGTTCGGCCTTTGGCTTTTTGCCGGTTGGCTGGGCTCTCTACGTTTCATAGATACATGGTATAACGATTATGTAACATATTTGCACGGCTGATCACAAGAGAATCGAAAGAGGAATGCTCATGGAAGTCGCAAAGTGGATCGTCGCGTTGGTCGCTGTGTACAACTTCGGCGGTTATGTTGCCGATGCGGTGATTCCGTTCACAGCAAAGCAGCATATTCACAATCCGCGCTGGCCGCCCCACGCCAAGTTCCACAACGGTCAAACCATGCTGCTGGGTATCGGGTTGGGCCTGTTCTCCTTGTTTCTTCTCTTCGGAACCGGAGCACTGACTCACCTCCATCTCTATTTGGCCGCAGTTGCAGCCTCGCTCTACTTCGTGGCGATGCTCTTGTCGCCCCTCTTCCCGGGCACCGGCTGGAGCGATCCTGAGTTTACGCAGGAGAACGGATCCGTTTTGGGGATGCATCCTCAGCTCTTTGTGGGTTTGCTGGTGTGCCTGATCCTTCTCGCGGCTTGCGGTTACGCCTTCTTACGGCAGACATAGCTCTAACGGTCTTTTCGAAGAAGGAGGCACAGTCAATGACAAACCAGCGCAAGTCCGACTCTCCCATCCACGAGATGTTCCTCCATCGCTGACCGCCAAAAGCCTTTACGGGTCAGCCAATCACGCGGGAAGAACTTCTGACTGTGTTGAAAGCGGCTCGCTGGGCGGGCCTTTCGTACAACTCTCAGCCTTGGCGCTTCCTCGATGCCTTGCGTGATACGCCTGCGTGGGAGCGCTTTCTGACCTTCTTGTGCCGTTCAACCAGTCCTGGGCGAAAGACTCTTCTTCACTGGCGTTTCCGTTAGATGCCGCAACCGCTCCGGCTACTTCACGCTCCAAGCTTTGCTGATGGGCTGGTCTGCGCACAGCGTGGTGGGCTTTGACGCAGACCGCGCTGTCGAGGAACGGAGCGCTCCGGAGGGTTATACCGTCGAAGCCGTGTATGGAATCGGCATGATAGCCGATCCAGCCATTCTGCCCAGAAGAATTGCGTGCCCGCGAACAAGGAGCAGCCTGCAGTTCCAAACAGATTTATGGAGTTCTGAGGAAAGATGTGGTTTCTGCTGACCCCACCTGCGCCAGAAAGCGCAGCAGGTGTTCGTTAACGATTGAGGGTGCTTCCAATGGAAGCATGTGCGAGAACGACGGAACGATGTGCAGTTCTGAATTGGTTATCGCCTCATGCAGAATCCTTGCCGATGAAGGTGGGGAACTTGGATCAAGCTCACCCGTGAGGATGAGTGTGGGAGCACTGATGCGGTGCAGATCACCGATTATCTCGAAAGCAGAAATGATATCCCACATTGCTCCATGCACCTGTGGATCATCAGCAAGCAGCGTCTTTGTGACTCGATCAATCAGATCCGGACGACGGGTGACGGTGGCTTTGGTGAACCAGCGCTCCAAGCATTCCTGCAGAACGGCTTGCATGCCTCCGGTTCGCACGTTGGCCGCGCGCCTGCGCATAGCGGCACGGCCCTCCTCTGAGAACGTGGGCGCAGTCGAGATCAAGGTGAGAGAGCGTACAGCCTCCGGATGAGCGACTGCGAAGGCTTGCGCTATGATGCCGCCTACGGACAAGCCTACGATGTGCGCGGTCTGAGAGCCGGTGAACTCGACGACTTGCCTGAGGAAGCTTCCCGTCTGTGGGATACTCCAGTCGTCTGGAGCTCCTGGGCTCGTCCCCTGGCCTGGCAGATCAAAGGCCACCACATCGTAGTGGTCGCACAAGGCGTCGATCTGTAAGCCCCAGTACGTTAGATCCAGGCCCACGGGATGAACGAGTATGACGGGCGTCTGGCCTCTTGGCCCCGTGCGGACCCTATTCAACTGCCACGATTTCATTCCGGTTGAGGTGCTCATCAACTGCTCCAAGGATTTTCTCTGTGTCCGCAGATGGAGCCGAATGCTAGTGCTCGGATTTCCACGAATCGGGATGCTCGTCGAGCTCAATCTGCAGGATACCCACAAACCGCGCCACCAACATATAGTGACCGACCAAGACGATTACTGTCGCGAGGTCACGGTCAAGCAGCACTTCTTTGGCCGCAGCAAAGGTGTTGTCCGGTATAGCAGGACCGGCAACACAGGCGTCGACAAAGGCGAGGACCGGCGTCAGGAACCTGTTCTCTGGAAGTGCGCCAAGATCTTCTATGGCCGCAATCTCCCCGTCACTCCAGCCGACCTTCTTGGCCTGCTCAAGATGCTGCATACGCTCGTAGGCGCTGCCTTGTAGTGCGGCAACGCGCAGAATGACGGCTTCCCTGATCTTCGGGTCCAGACCCGAGGCGCGTAGTGCGTTTGCCAGGTTGGGGAGAGCGCCGGCGAGCCGGGGGTTCAGCAAAAGCAGCCCGCGCGTGAGGTTCGACGGGAACCTGTCGTACTGAGCATGCTGTTCCTCTGTCATCTCCGCGACAGCAATGAGGGGGATTCGGGACATAAAACTCTCCGGCATTCATGAGGTGGCTTAAACTTTCGGGGCCATCCGGTCTGGCAGTGGTCCCCCGGTTTTCCGTTGCCTAGGCTTACGTGTTCGACCGTCATGCGCCGATACGCCCAAGCAAGTACCGGGACGCTTACTCCAGGGGAGACTTCTTCGATCCGATCTTGTCCGTTTCTTCCATCGGCACCCGGCAGCCGTTTAGAAACAAGCTAAGCAGGTTGAACCAGGCAATCGTCAGAACAAGCTTGCGTGTGATGACCTCACCATGACTGTCGAGGAGAGTTTGCAACGTCTTGTCCGTCAGAGTGCCCGTCGTGGACATCTCATCTGTAGCGGTGCAAACGAGAGCATATTCCGGAGGCATGCCCTCGACATTTCCAGATGTTCCAATAGCGTCGATCTCAGCTTGAGTTAACCCATTATTCAGTGACATCGGGACATTAGCCTGCCACTCATAGGGCGTATTCAGCAGTGTCGCTGCACGGAGAATGATGGTTTGCCGAAGCTGAGGATCTACGCCTTCAGCAGCAAAGACCGCTTTGACCATGCCTAATGTCGCCGAGCACATGTCCTCACATCCGGCGAACATTTTGACGACATTGAGCGCCTTTGCGGGGTCGTAGGAGACACCGAGCACCTCGCGTACTTCGTCGTCCGTTGGCAAAGGCACCCGAACGTTGTAGTTGTAGGAAGTGGGTCCGGGCATCTGTTTCTTCTCACTTTCAGTTTGTTGCAATGAGTAGGGCTATCAATGGTGCGAAATCATGCTCCGGTCGGGACGACTGGCCTACCGATTGAGATTTGGACTGCGGGAGCATGCACGATGGGACTCATAAGTCTTGAACAGAGGGCACTTCCACACGCAGAAGCTTGGCTGGTCGCGCAATGCCATCGGGCGGTGGGGACGCCGTCCCCCCATCTGTGAGGAAGAACGCTACCTTGCCGTACTCCCCCGGAAGGCGGCCCCAGGCCCCGCTGGAGGGTCCGATGAGTTCTTCGTCAAAGGGATCACCCGCGACGCTCTGCGTGAACCCGCTGTTCTTGGCCGGTGTCATCGACACGCGGTCAATGGTGTTTTGCCGGTGAGTAGTCAGGTAGATGACGCCAGCATCTTCGTCGATGCAGAAATCATCCCCCATCCTACCGGCGACCACCAGTTCCGGCTCCCCAGAGGGATCGTGCGTCGTCGGATCCACAGGAACGCGCATGAACAACTTCTTCGCTGTCGCTGTGTAGTAGAGATGCTGTGTTTTCGCGGCAAAACGCACACCGTTGACGCCCGGCTGCTCGGGCTTCAACTGGCCAGGATAGTAGCCCATGCTTTCATGCTGCAACCAGACACGAGCCGTTGGGACGCCGCCGTCGGAGGGTAGATCGATACGCCAGATCAGGCTTGCAAACGAGTCTGCAATCAGCAAAACCCCAGGCGCGACCAAGCAAGTGCCATTCAGCCCACGAGCCATCGAAGGAAGCTGAAGCACCAACTTCGGGCTGACTGCCGTGCCCGGCTGCCACTCCCGCATGTCCAAGCGATGGAGATAGGCCTCATGGGTCGTGTAGAAGTTTCCTGTCGCGATGTAGAAAATGTCCGGTTCGACCTCTGTGATGCCGCAAGCCTCCTCACCAAAGGTGAACAGCAGGATCGGGGTGACCGTTGCCTCGCCAGTGACCGGAGGGACATACCATAATTCACGATGGTTCAAGACCGTAATCAGAATGGAGTTGTCTTGGCGGACGGCTAGATTTTCCAAGAAGTACTTGGGTGGGAATGAGGCGGCTGTTGTGAGCTTAGCTTTAGAAAGCTTCTCGACTGGCATTGAGCCTCTCCGTTCCATGAACACGATTCAAATGAACCGTCATAGATCTGATGTGACGTACAGCGAAGAAAGCAAGTTGAAACCGTAGCGGCACTGGGAACCCGTTTTGCCCCGTTGCAATACTCGCACGAACCCATCTCACATCCAATCAACGATTGCACTCTTCTCTGGTCCACAACCAAGCAGTGGCGCAGTTGGAAGTCCGGTTGCCCTGAAGTGCAGCCACAGGAGGATGTATGACAGACACCGCCGATTTCGGTACCTTTGGCCGGTACCGCGAGACACCCGTCCACGATATGTCGTCGGACATGAAAGAGGCATACGACTTCACGATGAAGCTGCGCGGTGTTGTCCCCGGCCCTCACAAGATCTGGTTGGCAAATCCGACTTTGTCCAAGACGATCGTTCCAACGGGGTACTACTACCAGAAGGAGTCCACGCTTACAAAGGCTGAGATCGAGATCGTGACGAACATCATCAACGGGCAGTGGAGGGCGGCATACAGCAACTATGAACATGAGCAGATTGGCGAAAAGCAGGGCCACCTTGATCCTCAAGTCGTAGTGGCTCTCATAGCGGGCCTGCCGACATCCTTTGCCGATCCGCGCGAACAGTCTGTTTACGAACTCGCACTCACTCTTGCCAATCAACGGGTCGTTCCCACGGGACTGTACAAGCGGTGCAAAGAGCTGTTGGGCGACGCCGGCATCATCGACGTTACCGTGCTCATGGGTTGGTTCACGATGGTTTCTCTAACGCTGATCGCTTTTGACGTACCGTCGAATGCAGTCGGTCTCGATCAGTAAGGAGGCTCAGATGTATTCAACAAACGACGATCTTGGTGGCCGGATCCCATTGGTAAAGCCGGCGGACCTAAGCGCCAGCCAGCAAAGCCTTTACAAAAAGATCAGCGAAACGTCGGTTCCCTGGGCCAACGCCTCCGGTTTCGTGGCTAAGATTGCGGACGGACGGCTAGTCGGCCCATTCAACATTTTGCTGGAGAGTCCGGGGCTCGGGGAGGCGTTTGCGGAGTTTCAAAGCGCCGAACAGAAAACGACGAGCCTCAGTGAGCGAGTTCGGCAGGTGGTGATTCTGACCGTAGGCTCCGTTTGGAAAGCATCGTACGAACTGTACGCCCATTCCGCTGTGGCGCGCACCACGGGCCTTGCGGAGGATGTTGTGCAGTCCCTTGTGAGGGGTGAGGGCGCAGAAGGTCTCACAGAAGAGGAAAACACCGCCCAGGAGTTTACAAGGCAGCTCGCGATGGAACGCACCGTTTCACAGAAAACATTCGATAATGCAAGGGCGACGTTCGGAGTTCGAGGCATCGTGGACATCGTCTTCCTTGCCGGTTCTTACGAGACCGTTTGTTCTCTGCTTAACACGTTTGCCGTTCCGGTGCCCTGATTTCGGAGACGAACAACTCGCTACGGCGAAGCGAGATGTTGCTGTGCTCTTACATGGATCCCTTTTCTTCGGGTCAGGCTGCAAGTTCCTATCCGTAGAGGGCCACGCTCAATCCAAACCAATTGGGAGAAAGAATGTCTACTTCCATCACGGCAAGGCTGACGCAGTTTCTTACAAACGTCATCAACTCGAAACATAGCGATCTGATGGAGATGCTTACGGATGATGCCGTCATAGAGTTTCCCTACCATCTTCCGACGACTCCGGCGCAACTTGTCGGGAAGCCCGAGATAGAACGATTCTTCGCTGGATTTGGAGATTTCCTGGTTCTCGAAGAGATTCGTCCGATTGCCGCCCACGAAACGGCCGACCCAAACGTCGGGATACTTGAGTACGAAGGTTTTGGTAAAGCTACAAAGACAGAACGCCCATACAGGCAGAGATACATCACTGTGCTCACCTTCCGCAATGGCCAGATACGTCATTGGAAGGACTACTGGAACCCAATGAGCGTTCTCGACGCAACCTTGGAGTCGCGTTCGATCCCGAAGTAATGAGAGCTGAGCCGAGTGCGTATACAGGCGCATCGGTTGCCAACTCCCCATTGGGGGGGAAAAAGCTTTCGATTGGACGGGTGAGAGGTCCTTTGGCTGTGCCACAGGTCTGGAGAGGATATGAAAGTTGCGTTCAAAGACGATTCGTTCGCGTTCGAGTTCGTACGCAATCTTGGCTTTATGTACTACGGAGGCGCGGATTTGGGTGAGATGATCGCGACCGCTCAAAGGATCAAGGAAGGCGACTTTGAAAGCTGGTTCCTCGAATGGGATAAGCGCGCTCGTCGGATTCGAGCGAGGGCCGACACCGATCTTGGCGCGGGCCATCTCGAAAGCGCACGTCAAAGTTATCTGCGGGCCTCCACTTACTTCCGGATGGCCGAGTTCTATCTCCACGGCGACCCATCTGATCCACGCATTCTTTCCGAGTCCAGGGCATCGCAAGAGGCCTATGCCAGAGCAGCGAAGCTCACCGGACCGACCTGGGAGCCGGTGCAGATCCCCTTCGAGGGAACGACGTTGCCGGGGTACTTCTACAAGGTAGACGAGTCCGGAAAGCCGCGTCCGACGCTGATCTTTCACGGTGGTCTCGACTCCAGCCTTGAAGAGCTTTACTACTTCGGCGCGGCAGGGGCCGTACTGCGCGGTTACAACTGTCTTACCTTTGACGGTCCCGGTCAGGGTGCTCCGCTGCGCGAACAAAGGTTGTATCACCGGTTCGATTGGGAAAAGGTGGTGACTCCTGCTGTTGATTACGCCTTAACCCGGACCGACGTGGACGGTGACCACCTTGCGCTCATGGGTATGAGCATGGGCGGCTACTTCGCTGCTCGGGCCGCTGCCTTCGAGAAGCGGCTGCGGGCCACGATTCTCTCTAACGGAATCTACAGTTTCTATGACAGTATGCGCGGCCAGATGCCGAAAGAGGCGATCGCTGCTCTTGACGCGGGTGACGCGATTACGGCGGAGGAGATCACCTATAAGCTCATGCGGAACGATACAAATCTGCGTTGGATTGTGACCCAAAGCGTTTACTCGTTCGGTGCTTCCGGCCTTGTGGATTACTTCTCTAAACTGAAGCCGTTCACCATGGAGGGTCTGGCTGGGCAGATTCAATGTCCATGCCTTGTCCTAGATGCCGAAGGAGACATTCTGGTCGGCGGTACCCAGCCTCAACAGATCTACGACGCATTGCAAGCTCCCAAACAACTCTTCCGTTTCACCAGCGAAGATGGGGCCGAGAACCATTGCGAGTCGGGCGCTCTCGCTTACCTGCATGAGGTTGTTTTCAACTGGCTGGATGAAACATTGCAATTGCACGACGGTCGAACGGTTTAATTCGCGGCCATCAGCAGCGATCTACGAAAGACATTCGAACTGGCAGGAACAATTACGCTTTCTCGAGTTTTCCAAACAGTCCTTCGAAGGGGGCCTGTTTGATCCGAGGGTCGCGTTCCGTACCAAGGACCTCTCCGACGAAATCCAGAAACGCTTTGATCTTCGGTGCGGATGCGGCTGGCCCGAAGTAAAGAGCCGAAACTGGGGCGGGTCTAGGATGCCACTGAGGCAGTATGTGAACGAGCCTCCCGCAGACCTCCGGTTGTCTCGCCATGTAGAGGGGGAGGATAGCGATGCCGAGGCCCTTGAGCACGAAATTACACATGACCATCGGATCGTAAGTAGACAGGCGGAATGCAGGCGCAACTTCTACCACTTCAGCCGAGCCGCAGGTCAGTGTCCATGTTCCTGCGCCAATACAAGCGTGTGCGAGCAAATCCCTGGGGATGTCTGGCTTCCCGGCACCTTGAACATACTCTTTACTCGCGAACAGACCTCGCAGAGTAGTGGGAAAGCTTCGCATGCGCCTTCCGGAGTCTCGCGGCGGCACAATCTTGAAGAAAACATCTACATCCTCTGGCGCCTCCCGATCCCAGTCGTTCGTGTACGTTTCCATCTCTACACGGATGCTAGGGTATCTCTCGAGAAATTCCGGAAGTATCTGAACGAGTAGACCATTTGCCAAAACAATAGGACTACTAACCCTGAGGAGACCGCAGGGCTTGGCGCGCCGTTCTTGCAAGGTTTCGCTTGCAACCCTGATTGTGCGAAGCGCCTGATTGCAACTCACTACGAATTCTTTCCCTGCATCGGTAAGAAAAGTGCCTCTAGGGCTCCTCCTCAACAGAAGCACGCCCAAAGCTTTCTCCAGCCTGGTTGTGGCACGTGCGACCGTTGATGTCGGCAAACGCAACTCTCTGGCGGCCGCGCTGAAGGTTCCAGTGCGCGCTACGACGGTGAACACTCGCAGATCATTCAGGTCGAGCATTTGAGCCTTCGCGGCGACGGTGTCGGTAACGAGTGGCGGCGTTGAACATAATAAAACAAGCTGCTGACCCCGGTAATCGTGACGGTAATGAAGGAACAAAGAGGGAGGACCTTGTCAGGACTACGACCGGGAACCTCCCTGTAGAAGAGGGAACGCCACCGCAGATCGGGCCCGAGTCGCTCGAATCAAACGACCTTGCCTCGCTGAACCTGCTTATGACGGTTCTCCGTGATGACGTGCTTGTTTCGCGCAGCCCAAACGTGCAAGGGAACCAAAGCACCTCGCAGCGTCATGCCCAGTTCCGTCAATTCGTAGTCCACCCGTGGTGGAACACTCGGAAAGAGAGTGCGCGTGACAATCCCATCTGCTTCCAGTCGCTTCAGCGTTAACGTGAGCATGCGCTGCGAGATCCCACTCACCCGTCGCTGGACTTCGTTGTAGCGCAGTTGCCCTCTGGAAAGCGCGCCCACCACCAGGATGGTCCATTTGTCACCGACGCTCATCAGCACGTCGGCCAGTCCCTTGCACTCTGCAGGATCGAGGGCTGCCGTGGGAACATCTTTGTTCGTTCCGCTCATAAAAGTGCCTTCTTGTGGAGTTTCCTCATGCATTCCATACTAGCGCTACGAACAAGTGGTTCGCTGAAGTCCATAGGCCAGCGAGCAGAAAGAGGCACGAAATGCAAAGCTTGGCGAGTTCCCTTACACAGACTTCCGCCCCAGCCCTGGAGCGTCAACCCGCTGCCAGGGCACTACGCCGGAACAAGATGGTTTACTGGGCCCTGACGTTGCTGATGTTTGTACCCGGCACGCTGGGAGCCTTTGCAGAGGCGTTTACAAACGGTCCCGCAAGCATTGTCAAAATCATGATCGCGCTCGGCTTTCCGCTGTACCTGATGAAGATCCTGGGGGTGTTCAAAATCTTCGGCGGCATCGCCATCCTGACGGGAAAGCTGCCCCGTATGAAGGAGTGGGCTTATGCCGGCTTCTCCTTTGAGTTCCTCGGGGCCACGGCAGCGCACGTCATCACGGGTGACCGCACGTACGCTCTCTTCCCGTTCTCGTTCTTCATCATCCTGGTGGTCGCGTATCTGCTTTGGCACAGGACGGCGGCGACACCGTTGCCGTTCGAACCGGTTGCGACCAAGGCGTAGCGCCACATCGGCGAGCACGCGTGAGCGGCTCAGCCGCCATTGCCAACCATTTTCACTCACGTGAATGTAGTACAACTTGGCGGAAAACGCCCGGAAAGAGAAGGACCATGCCGAAGCTCCTCTTGGTAGAAGCAAGCCCGCGCGGAGAATACTCGATCTCGCGCAACCTGGCCGCAAAGTTCGTCGAAGATTGGAGGATCGCACATCCAGAGGTCGATGTCGTAGAACGCGATCTTACAAAGATGGACCTCCCTTACGTGAACCTGCCGTGGCTAGGCGCCAGCCTGACGCCACTTGAGGCTCACAGCGCTGAGATGAAGGAAGTGCTCGCCCTATCCAACGAGCTCGTGGACGAATTGTTGGCCACCGATCATCTCGTCATCAGCACTCCGGTTTACAACTACAACATTCCGGCGAGCTTGAAGTCCTATGTGGATCACATTGTCCGGAAGGGTCGCACCCTCGGCATGAGTGGCGAAGGCCTGGTGCAGGGGAAAAGATGCACGGTTCTGATGGCTTCTGGTGGCGTGTATACGGAGGGCTCACCGATCCGCGATCGCGACATCGCGACCATGTACCTGAGACTGATCCTCAAAGTCATCGGAATCGAGGATGTGACATTCGTGGCTGCAGGCGGCAGCAAAGTGGTCGACATGGGCCAGCAATCCCGTGAAGATTTCCTTGCTGGCTTTGCACCCCTCGTCAGGGCAGCCGCCCGGGTATAACCGTCCTAAAGGCGTCAACTTCAAGGAGAAGCACGATGGGAACGTCCATGCCCTTCAGTCATCTTGCTGAGCCCTTTCTGATGAGCTCGGCGAGCGTCGGCGGGGTCAGTCTGATCGTGTCTGACCTTCGGCGCTCGCTCGCGTTCTATGCTGGCATCATCGGGCTTGAGGTCCTGGCAAACACAGGAACATCAGCGCAGCTAGGTGTTGCTGACGACCACCGGCTAATCCTCGAATTGGAGCAACGGCCGGGTGTTCGCCCACTTACGGGTAAGCGCCTCGGCCTTTACCACACCGCCGTTCTCTTACCGTCACGGGCCGCGCTGGCCAGCTTCGCAGAGCATCTCTACGACCGCGGCATCCGCGCGGGTAGCAGCAACCATCTTGTAAGTGAAGCGTTCTACTTGGTGGACCCGGACGGGCTAGAGATCGAGGTCTACGCAGACAACGATCGCTCACGCTGGCCTTGGAAGGGGAGCGAACTCCACGCGGCGGTGCTGCCGCTCAATCTGCGTGACCTGCTTACGACTCCGCATAGCGTTTGGAGCGGCGTTCCGAGCGGAACCACCATGGGCCATATCCACCTGTATGTCGAGGACCTGAAGCAGGCGGATAGGCTTTAC
Organism: uncultured Acidobacteriaceae bacterium; assembly: GCA_964248055.1. Taxonomy (GTDB): domain Bacteria; phylum Acidobacteriota; class Terriglobia; order Terriglobales; family Acidobacteriaceae; genus Granulicella. The sequence goes on along the minus strand of CAXTWN010000027.1, from coordinate 6,840 downwards.
CGCACCGGCTTAGGGATGAATGTAAGAACGCGCAGCATTCCCGGCGCACTCTTCCTTGCCGCAGGCGACTACCACCACCATGTAGGACTCAACACCTGGGCGGGGCGGGCGCCTTCGGCCGGTGACTTCGATCCGCGGCTCAACTGGTGGAGCCTGGACGTTCCCGTAGAACAGGTTTCTGCTCTGCAGGACCAAATGCTCGCGGCTGGCTGGCTGCTCAGGTCTGACGGCCTTTTTGTCGACCCCTGCGGAAGCGCTCTCAAACTGCAGCCTGTTGCCTACTAGCACTACAGAAGGATCAAGGGCCGCAACGTCAGAACCGGCTCTCTGGATTAGATATCGCGTTGTTAGGTGTGCGGAGTCGGCTATCAGGTGTATTCTTCCGCCGGCCGGCGAAAGCCGCGGCCCGGTACGTAGTCTGGGCAACGCGAGAGCGTTCGTACAGGCATTGCTCCCGAAAAGGGGTTCGGTCACCGGTACGTCCCTTCCTTTGCGAGGGGAGGGGACGTACACGCCTCAAATGAAGTACTCGTCATCGGCGCTGGACTCGGCGATCACTACCTGCGCTGGCCGCCACACGCCAGCTTGGAAGTAAGCCTCTTAGGCACGCTCTTCGGCCGGGCTGTCGAAGGCTCGTACGCATCGTTCCGCAGCGCTGCGAGCACTCGCTGGATTGGTGCCGGTGATGATGCGGCCAGAGGTCACAGAGTAGTCGTCAAAGGCAGACATCGGCGAACTGTAATGTGCCCCAACTTCGCTGACAGCTTCGAGCACCGTGCAAACGCCATCTGATTTTAGCTTTTCAAGAAGGCTTAAGACCATCTCCCCTTCTGTTGTGAATCCGGTCACCGTTTTACCCGCAATAAGGGACTTCCCGCTCTTCCGATCGAAGATCGCCGGCAGCAGCACCGGCCCGTGGCAAACGGCGCCAATGACGCCACCACGATCCCAAACATCTAGGGCCAATGCCTGGAGTCCTTTTGCCTGGGGATAGTCATAAAGGGCGGCGTGACCAGCGGAAGCGAAGAAGAGTCCATAGTGTCCGCTGTTCACGTCAGACGCCTTCATGCAGTGAGACGTGAGTTTAACCATGAATGGACTATTCCTATCTTCGTGCACGGCCTTGTCGCTCCCTGCCAGGAAGGGCGGCGTAAGAGAGAACTCATCAAAACCGAAGGTGCCGGTTTCAGAGGCGAAGTCTACCTCGAAACCTGCCGCCGTCAGAACTTCGAACGGATGAAGAGCCTCTGTGAAAAACACACCAGTCTTCGATCCATCCGGAAAGATGGCACCTTGAAAGCTGCTGACGGAGATGAGTGCTCTACGGGGAAGAGTTTTGAACATGATGCTCCTATGTCTTGCGGGATTGATACGCGGATGTGGACGCTATGCTGTGCACCGAGTCGGGCTCCATTTGAAAGCACCCAGCAAGTGGCCTGCTCAACGTTGTTACAAGACGAGCGATTGAGCGCGCCGTTGTTCCCGATTCGTTTTTGGGAACGGCTTCGACTCACTGATTTGCGAATCTTGCCGATCTGCACAGCAAGCATCGTTCTAAGAAGTTCTCGTTCGGACAATCACGTCCGCTACAGGCCGCACGAATCGGTTATTACGCATAGGATGAAGTGGGTGCTGTTCTTGCACGCGGATTCGGCGCAAAGGCTTGCCTAAAGCAATCACGTGGGAAAAGGTTCATGATGACTGACGAACTGGAACGCCAGCGACTGCTGCGGGAAACGACGAACGCTCTACGTACCTTCACAGACAAAACGGAGATACGACCCCTTGACGGCTATTACGACACACCCGCGCAGGGTCTCGTCGTTTTGAGATCGGATCGCACGTTGAAGCCGATTCATCGTATCTCAAAGCCGGCGCTCTGGATCTCCGTACAGGGAACGAAGTGCGCGTTCGTTGGCACACAGCGCTTCGATTACGGCGCAGGTGAAGCGCTGCTTACCACCGTCGAGATACCCTGTCGTTGCACAATCCCTGAGGCTACTCCTCGAGAGCCCTTCCTCGGTCTGGTCATCGAACTGAGTCGAACCGCATTTCAAGAGGTTGGTGAGGCGCTCAACAGCAAACAGGATCAGGTCGCAAGTGAATCGCTTCGCGGCGCCGTCAGGATCACCCTGAACCGGCAGATGCTGGACTGCGTTTTGCGGTCTGTTCGTCTACTGGAGACGCCCGCTGCTATTCCACTCCTCTATCCGAGCATTCTCCAAGAGATGACCTACTGGCTGCTCAGTGGGGAGTACGGCCCTCAAGCGAGGAACATTGCGATGACTCGCGGTCAGGATCGACGGACCATGCAGGCCATCCGCCAGTTGCGAACAGATTTCCGAGGAGCGATCCGCGTCCAGGATCGCGCAAAGGCTGCCGGTATGAGCATAGCCACCTTCCATCGTCAGTTCCGCTCGGTGACTTCGCTTTCTCCCGTTCAGTACCAAAAGCAGCTGCGTCTCCTCGAGGCGAGAAGGATGATCATGACGAACCATCCTACTGTCGGGGAGACCGCATACGAAGTCGGGTACGCGAGCGCGTCACAGTTCAGCCGGGAGTACACGCGCATGTTTGGCAAGTCTCCTCGGGCCGATCTGGCCATGTGAGTGGATGACCGGCCGGGGAACCAGCGTAACAAGGGCCTTAGACCACTAGCTTCCGAGGTAGGAGAAGGCCACACGCTCCTCTTACGAAGGACGAGGTTCGCCAGCGTAATCCGCTCCACGTACGGGATGAGCATCGGAGCGCTCACCCCGTACGCGCATGCGTCTTCAGCGTTGTGAATAACGTGTGGCTGGTGTGCCGGTCTGCGACGCAGCCAGGAGTGAGCCGGCTGCTGCCTCGTACGTTTGAAGTAACTGCAGATCCTCCACGGAGGGCAAGGTCGTCGGTTCCTGCATGTCCAGGCCCTTCAACGAAGCGTCGACGCATGCCTCTGCCGTCATCACAATGGACGGATCGACAGTTGTACTGTCCCATCCCTCGGTAGCTGTGCCGGCAGGCGCAACAAGCTGGATTCGGACCTTGCTGCCGGCAAGCTCAGCCTGCAGACCTCGGGTGAATGTGAGTACGTATGCCTTGGTGCCGCTATAGGCACTGGTCCCGGGATACCCGTAGAACCCCAGAACCGACCCTACGTTGATGAGGGTTCCGCTGTCCCGCTGTTTGAAGCCGGGCAGCGCCGCGAGGGCGAGCCGGGTCAGAGCCAGGACGTTGACGTGCAGCATGTCCGTAATGACCCCGGCTCTTGCTTCGGTAAAAGCACCCATGACGCTGACGCCCGCGTTGTTGACCAGCAGCGTGAGCGAGGAGTCGCTCTCAAGACGCTGGGCGACTTGCTCCAGATCTTCCGGCTTGCTCAGGTCCGCAACAATGCTTTCAACTTTGACGCCATACTGTGCCCTTAGTTGTTCTGCCAAGTCCGAAAGGCGCTCGGCACGTCTTGCCACAAGAAGGAGGTCGAACCCCCGTGCTGCAAGCTTCTCCGCGTAGACCTTGCCGATGCCCGACGAGGCTCCCGTGACCGCAGCCGTTCCTAATCCTTTAGTTCCGCTCATCTATCTCTCCTGCGCCAAGCCTTATAACCGTAACGTATGGGCCTTCTCAAGCCTGATGGATATCAGGCATAATGTCAAGGGGCGGCAAGGAGGGAAACGATGCGCTATCCGGCAGCAGAAACGGCAGAGAAGCACACGAGGGCTTTGCAGTCGGCTTCACGGCTCTTTCGGGAGCTGGGCTTTAATGGCGCAAGCATCAGCGACATCATGACGGCAACCGGGCTGACACACGGCTCGTTTTACAACCACTTCGATTCCAAAGAAGACCTGCTCGCGGAGGCCTTCGCGCATGCTTCCGAGCAGAGCCTGGCTCGGTTGGAGAAGTACGCCGGCTCTGAAGAAGGCAAGCAGGCCATGCTTCGCGACTACCTCAGTCCAGACCACCGCGACGATCCGGGAAACGGATGCATTATGGCCGCCTTAGCTGCGGATTTTTACACGCAGCCGAAGACCCGCGCCGTGGTGACACGTCACGTCCGTAGCTTGATAGAGACGTTCGGTGAAAAGTTTCCATGGTCGTCGAGGCGCAATAAAAGAAAGCAGGCGATCAACGCGCTGGCAACCATGGTCGGCGGCTTGATTCTCGCACGAGTTGTGGACGATCCGGAACTCTCGACCGAGATACTCGACAGTCCGCTTACCGGCCGGTAAATTCTCGATGCGGCGCGCGGGGAATCCTATGGGTTTGAGCGGCCGGGATCCCGCCCCTGTCGCCACTGGGCAGACGGCGTTTTGTTACGGCAACAGCCGGCTATTCGAATGAGACTCGCGAGACCATGCTGGCGCAGATCTTCGCACCAGCCACCGCCTGTTATGGTCACGCCCTGGTCAACATGCCACCTCACCCATCTGAGTCGCTCCTGAAACACTGGACGATCTCGACAACAATGCGGCGTTGTTCTCATAGTGTCTGTGCTCTTCCATCGGTAGTGTTTACCACTAGTGCTAATCGTCACCAGCGACTCGCCGGTTAAATCGCTTAGCTGGAGGAGATTCAAGCATGACAAGTACTTCGTTTTGGGAAGAGGATGTCTGCAGTGTCGAGACAGCCTCAATCCTTGACCGCAACGGTGCAGCGGAGATGGCCCTCCTCGACGTTCAAACATCCGGAAGAGAGGCATAGCTGCTGCGCAACAGCCTACTAAGGACTGGTGTCTATGGAAATTAGTTCTCTTCAGGACCTTCTCATCGTCGGTATGACCTATTCTCTCGATGCGGAGAACCAACTCTCGACCGAAGCTGGCAAGATGGCGGAGGCTTCGAACGACTCACAAGTGAGAGACGTTTTCGAGAAGAGCGTCACACAGGGCGAGAAATATGCTGAGCGCCTAACAGCGGCCTTTCAGAAACTTGGTCAATCGCCTGAGACTGGGCAGAACAACATCGTCAAGGCAATGATTGGCGAGGTTGAAGACCTCATTTCCGGCACAAAGCCTGGTCCTCTTCGGGATGCGGCTTTGGTGGCTGCGTTCAACCAGCAACAAGCGTAC
>CAXTWN010000027.1:0-1780 GCA_964248055.1 uncultured Acidobacteriaceae bacterium | reverse complement strand
CCGTGTCGCTTCCTACGGCTCGCTTAAAACGTATGCAGGATTGATTGGCAAGGAAGATGCTGTCGCTGATTTACAGCTAAGCCTGGACGAGGCCAAAACGGGCGATGAAAAGCTGACTCAAATCGGGCAGCAAACCATAAATAAGCAGGCGATCCAACAGCCGCTTGCGTGAAGACACTTAAGGCCTGCTTATGGAGAAGGAGCTCACAAGAGCTCCTTCTTCCGTTTAGATTGAGGGAGAGCCATCGAGTATTCGCTTAGGGGGAACCTATGCGACGAAGATCTCTGTCTGGGTTTGAGGAGTGAGTCGAACCTTCGTCTCAGCGAAAGGCAAGTGATCATGTCCATCACGCGAGTTCACGCTCCAACATGGATCGGAGAACTGCTGCCATCTATCGGCGCTTCTCAAAAGCAGGCCAGCGACGGCGAGCCTTCCGCTCTAACGATTGAACACATCGCTCTCCTCGAGATGTGCGAGAAGCTTCTGGTGCGTAGGCACCCAGCCGAGGCGTTCCTGCGTCAGCTTGCTCAAAGCGGGATTGTCGATACCGACGAAGGGTGCAGCGAAGCCGAAATGTTTCGCGACTTCATGGGGCTGCTTCGATGTCACCGGTACACTCAGGCGGCGTCCGATCACTTCTGCAATCTCCCTGAAGGGAATGCCTTCTTCAGCGACGCCGTGATAAGTGCTTCCGGCAGGGCCATTTTCCAGCGCCAGACGAAAGAGTCGAGCAGCGTCCAGGTAGTGAACCGCCGGCCAGCGGTTCCGGCCGTCTCCGACGTAGGCGGACTCCTTCTTCTTACGGGCAGTTGGGATAACGAGGGAAACAAGGCCAAACGCTCTTGGTCCGTGAACAACGGGCGCAAGCCTGATTGCTGAGGTACGGACGCCGCGAGAGACAAAGCTCTTAAGAACGTCTTCCGTTCTGGCTCGCAAGATATTGAATGCGGCGGGATCATGGTTATAGGATTCGTCTTCGGTCGCGAGCTGCCCATACTTCATTCCCAAGGTGCCGAACGGCACAACAAATGCGCTGCCCTCTTGCAAAGCTTCGCCCATTGCCACAACCGCTTTACGATCAGCGGCGACTCCAGCTTCCATAAACCGGTTAAAGATGCGTTTGGGTGATCCGCCCATTAAGACGCGCAGACGTGTCGTCAGCGGCATGTGCGAAAGTTTATGGTAGAAGGCCGTGTGAATGACACCATCTGCTGCGGATGCCCCTTGGCGCAGGATGGCCAGATCCTCAATCGAGCCCACCAGAGTGCGCGCGCCGGCTTCCGTCATTCTCTTTGCCGAAGAAGTTGACCGGACAAGGCCAGTTACCTCGTGCCCTGCCGCTAAGAGTTCCTTCACGACCGCAAAGCCGATCAGCCCTGTTGCACCCGTTACAAAAACACGCATTCGGCTATCCCTTCTCCTGAAACATTGTTGCTAAGCGCGGAGCAGCGGCCTGCCTGCCATGGCTTGGCGAAACATCAACCACACGATGAAGGGGTAGACGGCGCTGCCTGCCACGACTCCGCCAATCTGAAAGGGTACGTTCAGGCGACTTTGTGCCAAGAGCAAGCCAAGCAGCGGGAACGCCTGGAGCGAGTGCACGCCGAAGAAATGCGCAACCCGCAGATCCCCGAACGTTCTGCTCCAGTTTAAAAACGGTAGCCCGGAGGCACCGTCCGGGGCGCCGATGGTGTGACCGCCATGGTTAATCATGGGCTGTCCTTCCGCGCTGCCAGCAAGGAAAAGGATCAGTCCGAGACGGACACCCCACGTCACGGC
>CAXTWN010000026.1:0-28587 GCA_964248055.1 uncultured Acidobacteriaceae bacterium | reverse complement strand
GGGGGGGTGGGTTGGTGGATAGCGGCTATGGACGACTACCTCTCCCGTAATCCGAGCGCAGCCACCCGAGCTACCTACAGCCGGCGAACAATGAAGAAGGCGCGGAACTGGGTGGCGCGTTAGCATTCGGGCGGCATCGCCCGTCAGAGCAAATCGCAGCTCGCTCGAACCGAAAAGAACGTTTCAGCTCCCGGAATTGATCTGAGCCGCTCTTTGTAATCTAACCTTGATGAAGACGTAACCCGAGTGTCACTGAGCAACCGCTACCTTCGCGGTATGCATAAGCGAAACCGGTCAACCACGCACGCCAGCATACTGGCGCTGGTGATGACATCGCTGGCCTGCACACCGGCCGCGATTGCCCAGTATGAAAACGGCGGGATCGTCGGCACGATCAAAGATCCGAGCGGTGCGGCGATCGCACACGCCAGGGTAGCCGTCACGAACACGGCGACAGGTGTCGCGACCCTGGCTGAAACCAACGACACCGGTCAGTACGACGTACCACAGCTTCGTGCTGGGACATATCGGGTCAGCGCGACTGCGCCCGGCTTTTCCGACGCCATTGCGCAGAACATCACCGTTTCCATCGGCAATCGCCAACGTATTGACCTTGCGCTCGCCGTCGGTGGCTCCGTGACCTCGATTGAGGTCTCTGACGTTGCCCTGCAGGTCGAAACCGAGTCCAGCCAGCGCGATCAGACCATCACCAACCAGCAGACCGAAGGTCTGCCGCTGGTCAACCGCAACTACACCGATCTGCTCGCCACGGTAACCGGCGTCCGCCAGGCACCAACCGCCGCCACTACCTCCAGCAACCTGAACGCGGAGGTGCGCCAGGGGGCATACAACGTCAATGGCCAGCGCTCCGTTTTCAATAACTTTCTGCTCGACGGCATGGACAACAACGCCTACGGCGAGTCCAACCAAGGCTTCGATAACCAGATTATCTCCGTGCCGCCCGACTCCGTCGCGCAGTTCTCCGTGGTCACCAACAACGAAGGCGCGGAGTACGGCCGCAGCTCCGGCGCGACGATCAACGTCGAGTCACAGTCCGGCTCCAACGCGCTTCACGGCACGGTGTACGAGTTCCTGCGCAACACCGATCTGAACGCCGCCGGCTTCTTTAAGCCCACGCTGATCGGCACCTCGGGCGTTGTGCCCTTCCAGAAGCCAACCACCAACCGCAACCAGTTCGGTTTCAACGTCGGCGGCCCCGTCCTGCATGACAGGTTCTTCTACTTCGTCGACTACGAGGGCCTTCGCGCCATTACCAAGCCGCTCTTCGCGCTCACCCTGCCCACGCAGAACGAATTGAGTGGCATCTTGGTCGTTCCCGTGCGCAACCCGCTCACTGGCGTCCTGTATCCCGCGGGAACAGCCATCCCTGCCTCCGCAATCAATCCGCTCTCACAGCAGATCGTCGATGTCTTCAAGACCATCTCGGGCCTGCCAGTCACGGGCGCCGCGACCACCGGCGTCAACGTCGACGATTATTCGGTCCTTGTTCCCTTCAGGGACTATTACGACAAGGGTGACCTGCGTCTCGACTACGATCCCAGCGCCACGCAGCGGTATTTTCTCCGCATCAGCGACCGGAAGGAGACCGGCACCAACTTCAACACCATCGTCGAGCCCCTTGATGGCCAAAGCTCCGGCCCGCAGCGCATCCTCGATCAGCAGATCGCCCTCGGCTACACCGGGACCTTCGGCAGCAACCGGGTGCTTGATGCACGCTTCGGCATCTCCCGGACCAAGGCCGGCAAGACTCCGTTGAGCATCGGCTCCACCAACTTCAACATCCCCGGCCTGCCCACTTCGCCGACACTCGCCGGCGGCCTCCCGGCTATCTCTATCTCCGGAGGCTTTACCGCGTTTGGCCGGCAGACAACCAATCCGCAGTTCCAGAACCCTTCGCTCGTGGACCCCAAGATCAATTACACCTGGGTCAAGGGCAATCACTCTTTGAAATTCGGCTATGAGTGGGAGAAGATTTGGATGGGCGTGCTGGACAACAACCCGCTCTACGGCTCCTTCACCTACGGCGGCGGTTACTCGGCCACTGGGACCAAGGTCGCCGACGACTACTGGGCAGACTTCCTTTTTGGCACCACCAACGCCTACGCGCTCGCTAACTACTTCGAGGCTCATCTCCGCCAGACCATCCAAAGCTCCTACGCGCAGGACGACTGGAAGGTTACCCCGAACCTCACCCTCAGCTTCGGTCTTCGCTGGGAGTACGGCTCGCCCTACTCCGAAGCGAACAACTACATTTCCAACTGGGATCCCACCACCCAGACCGTCCTCACGCTCTCGCCCGGCGCTGTCGCGGGCAACGGCATTACACCCGCCAGCGGCAGCGGCGTCTATGGCAAGACCCTCGTCAATCCCGACCTGAACGACTTCGCCCCGCGCCTCGGCTTCGCGTACGCCCTCACGCCCAAGACCGCTCTCCGCGGCGGCTTCGGCACCAGCTATGTCCACTACACCCGCGCGGGCTCCGGTGACATCCTCGCCATCAACGCTCCCCAGGCGCAGTTCGCGTCGGTCACCCAGATTGCGCCGAGCCCGACCGATCACTGCGGCTCGCCGTTGCCGCCACAGATCATCCCTACCGGCTCAAAGATCGAGAGCTGCTTCGTCACCTCAGACCAGGGCTTTCCCTCGGCGCTCGCCACCAACTTTAACCCGGCCACCGACAACATCACGTGGGTACCGCGCAACAACCGCGATAGCTACGTTGAGAGCTACTACCTGGCTGTGCAGCGTCAACTCTTCAAGAACTCGCTTGTGGACATCGCCTATGTCGGCAATCACGGCCTAAAGCTGCAGCAGTTCCTGAATGGCAACCAGCGCAACATCGTCGGCACCTCCTTCACAGGCGCGACGGCTACCCCGGTCTACTCGCGTCCTTTCGGCAACTGGCCTTCCGACATCACCGAGGCTCTCAACGAGGGCTACTCCAACTACAACTCGTTGCAGATCCGCTACCAGCAGCAGATGGTCGCCGGCCTCACGCTGCTGAACAGCTTCACCTGGGAGCACTCGCTCGATAACGCGAGCTCCTCTCTTGAGGGCAACACGCCGTCACCGCAGGACGCCAACAATCTCCGCGGCGAATACGCGCAATCCGACTACAACCTCCCCGTCAGCAACGTCACCAGTCTGCTGTATACCCTGCCCTTCGGCCGGGGACGCCAGTTCGGTCATGATTGGAACTCGGTCGTCGATGCCATCGCCGGTGGCTGGCAGCTTACTGCAATCAACACTGCGCAGGCAGGGACTCCCTTTAACCTGACCTACACGCCGAACTCTGCCTCGCTGGCCTCGACGCAGATCACGGCCAACTACCGCGGTGTCAACCTGTACCGTCCCGATCGTGTTCCTGGCCGTCCTCTTACCCTGGGCCGCAGCGTGCAGCAGGCGAACACCGGCTATGTTCAGTACGTGAACTACAACGCTCTCCAACTACCCGCGACGCAGAACGCCGCCGGCCAGTACCTGCCACCGTTCGGCACCCTTAGCCGCAACCCGGGAAGAACGCCCGAGCTCAACGAGCTTGACCTTGACGTCAACAAGCGCTTTCATACACCGGTCGAACGCCTCAATATCGAGTTCCGCTCCGAGCTGTACAACGTCCTCAATCACACCAACCTGTATCTGCCCTCCAGCGGACTCTCCGGCACCCTCACGGCCTACAGCGCCTCCGGAGCGCAGGTCGTGAACACCGGCACCCCAAGCGGCGGTGGCATCATCTCCAGCACCTTTACGCCCAGAGTCGTGCAGTTCGCACTAAAGGCCATCTTCTAAACGCTTCGGAGTTCAGCAACTCCTGAACGTCATTCGGGAGATTCCCAACTCGCTTTTCTCCTTCAGGTGAACGCACCTATGCATCCTCGCCTTACCGCTATCGCTTTGCTCGCCTTCGCCACTCCGCTCGTCCGTGCGCAGAGCCATGGCCCAGTGCTCATGATCTCCGTCGACGGCCTGCGTCCCGACTACGTCACGCACGCCGATGAACACGGACTCAAGATCCCGACCCTCCGCCGGTTCATGGCGGAGGGCACTTATGCAGACGGCGTGCGCGGTGTGTTTCCGACGGTCACCTACCCGAGTCACACCACCCTCGTCACCGGCGTTTGGCCCACCACACATGGCATCCTCAACAACCAGGTCTTCGATCCCGAGCACCACTTCGAGGGCGCGTGGTACTGGTACGCAGACAGCGTTAAGGTACAAACTCTCTGGCAGGCCGCCCACGCCGCCGGCATTCATACCGCCAGCGTCAGCTGGCCCGTGACAGTCGACGCCGATGGGATCGACGACAACCTTCCCGAGTACTGGAGGAGCGATGTCACCGGCGCCCATGCCAACCCCCAGGAGCGTTTCCTGATGAACGCCATAAGCCGTCCCTCGGGTTCGCTCGAGGCCATGCAGGCTCGCCTCGGCCCCTATATGCCCGGTAACGACACCACCATCGAAGGCGACCGCATCCGCACTCGCTTTGCCGTCGACATCCTCCGCCGCGATCACCCCGGCTTCATGACCGTGCACCTGAGTTCGCTTGACGAAGAAGAACATCTTCATGCTCCGTTCAGCCCTGAGGCAAACGCCGACCTTGAGAAGCTGGACGATCTGGTCCACGACCTCACCGTCGCGGAGCGCGACGCGAATCCTACAGCCACCGTGATCGTCGTCTCCGACCACGGTTTCGCGCCCGTCCACGACGCAGTCAACCTTTACATCCCATTCCTCCGTGCCGGTCTGATCACCACAGGCAAGCCTGCGCCCGGCTCATCCAGCCCGGCCATTAGCGCCTGGAAGGCTGAGCCCTGGCTCGCGAGCGGCATGGCCGCCGTCGTCCTTCACGACCCCGGCGATGCCGCCACGCGCATGGAGGTGAAGCAACTGCTCGAAAACCTGCAGGCCGATCCGGCCAACGGCATCGACCGCATCCTCACCGCCGACGAGGCCCGCCAGCGTGGCGCCTTTTCGAACGCCGCATTTCTCATCCTGCTCAAGCCTGGCTTTTACACCGGCGCGGCCATTGCCGGCCCGTTGCTCACCCCCACGCCCGGCCGTGGCACACACGGTTACGCAGCGGATGATCCGGAGATGTACGCATCCTTCTTTGCGGTCGGGCCAGACATCGGCAAACATCAGGATCTCGGGTTGATCGATATGCGTCAGATCGCACCCACCGTCGCTGGCGTGCTCGGTGTGGAGCTGCCCGATGCTGAAGGCAAGCCACTTCCCATACGCGGCAAAGCGGTACGCTAAAGCCTGGCCGTGGTTACGTTCTGCAGGCATGTGTTATTGGTGAGATATTTTAAGCTCCGCGACAGATTCTCCGGTCTGCCAAGTCCGGAGGGCAACGCGTGCAGCATGACGCATGCAAAGACACTGATTCGTCGCCCGAAACCATCTGTCGATCGCCCGTGCTATCTCCCGGGCCGCCGTGTCGACGGTTCTCGCTGCTATAAGGATGGAAGACGGACCTCAACATGCTGGTTCGGGATGCCGAATACAACCATGCTCGTAATGCGGGTGGATCGGCACGGCTCAGAGATCTGCCTGCCGCCGCGGACATCGCCTTCTGTGTCGTCGCTTACGGCTGTGGCATGGACGAGGCCGCGATCGAGCAGTCCCTTACCGACGACTACCTCTCCCGCGATCCGAGCCCTTCCACACGAGCCGCCTACATCCGGCGCACCATGGCCAAGGCACGGGACTGGGTGGCGCCACTTCCAGCGCTTCGCCTTGAAATCGGAGGAGGAGGTCGCAGGCCGGCTAGGAAACGATGGCCCGTCCAAACTGAACGGAGCAAGTGACTAAGCGCCATATAGAAAAAGCGAGCCACATAACGCCGCGAGCGAAGACAACCCATCTCGAAGTCTCGGTGCTTCTGGCGCTTCCTGATTAAGAATGGTCTTAAACGGCCTCATAATCTCTGCTATGCAAAGCTGGCTGCAAAGCAGACTCATAATCGTTATCTCGAGAGAGAATACCTGTCGACGAGTTGTCCTTCCACTCAGATCGATCTTCCTATCGACGATCAATCAACGAGCAGTCACAGCGCGACGCAAGTAGCACCCCCCGACGACAACCACCACCTCACGTTTCTTTTCAAGACCGTTCACTGCCATTCCCTTCCAGGCAAAGGGAACAACATCGGAAGAGAAGACGTTCAGGTATCCTCTGAGTTCGCCACCAAATCCGCAGCGGCTGAGCCAGTATCCGGTCTAGTCCAAGTCGGCGGGCTGATGCAGCTGCGCTTCGTGCCGAGCGAGAGCACCGTGTCCTACTTCGAAGCGTTACGGGTCTACCTGGACGCCCACGGCTGCCCTGTTGCTGTTATCCGGACAAGCACTCGGTCTTCTGATGCGTGAAGCAGGAGGCGGCGGGTGGCCAGGGTATGACCCAGTTCGGCCCTGTCCTTGCTGAGCTAAACATCGAGAATCTGTGCGCGAACTCCAGCCGGGCCAAGGGTCGCGTCGAGCGCGCTAACCGCACACTGCAGGACCGGCTCGTGAAGGAGCCATGGCTCGCCGGGATCAGCGACATGGGCACTGGCAACGCGTTCCTGCAAGGACCAGCGCTTCACCCATACGGCCTTCGTCGAGAACAAGGGTCTCGGCCATGCACTCGCAATGGTAAGGCGCATCGGGATCGACAGCTCGAAGGCCAGGGTGCTCACCAACGGAGAAGAGACCGGCTACAAGAAGTGCCCTACGTAAGGTCTACGGCCCCGATCACATCGAGCAACAATCAGCCCGTCGCGGTGCCCTGTCCATGGTTGACAATGATCTCGCCTGTTGGATATCGTTACCCCTCAACGGTGACAAGTTCGAGCGGAATGAAGACGATCCTTCCGAAGAAGATCATCAACGGCCGCCTTACAAGGCGCGACTTCCTGGCGACCAGCACGTCCGCACTCGTAGGCTCACAGGTACCTACCTCTAAGTTTCTGCTCAAGAGTGTTCCTGCTCATGAGGCACGGCCGGTTCTACACATCATCGGCCATTCACACATCGACGCGGCTTGGCTCTGGCCCTGGACAGACAGCGAAGATCTGGTGCTTACAACATTCGGAAGCGCACTGGATCGAATGGCAGAAACACCCGGTTTCTGCTATAGCCACTCTTCGACGGCGCATTATCGGTGGGTACAGCAGACCGATGCAGGTATGTTCCGAGAGATCCGAGAAAGGATCAAGCAAGGGCGCTGGGAGGTGGTTGGCGGCTGGCCGGTCGAGCCTGACTGTAACATTCCTTCCACCGAGAGCTTTGCCCGGCACTGCTTGTACGGTAAGCGTTACTGCGAACAGCAACTTGGGGTAGAGGTAAAGATAGGATTCAACCCTGATTCCTTCGGCCACGCGGCGGGCCTGCCCACCATCCTGAAGCAGGCGGGCTATGGGTACTACGTGTATATGCGGCCGCAAGAGCATGAGGCGACCTTGCCGCGGCTGTTCTGGTGGGAAGGACCAGATGGATCGAGAGTCCTGACCTACCACATCTATGGTTCCTATGACTGGTCTGCCGACCGGCTGGAGGATGCCGCGGCACACGCCATCCCCGACGGAAGCCGCCATGGTGCGTTCTTTCTCGGGGTGGGGGACCATGGCGGTGCCGTCACCAAGCTGCAGTTACAGGAAATTTCTAAAGCGATGCGGGAGAACTCGGAGGTGGAGCTGCGCTGGAGCACTGTCCGCCAGTTCTTTGAGGCACTTGAAGCATCGATCCCGGAGAAGCAGATACCTGTGGTTCGCGGGGATCTTCAACATCATGCACGAGGATGTTACTCGGCTTGTGCTGAAGAAAAGTTGCAGAACCGCCGGGCGGAGCATGAGATGTTCCGAACAGAGTCCACGGCCGTGATGTTTGGAGGAGGGCCTCAGCCAGCTCGCGATGCAACAGAGATGCTGGCCGGCGCCTGGCAACGCGTTCTCTTCAATCAGTTCCACGATGTACTGGCCGGAACCTCTCTTTATGCTGACTATGTGAATGCACGAGACGGCATCGGCTACGCCTGCCAACAGGCGCTTGAGACTAGACATGCTGACCTTGTTCGCATGGCGAAACAGGTGGATCTTCACGATGTGCCCGAGGGAGCCATCTTTGCTTTCAACCCGCTTCCCTGGGCACGCAGGTGCCTTCTGGAGTTCCACTACGACACGAACAGCACGACGCAGCACTTCACCAATCTAAAAGCTCCAGACGGCACCCGGACCGCGCTTCAGCTCCGACCTTCCGACAGCATGACCGACTTCTACCCGCGACTTTCGGCGTGGGTGGATCTTCCGGCCTGCGGGTACAAGGTGTTTACGATTGAGAGGGAGAACGCACCACCGGCAGATACCCGAGCCTACGGAAGGCGCATCAGCGTCGGCAAGGACACCTTTGGCTTGATGTCTTTCCGATCTGAGGATGGTACCGAACTACTTGCCGGTGCCATGGACCTGGTGGTGATCGAGGACAAGAGCGATACATGGGCGCATGATGTGGCTGCGTTCCGCAATGAGCTGGGCAGGCCCACCCTGGTTTCCTCTGAGATCGTAGAAGAAGGCCCAGTGACGCAGGTCACTCGTCAAAGGTTGAAGTGGCGCAACTCAGAGATTGTCGTGGACATAGCCGAGTACACCACGATGAATGTCGTGGAATTTCGGTTTGTCCTGAACTGGCAGGAGCACGAGCAGATACTCAAGCTCGAAATCCCAGCAAAGTTCGCCTCGCCCGAAGTCTTTGCTAAAGTACCAGGCGCGGCTTTGGAACGGTCCGGGCGCGGAGATGAGGAACCTTACCAGGATTGGGTGGCCTTGCAGGGCAACAGCAATGGGACCGCATATACCTTGGCGCTCGTGAATGATGGCACCTACAGCTACGACTGCAAAGGAAATCTTCTCCGCACGATCTTGATCCGCTCCGCACCCTATGCTCGTCACAACCCGAACAAGGTGGAAATAAACGGCGTCAGCGCCTGGCAGGATCAGGGACGACAGCAACGGACCTTCTGGTTGATGGGGGCCAAGGGGACTTATGCGGAGTTGGCGCTTGATCGGTGGGCCTCTGCACTACAGATCCCCGCGGAGTACGTCCTGGATTCCCGTCATGCCGGCGAGCAAGCGAAGGAGCAGAGCTTTTTTGAGGTTCATCCCGACACGGTAGAGGTGCTGGCCATCAAGCACGCGGAAGGCGCAAATGGCGTGATCGTTCGCATGCAGGAGAGAAGCGGCAAGGAGACACAAGTGCGGCTGCGCAGCACAAACCTCTCTCTGGACGAGCAGATTACGCTCGGGCCATGGGAACTGCAGACCCTCAGGATTGCGCCCCTGAAAGATCATGGCGCAAAGATACAAGTCACTGACATTTTAGAACGTAGTTCATCGAACACGCCGCACCAGGCAAAGGCCGGATCAGGCGTACCTTTGCGTCCGCATTGACTTACCTGCGAGTAACTGCGGTTCCTCATCGGGGGGATGCCGTGATTTTTGTCCACGTTCTCATGAGCGAGATGGGTCATCGCCGGACGCTGTGGGTCAGTGACGACGCAACTCCAAGATGGGAACGAGGAGGGTCACATGAAAGACAAGGTAGAGCGGATACAGCGTGAAACTGATTCAAGTTGTTCCGGGCCGATGACACGGCGATCGTTCTTGGGCAGAAGCATCGCTACCCTTGGTAGTCTCACCGCCGCATGTGCCGTTGCGAAAGCGCACTCAAGCGAGAGGCGCACCGAGCATTATGGAGCAGAAACACCTGCGCAAGGCAGCTCTTCCAAAGTCAGGCGATCGTCCTTCCTTGAGATACTGCGCATACCCGATCGTGTGACGGTGTACGGCAGCTTCAACAAGACGCTGCCGGCTGACCAGCTCCGGCTGGTTCGCAATCATGAGCGCTGGACAAGCGATGGGTATGTTGTTGAAACCAGGCTGGACAAGGATTCACTGGTTCTTAGTCTTGCCGCGGCCGAGAGGCCGGTCAGTGCGGTGCACGTTCGCTGGACGACCGTGGTGATGCCAGACCTGATCGCCCTGGGCGATGCCTGGGAGCGCAGCTATGGCGACCTTGGGTGGCGCAATCTCGAACCCGAGCGCGTCATGCCCTGGTATTTCGCAACAGACGATGGGACGGCTTGCCACGGATATGGCGTGCAGACGGACGCGCGTGCGCTCTGCTTCTGGCAACTGGACCAGGAAGGAGTTTCGCTGTGGTTGAACGTGATGAACGGAGGCAGCGGCGTTGTTCTCGGCGACCGCCGCCTGGTGATGGCGACCGTGATCAGTCGGCAGGGGCACGGCGGCGAAGAGGCTTTTGCGGCCGTTACATCATTATGTCGCTTGCTTTGTGCACGGCCGTCACGACCGTTTGTGCCGATCTATGGAGCAAACGACTGGTGCTACAGCTATGGCAAGAGCACAGCAGAGACCATTCTGCGCGACACAGAGTTTACTGTGGCGCTTTCCCCTGCGAGCGGTGCCCGTCCGTTCTCCGTGATCGATGGCGGCTGGCAGAATGGAACGCCGCGCTGGCCCGACATGGGAAGGCTCGCGGATGACATAAAGCAGCGCAGGGCCCGGCCCGGAATCTGGGTTCGGCCACTGGAAGCGCCGGCTGGAACTGCGAATCAGCTGCTGCTGCCGGACGCAAGATTCGGGCAGGCAACGGGAAGGGCGCAGGAGCTCGCATACGATCCAACGATGCCCGAGGCACAGCAAAGAATCCGCGAGAAGTTGCGCCAGGCTGCGATGTGGGGCTACGAAATGGTGAAGCACGACTTCTCCACCTACGACCTACTGGGACAGTGGGGTTTTGAGATGGGGCCTCTGCCGACCATTCCCGGATGGGTTCTGAATGACCGGACGCGAACTAACGCAGAGGTCCTCACGGACCTGTACACCCTGATCCGTGAGGCGGTGGGCACGTCGGTGCTGCTGGACGGATGCAACACGGTCGGCCACCTTGGGCAGGGGATCTTTGACCTGCAACGGACCGGTGACGACACCAGCGGACGCCAATGGGAGCGCACCCGACGGATGGGGATCAACACGCTTGGTTTCCGGTTGCCACAGAACGGCACGTTTTTCGTCGTGGACGCCGATCTGGTCGGCATCACGGAGGCCATCCCGTGGGAGTTGAATCGTCAATGGCTGGAGGCGCTCGCCAGTAGTGGGGCCGCGACCATGGTGTCCCCGGGTCTGCCGGCGCATGGGCCGGAGCAGATGGCGGCACTGCGTGATGCCTTCGCGCTCGCGAGTGCGGGCGGGAGCGCAGCGAGGCCTGTGGACTGGATGAAGACGGGCACTCCCGAGCGATGGCAACAAACGTCTGGCGCCGGCCAAGTGGGGGAACGCCGCTACAGTTGGAACGGCGCTGCGGGTGCCTCGCCCTTCCTCGGCCCATAACGAGCTTAGCCCCAGCATCCTGGCTCCGCTCTTCCGGCCTACGGCGGTGAGCTCAGGGGCATGTCTCTTCGATACCCCAGGCTGTAGATGTCAGCAACCACAAGACTTTCGGATAACGAGTTTAGCGGTGAGGATGAAGTTGGACGGGGGGATCTGGACGTTTGCCTTCACCCGTTCAAGCATACGTTCGGCCGACCGCTTGCCGAGTTCAACGATGGGCTGTTGAACAACTGTGATCGGCGGAGAGACCAGCGTGGCGGCGCTGAAATCGTCGAAGCAGATTAAAGCGACTTCCTGTGGCACTTGAATCTTAAGCTGCTGCAGGAGATGGAGGACCTCCGTCCCGACATGGTTGCTGGCGGCGAAAAGGGCTGTGGGTGCCTGGTCCGTTCGCAGCAGCAGGGAGATCTGGTCTGCAACACTGCCCGAAGCGGGGCCCACCAGGCATACTCGGGGAGGCAGCTTCGCTTTACGCATGGCATGCGAGTAGCCGGAGATGCGTTGCCTCGTCGTGTAGAGGTGATCTTCCGTCGCCACGCAGAGGATGTTCCGATGACCGTGCCCGATGAGGTGTTGCGTCGCATGCGAGGCAGCCTCGGAGTTGTCCGCGAGAAAGGAATCGCTTTCAACTCTTTCGATTGGACGATCAATCGCTATCAAGGGGATGCCGGAGTTCTTGACGACCAGAAAGTGGTCGCTCTGCGAACCGGCAGGTACCACAATGAGGCCAGCAACACGACGTTGGATCATGACCGAAGTCTCGCGTTGCTCGCGTTCCACGCGAGACGCCGAGGAAGCGATCAGGGTCATGTATCCCGCGGCCCAGGCGGCCTCCTGGATGACACTGCAATAGGCGGCGAAAAAAGGATCAGCAAGATCTGGCACGATTAGGCCCAAGACCGTGGATTTCGTTCCTTTCAGAACACGAGCGGCCTCATTAGGTCGATAGTCAATCTTCGCAAGTGCCTCACGTACTCTTCGCTCGACATCCGGCGAAACACGACGAGTGCCGTTTACCACGCGAGAGACTGACATGATTCCGACACCGGCCATCTTGGCTACATCGGAGAGTGTTGACATATCTTGCTTCGAATCCTCGGCGAGAAAGTCTTGTCAATGCAATGTAAGTCGAGATGTTGCGATCCAGCAAGCATGAAAACAGAAAGCAGTCTCCATGCTGGTTATGGCTTACTGCCGGGCTCCACAGCTGTTTCCTGAACAGCTGTTGTTGCGCGCAGGAGTCTCGCCTGCACCAGTTTCTTCGAGATTTCTATCGCTTCATCAGCAGAGCGCGTATCTCCTTCTTTGCGATAGAGGCGAGACAACTTGTAGTGAATGCTTCCGTCGTCATCGCTTGCTGCCGCCAGCTTCAATTCCGTGATTGCCTGTTCATTGTGGTTCTGCTCGGCGTAGATGGTTCCCAGCAGCATGTGAACGCGTGGCTGTAGTTCGGGCCTTAGGGTCTGACACTTCGCAAGAAGCGAGGCTGCCTGATCGTACTTATGTGAGTCTGCATAGGCCTGCGCCACTAACAGGTTCGCTTCGGGATCACTGGCATCCAGATGAAGCAGCTGTTCTCCGGTCTCAATGGCCTGATCCAACTGAGATAGCTCGATATAGATCGCTGTCAGACCCATCAGCGCGGGAGGGCTGCCTGGTGCGAGTTGCAGTGCCTTTTCGTACTCTGCTCGGGCTTCGTCGTAGTGCTCGCGCTGCCGGTACACGTCTGCCAGAAGCAGGTGTGTCTGCGGTGAGTCAGGGTCGATCGCACCAACACGCGCCAGGGCTGCGACTGCCAATCTCTGACTTGAACTGATTGACCAGTACAGGGCCGCAGGGCTTCCTGGGGCCGCGGCAAGCAGCTGATTGCTCGCCGACGAAGACGTCTCAAAGTCTCCCGTAAGAAAGGAGCAGGCCGCAAGCAATTGCAAACGATCTGTTCGTCCGGCTGTCGGATGTCCCACGAGGTTTGCTTCGCACTCGCCGTAACGTCCCTGCGCGAACAACATCTCAGGAGTCACATGGGAACGATCCGGTGCCCTTTCGGCGTGAATCTCGAGACGTTCTCGAAGTACGATCCCCTCCGTTGAAGGATCCGTTCCTGCACCCACGGCGCTCAGGACGTCGTAGAGCTCCTCCGGAAGATCGCCCCCTGCGTGGGCGTCGCCGATCGATGTGCGGAGCGCCACAAGGCGGGCCGGCGAAAGATCTTCAAACAGCATTGAGATGTTCTGACGGAAGAAGCCGTGATCCTGCTGCCAAAGACCTTCGAGAGCTTTGACCGCCTGAGTGTCCGCGCCTCCTTCAGCGTCAAGATGTGCCAGCCCGATGACAGCAAGGCCGCATCCTGGGTGGCTTGTGGAATCAACGTCAAATTCGTGACGTGCTTCTACGGCAGCTCCCTGATGCACGTACACAAAGCCGAGCGCGCTGTGGAGGCAAGGGGGTCCGCTGGGAAGAGCAATTGCCTGCTTGTATTGATCGACAGCCTCAACATACTTCCGCTCTCGTGTCAGCGATGCGGCCAAGAGCGCCAGTCTGTACGCAGAGGGCTGCTCTGTGAGCAGTGTCCGCGCACCCATTTCCACTTGCTCCAGATTCGCCACTCCTAAACCCATCCAGGCTGGCACACTCCGGGAATCAAGCTTCGTCGCCCGATCAAACGCGAGCGCCGCAAGTTGCTCGTTACCAAGGAGCGAGTAGGCCCGACCCAGCGCCAGGGGTGCCTGGAGATCCTTCGGATCGAGCCTCTCCGCCTCCTTCAGGCTAAGAAGAGCCAGAGGAAGCTGCCTGGTCTGAAGGTAGTCGAGACCCAGGAACAAATGCGGCGCAAACATCGAGGGTCTCAGGCGCAGAGCTGTGCGTAAGCTTTGAATGGATTCGTCATAGTTGCCAATTTGATGGTCCATGAGGCCGAGGTTGGCCCAGAGCTCCGGGCTTTGCTTCTCAAGCTGGACCGCGTTTCGGTAGGCCTCGGCAGCCGTACGATAGTCGCCTCTACCCTGTGCCTGTTGCGCGGTGGCGAGGAGAGTGTCGAGCGGCCCTGCAGCATCGTCTTGAGAACAGGCAACGGCCGGGGCAAACGAGAGAACAAGCCCTAGACCGATGGAGCTGAGACGGAAGATCATGGAGTCCCTCGCGTGGGCACCGGGCATCTAAATGTCGCAGGAAAGCAGCGACAATCGAGCTTATTGAAGCGGAACTTCTGCGAGCGCATTGAGTCGTGACCCACGATGCAGTTCGCAGAGCCAGATGCCGCATTCCTTGATGTAGTCCCCATGGCGCTCCTTACTCACGCTCTGCGTCAGGACAGGAAGGCGCCGCTAGCCTGGATGAGTTCGCAGAAGAGGTCTCTGGGAGCGGTGCTGGTGGCTGTTCCGATTCGCTGACTCCGATCGATCTCAACTCCTGAAAGACAGCCAGTTCCTGGTTGGCTTCCTTGAGACGGCCGGATCGCCGGTAGGCCTGTGACAACCGATAGTGTGCCTCGGCAAAGTCCGGTGCGAGCACTGTAACTTGCTCGAACTCCAGCATAGCCCTGGCGTCATTGTGAGCAGAAGCGTAGACGACCCCAAGTTGATAATGAGGTCGGAACAACCGCGGCTCTTTCTGGATGGCGAGCTCGAGTTGAGCGATGACGGTCGCAGTGGAGTGTTTGTTGTCACTTCCCTTCTCGCTGTTCCATAGACTTAGCGCGTAGTCGTAATGCGCACTGGCAGAGTTGGGCTGCGCTGTGAGGCGGGAGAACTGCTGGCGAAGAGTTTCGCGATCTGTTTGTTGACTTGTTCCAACGAGGTTCGCAAGAAGCCCGAAGGCGGGTTCGTACGCTGGATCCAGTTCAGTTGCGCGGAAGAGTGACGCGATTGCGTCAGGCTTCCGTTCCTGCTCACTTTGCGCGAGTGCCAGGCCGAACCACATTCGTGGGGATTGCGAATACCGCACCACTGCTGCGGTGAGGACTCGGGCTGCGTCATCGGTGTCCTGCGAATTGATCAGACCTAGGCTACATTCGAGAACGTTGTTCTCGCTCCCGTTGAGTGCAAGGGCCGCGCGGAAGGCATCGGCCGCCTCGACGAACTTCCCTGAAGCTGCATAGGCCGAAGCCAAGAGCTTGATAGCCCTTAGGTCCGTCGGGTTCGACCGAGACACTTGCCGAAGCAACGAGATCGCTTCCTCACTATTGCCGGAATGCAGATACGCGGTTGCAAGATCCACCTTGATCTCCGGATCAGACGCGTGAAGCTTCTGGGCGAGAGACAGGTAACGAATGCTCGAAGTCGGCTGGCTCGAAGCCAGGTAGAGGAGGCCTAACTTACGATTGACCTCGAAGTTGGTCGGCTCAGATTCTGCTGTTCGCTGCAGATCGCGCAGCCCAGCACAGTTTAGCTGCGCCGGTTGCGGGCCGCTGGCCGGGGCACCGTGCACCTCCAAGTCGGCTACATAGTCTCTGACGTGCGATAACTCCTCGGCGCTCGCCGCCGACGAGTAGCCGCTGGGAGCGATCGTCCCCTGAATCTCGGAGGGCCGGAATGTAGGCAAGGCCTGCTCGCTTGATGGACCGCTCTCGGCAGCGAAAAAACCTGTGCCTTCAGCTTCAATCACATTCAGGTCAAGGATCACGGCAGCCGAAGAGATGAGTAGCTTCTCCTTATGCACAGGTGTATATCCTGGAAGTTCGGAGCTCAGGGTGTAGGTTCCGTAAGGAACACCATGGAAGATGTAGTGTCCCTTTCCATCCGTAACCGTTGCGCGCAACGGGGCGCTTCCTCCATCGGCGGAGAGCTTGATCCTCACTTGAGAGAGCTCCGCTCCCCTCGCCGTCTTCACAGTGCCGGACAACTCGGCAGCTGGCGAAGGTGTTTGGCCGAGGAAGACCCTCACAGCACATGCCGAAAGGAACAGCAGGCAAGATCTGATCGATCGGCTGCTGGCAATGCGAATCATCGGGATCCGTCCAAACCGCTCATCATCCTGCGAACGTCGGGGCTCTCGTGCTGGTTCCGCAGGTAGCCACTCAGGATGTCATGAGCCTGTTGTAAGTCTCCGGCCCTTATATCAAGGAGCGCAAGATTCATGTACGCACGGTCGAAGCCAGGATCGAGCTGCATGCACCGTTCGAATTGCTTTTTTGCGCCGGCGGCATCCCCTTGGCGCATCAGCACGATACCCAACCCGTTAAGCGCCTGCAGGTCGTCGGGCCTGATGTCAAGGGAGCGGCCGAACTCAGCCTGTGCATGAGGGAGATCCCCCCTTTCGACGAGGATTCGAGCGAGGAGGTTGTGGAGTTCAGCGGTGGAAGGATCGGCAGCGATGGCCGTTTCTACCCTTGTTTGCGCCCGATCGAGACGATGCTGAAACTGATAGAGATTCACCAGATTCTCAAGCGAGTGTACGTGATTGGGCTGTATCTTCAGCGCCTGTTCCCAATCCTGCTCGGCCTCGATGTACTTCCCTTCCTGACCATCAATGACGCCGAGGTTGTTCCAGGCGTTTGCACTCGTCGGGTCTAGATCGGCCGCCTTCTTCAGGTTCACCCGGGCCTTGCTGTATTGCTTTTCTCCGAGGTAGAGAAGCCCCATGTTGTAGTAAGAGCCAGCATAGTTTGGGTCTTTCACGATGGCTCGCTGAAAGAGCTCCATTGCCTGATCCGGATGTCCGTAGCGCTGAAAGGCCACACCATAGCTGAAGAAGTTATGGCCAGGGGGCCGGCCGAAGTAGTGCCCGGGAAAGGGTAAAGCCAGCCGCGCTCTTTCCCGCTGACCTTCGACTGCCATTTGTGAGTCCGCGAGTATTTGTGATGCATCCGTGAAGCCGCTATAAACTTTGACGACCTCGTGGTTCGCGTTCAGAAGGAAGCACGTGGGGGAGATCATCTCCTTCCTTCTGTCAAACAGATAGCGGTAGAAGATGCCGTATACTTCGTCCGTCTCCCTATCGCCGCTGAGGACCGGAAAAGGCAGCGCCTTCTGAGCCTCGTAGGTAGCCTCGGCTGGAGGCTGCCCCTGATCGAGAGTTACAGCCATCGCTCGCAAGTTAGACTGCTGCCACTGGGGCCAAGACTCCTTCAATGACTCCAACTGTTTTCGGCTTTCGGAACACCCCCGGGACGTCAATACAAGCGCCAACGAAGCCTGCGCGGCATCGTTCAAACTGTAGACTTTCCCCTCTCCACCCGTGAGCCGGAAAGAAGGCGCGAGCAGAGGTTCCATAAGCCAGGTCTCGTATGAATCGCTTTGCGTGGGCGGACTGTTCTTTGGTGCCTTGTACGGCGGCGTCGAACCAAAGCTGACGGCCTCGGCTGTGCTTCTTCCCTCTTCGAGGGTGATGCAGTGGTTAGGGGAAAGGCCCTCAAAGACCTGCTCCAGACCACTCGGCCATCGAACCGTGGCGCGAACAGGTCCTTGCGCCTCGCCCAGCCCGAAGAAGACTGTCTTGGAGTGCTGTGCAAGGAAGCCCGAGCCGGCCTTTACAGAGTTTCTTTGCCGTCCCGCCGCCGTCTGGATCTCAAGGACGGCACCTACAGCATCGCGGTTGCTCCTGGTTCCCTTGAGTTTGAAGCTGATCGACGGCGCCAACGGCATGAGGTCGTTGTGAAGTATTCGAACCTGCGGACTCGTTCGGTTCTTCAACACCACTTCAAGCCGTCCATCGTGGTCCAGGTCCGCCAGCGCGAAGGATCTGCTGTCGTCGATTGCATCCAGCCCGAGGATCCCGGCGGCTTCCGTGAAGCTTCCGTTGCCGCTGTTCAGATAAACGTTGTTTCGTTCATAACCGCTCCAGCTGTAGTCGGACCGAAGTATCTCGTTGATCGCATTCCATGCCTCTTCATAGTCGTTGGATCGGCCCCCTGCGTCACCGGATCTTGCGACGACCTGGCGCCAGAAGACGCTCGACAGATCGTCTTTCTTCGGGCCCGAGATGAAGCCGTTGGTGACATAAAGATCCGCGAACCCATCATGATCCAGATCCCAACTGTCAGAGGACCATGACCAGCGGCCGATCGCTGTTCCTGATGCCGGGGTGACATCTCGAAATGCAGACTGGCCCTTCTCGTTGTGAAAGAGCGAGTTGCCGTCCGCATGCTGACGATACACCGCACGCACTTCAGGGGGGGCAGAAGGGAGAAACACCTCCTGGGCGGTTACGCGCTTCCCTGCCGCAGACCACATGTTGGCCACGTAGAGATCGTCGGCCCCATCATTGTCGTAATCGAACCAGCAGACGCTCATGCCTGCACCGGGGTCCTGGACGGCAAGTTCCTCGCTCACATCAGAGAAGGTACCGTCGCCCTTGTTTCTGTACAGGTTCTTGCGGCCAAAGTCATTGACCACATACAGGTCGGGCCAGCCGTCGTTGTTGAAGTCGTCCCAGCCACAGGCAAAGCTGTAGCGATCGTTGTTCTGGTTCATGCCGGAGGCCTGGGTCACGTCCTCAAACCTTCCCGCACCCACATTGCGGAACAGGAAGTTCGGTGGCCCGTTCCGCGCATCGTGGTACGGGCTCGGAAACTTGTACGCGCTCAGTCCCTGGTAGTAGCTGTACAGGCAAAAGTAGATATCCAGGTTGCCATCCCGGTCGTAGTCCGCTACCGCGGCGGCTGTAAAGGAGCCCTGCGGCTCGCGGGCAAAGTGGAAGGCATCCTGCTTGTGTTCGAAGGTGCCATCTCCCCGGTTCAGGAACAGCAGAGGCCCAGTGGAGCGCACCACGATCAGATCCTGCAGGCCATTGTTGGTGAAATCAGCAAACAACGCGCTCGCGGTGGCATCCAGAACACCGACGCCGGCCTTCTCGGTCACATCCTCGAAGCTGCCATCCCCTCGATTGCGGTAAAGCCGGTTCGGGAGACCGGCCGGTTGGCAGATGTAAAGATCATCAAAGCCATCTCCATCGAAATCACCTGCCGCGATTCCATTGTTGCCGTACACGTCGATCCCCGACGCACCGTCCAGAACAGTTCGCCAGTAATCGATTCCTCGGCTTAGCTGGTGCTGGTACGACTCAATGCCACCCAGGCAGCTGGCCGTGATGTCGACAAACCCGGGCCCTGTGAGGCGGCTGCGGGACTCCTCCACGGCGTGCCAGCCCGCAAGCGACCAGGTGCCCGTTTCCGTCCTGTGCCATTCAACCTCCCATCCGCCGTTACGCTCCTCGCGCTCGTTTGTACCCGTCGTGCCGACCATAGCGTAGTTGATCGCTGTGCGGACGGTCAGCGGTGTTGGGGCAATCACCTCAATCCCGCTGATCTGGAACTCGGCAGTCTTGATTGCGGCATACGGCGACGCATACGCACGAAACGAGGCCACGAAATGATCGCCTGTCATCTCAACCGGCGGAGGAAAGGAAACCCTTTCCGTTCGTAGCGGCGATCGAGATTTCGTAGGGACCACGGTGGCCTGCTCCATGGGGGTCGCGTTCATCCGGGGGGCCACGAGAGCGCGAAGTCCTGCGAACTCTCTCCCGGAACTGCAGAGCGCTGTGCTCCACTCTCTCAGGAACGGCTCCAGTTCAGCTACGTACTTTTCCGTGACAAAGGCATCGTGACCCGGCTGCACCTGGCCGTGAAAGCCTTGCAGGAAGGACGCATCCTGCAGCGCCTTTTCTGGCCGGCAAGGGGACGGAGGCACACTCGCATCCCGCCACCTCGGCCAGGCCTGAAACGGAGACAGGACGAAGGTCCCCAAGGCAGCAGAGGCCTTGATAAATCTGCGCCGCGAGAGGGCCAACCCTGCCTCCATCCTGATCCTAGGATACCTCCTCAGGTGTGGCTTTCCCAAGGCGGGAAGCATGAGGCTGCTCCCACGAGAAGAGGGCGGAAGCTGCCCCTGAGCGGCCCCGCACCTCACCGCTTTACGCGCCTGGGCTGGCGTAAGACGGAGAGATGAGGGTGCGCGATCCTGGCTCGGAAAACCGAGAGCACGAGACATTGCCTCGTGCTCTTTTACAGCTTTACCAATAGACCTTGCCTGCGAACTGCACGTTTCGAGGATCGTAGGCGGATCGAATCGTGCCGAACCCTCCATCGTTGATTCCTGTATCGGGTACGTCGAAGTTTGCGTGGTTGGCCGCGTTGAACATCTCCGCCCGGAACTGCAGACGCAGCTTGTTCTCGTCGAACTTCCAATCCTTGTCGATGCCCAGATCCCATCCGATGAAGTGAGGCGATCTCACCGAAGCGAGAAAGCGCGGCACGTCGCCAAAGGTAAACGGTGCAGGCGGGGCAAAGGCTGCCGTGTTGAACCATTCGTTGATGGTCGGATGGGCCAGCGAGGGATTGCCGATCAGATCAGGACGTTGTCCTCCGCCGTAGAGGTTGGAGTTTCCGCCACCGCTGATCGCGAGAGGCAGACCGGAATGGATGCGGTTGATGCCTGTGATCTCCCATCCACCGAGCGCGGCATTGGCGGCCGTGTTCAGGTTGTGCCCCAATTTCTTGCCTTTGCCCACGGGCAGTTGATAGATGTAGTTCACCACCAGGCTTTGCGGCTGGTCGGACGCATCGACCGACTTCTCGGCGGCCAGGTCGTAGTAGTTTCGTACACCCTGGTTGCCCTTGTAGGCCCACTGATTGGCTCCTTCGACGTTGCTCAGGAACTTCGAGAACGTATACGAGACAAGCAGGTTGAGGCCGCCGCTGAACTGGTGGTTGTAGTCCGCCTGCAGGGCATCGTAGAGAGAGAAGCCATCCGGTGCGTTGGACTCGTTGATGGAGCAATACTGCGGGTAAGGCTGCAAGGCCTGTCCGCGAGGAATGGTTGGTTGGTCCAGGCCGCATCCGCTGCTTGTGATGACGCCATAGAACGGATTGGGAACCGGGTCGGAGAGAGCAGTTCCCAACGATAGATAGCTCGGATTCAGCTCGGTACGGGTATATCCACTACTGGACATATGGGAGCCATGGTTTCCCACATAAGAGACCTTAAGAGCATCGTGCGCGGTGAACGCGTACTGAAGACCCAGCGAGAACTCCACAACTTTGGGCGCCGGGAACTGGCTTGGTATGCCTGTGGTCGAGTAGCCGACGTCCTGGAGTCCGCCGAGTGAGTTGCCTGTCGGTGCTCGAAGCCCAGTTGGAAATGGATTGCTCAAGGTGCTGTATGGCGTCACGCCGTCCACGGTACTGACGAAGGGCGTGGACTGGCTGAAGCCGGATGCGGGTCCGTTGCCGTACCACTGCTCCGGAAAGAAGAGCCCGACGCCACCGCGAAACACCAGCTTGGGTTTCGCCTGCAGAGCGAAGCCAACACGTGGAGCAATGTCCTTGAAATTTGTGTTGTAGAGACTACGGCGATTGCCCGCTCCATTGAAGACGATCTCGCCAGGGTACGTTGTGCCGAGCGCCGTGCTGATCGGATTCGGCGCGTTGTAGTCGAAGTAGTCCTGCCGATTGTGGCGTTCAACGGGAGCTTCCTGGAACTCGTACCGGATCCCCAGGTTCACGGTCAGTTGCCGGGTCGCCTTCCAGTCATCCTGCAGATAGAAGCCGTGGTACCACTTGTCGGTAGCCGCATTGAAGTTGTTGGTCGTGGAGCCCCCTGAAGGCGTTCCGATTAACAGCGAGGCGAAACCATAACCGGTGTTATTGGCACTGGCCGAGGGGTTCGGACCCGAGGTAAAGCCGAGATCGAAGTTGAAGCTCGTGGTGGGAATGAACGTGCTGTTGTTCTGCGTATCCACTCCCATCCAGCCGAACGAGAGCGAATGGCCGCCAATAACTTTGGACACATCTGCCGAGACACTGCCCACATTGCGATAGGCCGCGCCTTCATTGCCATTCACCGGTCCCAGGCTGCTGGTGGCCTGCACGTTCATGATCGGGAACAGGGGTGAGTTGGTATTCAGAAAGGCGGGGAGTCCAAGGTTGGCGGGATTGAAGCCATAATCCTGAGTCTGACCGCCCTCACCCCACCGGTTATAGCCGGCCGTTATGCTTATCGCGGTCGTGGGGTTGACGACGTGGTTGGCGCCAAGGGTGAGGTTGTAACGGTTGTTGGGACGAACATCGCCCGGGCCGCCGGGATCGTTCGCTCCCCAGAACGCAGGAGAGTTCGTGATCGACTCGTACTTCTGCGACCAGCGCCCGTACACACGCGTAGCGTCGCTGATGTTGTGGTCGACGCGGATGACATACTCGTTCGACGTCGCGGGCGCCGTGGCCGAAGCTGTGAAGTTGTTGATCAGCGCAGGATTTGAAGGCGCTGGGTAGTAGCTGGCGATCTTCTGTCCGACTGGATTGATCGCAGTGCCGACATTGTTATGCGGAAAAGGATCGCGAATGTAACCGCTCTCGGTGGCCACCGTTCCCGTGACGGGGTCGACCTGGCCGGCGGTCAGCAGGCGGGTCGTGTAGGGGTTATAGAGCTGGCCGGAGAGGATCGGGCGCCCCAACGCGTCGGTGCCCTCGTTGGCTCCGAGAAGCGCTGAGAAATCGCCCGTCTGAAAAGCCGCTGTAGGCACTGTGCTGATGTCGGTTGCAGGTGTGCTCTGCCTTAGTCCCTCATAAAGGCCGAAGATGAAGGTCTTTTCCCGCTGCTGATAAAGGTGGGGGATGTACAACGGGCCGCCCGCAGAAACTCCGAACTGGCTGCGGTCGAAGGCTGGCTTGGCGATCCCGGCGAAGTTGTTGAAATAGTTGTTGGCATCGAGAGCGCTGTTTCTGTAGAACTCGTACCCATCTCCGTGAAAGGCGTTGGTGCCGGATTTTGTAATGACGTTGACTACGTTTCCGCTGCTCCAACCATACTGCGCGGTAAACGAGTTTGTTTGAATACGGAACTCCTGCACACTGTCGACCGAGGGCACATAAATGACCTCGCCCCAGTCGCCGGCAGTGTCCCAGATGCCGTCCAGCATATAGGCAGTCGTCCCGAAGAAGCCGCCACCGAAGTTCAGGAAGGACACGTTTTGATCCGCCTGGGCACTGTACCCCTGGGCACTCGCCAACGCCGTATTGCTCACCGAGGAGTTCAGCAGCGCGAGGCCGAAGACGTTTCTCAGGTTGAGGGGAAGTTCCACCACCTGCTCACCGGATACCTCCGAGGACAGATTGGCGTTATCGGACTGCAGAATCGGAGAATCCGCACTGACGTTCACCTCCTCGCGCGTCGACCCCACGGAGATGTTGATGTCCTGCGTTGCGCTTTGGCCGACTTCGAGCGTAATGCCGCTCCGCTTGTAGGGGCTGAAGCCCTGCGCCGTGATCTCGATGTCGTAGGTAGTAGGTGGCAGGAGATTAAAGGAGTAATGCCCGGCCTTGTCCGTGGTGTATTTGCGAGTGATGCCCTTGGCCGCACTGGTCAGCTGGACCGTGGCTCCGGGCACGACCGCTCCTGTTTGATCGGAAACGGAACCACTCAGCGATGAACTTACCGTCTCGTTTTGCGCAAGCAACTTCTTCGGCATGACGGCGGTCAACAGGAAACACAACGCGAACAGGCCTACGATCAAGGCGGGCACCGTACCTGCGCTGAGCCTCACCTTTCGCTGCATGCGGAACTGGGTAACTACAGATTCAACCTTCATGGCGCCCCCTAAGTTGGTGAAACACTTGCCAACGCTGCAGACACAATCATGCTGTCTGACGGAGGCTCCGATGATCCCTGGCCGCTCGTTTTCGCTTGTACTGAAGAACGGGAGAAGGATATCCAGCAGCGGAAGACCTGTCAAACGAAAAAGCAACAGGCGTTGCACGAGGCCCTCCAGATATGCCCAACTTGCCAAGAGCTTTCTCAGCTCCGTACCGCACTGCTCCTGGATAAGGATCTCCGCATCTTTCCCTTTCAGGGGCGGCCAGCATCGTGAGAGGATGGGCCGCAGCTTAGCGGCTTTCCGCCCTGGACGGAATGCCGCCGCCGCTGCCTTGGACGATGTTGCCGCCTGCTCCCAGAGGCGCTCGATGGATCAATCGCTCAGTGAAGTCCCGGAGATTGCCTGTTCATGCAGCGACGCAGGATGTTGTGGATGTCGGTGATGGTTTGGGTGGCGGTCAGCACCTCGCCGCACCTGGCCAGTCAATCGGAATCCAGCCATGGGTACAGTTTGGAGACAACAGACAGGCTTGAAGACGAAGGCTGGTGGCCAACTAAAGGCGTGTCACCGCGAGGAGACTACGCTGGCGACGCGAGTTGCAGGTTTTGCCATGAAGAGATTGCCGCACAGCAGAAGAGCACTCCGATGCATCAGGCCGCGATGGGCGCCGGGGACTCCACGATACTGCGCCGCTACCTTCGGCTAAGCTCGCCCGATGACGCCCTTCGCTACTCTTTCGAAGCCGTGGGTACCGGCATCGCGTTCGTGGCCCGGGATAGCAGGACATCCGCCTCGGAACAGGTCTCCTGGGCGATCGGAGCGGGTGAGATCGGTCAAACTTATCTGCTGAAGAACGATTCGCACTACACGGAGAGTCGGTTGAGCTTTTATTCCGCGCTGGGCGCGCTGGACCGCACCTCCGGACAAAGCGCAGAACAGCCCGCGGACCCAGCACATGGTCTGGGACAAAGATTGACCGCGGAGACCGCACGACAGTGTTTCAGCTGTCATTTCACCGCACCCATCACGTCGGGCGTCCTTGAGCCTGCGAAGGCCACTCCGGGGATCACCTGCGAAGCATGCCACGGACCCGGCGCACGCCACGCGGCCGAGATGGCCAAGCAGCCTCTCAGGCACCAGGCGAAGTTCATCATGAACCCCGCCTCTCTTTCTCCCTCAGATTCAGTGGATTTCTGTGGAGCGTGTCATCGTTCCTGGGCTGATGTTGCGATGCTCATGCCGGCTAACCTGGGAACTGCCAGCCTTCGTTTTCAGCCCTACAGGCTTGAGAAAAGCCGGTGCTGGGGCAAGGCTGGCGACGACCGTATCACGTGTGTGGCCTGCCACGATCCGCATGCACCTTTGGTGCATGATTCCACCGCGTACGACAACAAATGCAAAGCGTGCCACGGGGTGACAGGAGAGCCCGGGCACGGAGACAGCGCGGCGCTTTCATGTAAGAAGGCCGCCAGCAACTGCGTCTCGTGCCACATGCCCAAATACGAGGTGCCTCAGACACATGCGAAGTTCACCGACCACGATATCCGCATTGTGCGGGCTGGGGAGGCTTTTCCCCTTTAGTAGCCCGGTGGCACACACTCGAGCCCTCCCCTAACCGTTGCTCGCAATCAACCATCTCGTCCTGGATCCCGAAGTCTTTCAACAAGCTCTTGGGGAGGATCGCAGGAAAGCGGAACTCGATGTGCAGAAGCAGCGGACGGAGCCCGATTGGGGCGCTGAAGGCGAGGCAACGTTGCGCCACTTTTCGAACTGCCACGCGCGGACATAATCGAGGTCCATAGACGCCGGGAAGAGCGTCGTCTGGTCCGGTGACTCTGGCCATTGGCCGCCTACGGCGAGGTTTGTGATCAGGTACATCGGCTGGTCGTACTGCTCGGGCGTTGGCTGGGTTGCGATTAAGTTCCGTCGACATGGATCGCCATCATTTTTGGACCCCACAGCAGGCCAGCCCAGACCACCTTCGTGTCGGCTGTTGGGGGCTCCAAACATCTCGCGGACATCGATCTCAGGAGGCATTGATCACTGGTTTGCAAAAGCCAGAACGCCGGCCATAGCCCCTTGCCCCTGGGCACCTTCGCTCTTTGGAGGTAACGTTCGGTCAGACATCACGCTGGCTGCTGTTCCCGCTGTTGCCAACAACGTTCGTCTTCTCGTATGGTCAGCACGTGACACCGACACCTTGCATACTGTGCATTTCCTTCTATCACCGCCAGACGGCGGAGGGGACCGCTTGATCAATCGGAGAGACTTTCTCGCGACGGCGGGAGCTGCGCTGGTTAGTCGGACAAGCTACGGGTTGGCTGCGCCGACGCATGCTCGTCGATCTGCACCGGAAGCTCCGGATCACATCCTTCGCATCGAGCCCGCAACCATCGACATCGGCAAAGGCATCTCCATCAAGACTTTGACCTACAACGGGTCAGTACCTGGCCCGCTGCTGCGGCTCCGGGAGGGTGTCCCGGTGACGATAGACGTCCAGAACCATTCCACGGTCTCCGAGATCGTGCATTGGCATGGGCTGGTGACCGATCTGCTGAACGACGGTGCCTGCGAGGAAGGTTCACCGATGATTCCCGCCGGCGGAGCGTTGCGGTATCACCTTGTGC
Organism: uncultured Acidobacteriaceae bacterium; assembly: GCA_964248055.1. Lineage (GTDB taxonomy): Bacteria > Acidobacteriota > Terriglobia > Terriglobales > Acidobacteriaceae > Granulicella. The sequence goes on along the minus strand of CAXTWN010000026.1, from coordinate 2,031 downwards.
CGAAACCCGCGGGCACGCGGTGGTATCACACCCATGCGTCGGCATTTGAAAATCTCGAGAACGGTACCTACACGGGGCAATTTGGATTTCTTCTGGTGGACGGTTCAGCCCCCATCCCGTCCTATGACCAAGAGGTCAATCTCGCGATCCATCACTGGGGGCCGTCTTTTGTGCCCATGGCCAGCATGATGCAGCAACAATCGGCCAATATGCCGCTGACCTCCGGATCCGATGTCGCGTACAGGTACGCGACGATCAACGGTCACATGTTGGGGGAGGGCGAGCCCCTTCGCGTGAAGCAGGGAGAGCGATGGCTGATGCGCCTGCTGAATGCGAGCGCGACGGAGAACGTCATCCTGGCACTGCCCGGGCATCGTTTCAGGGTCCTCGCGATGGATGGAAACCCGGTACCCTGCCCACGGTGGGTCGACAATTTGTCGCTGGCGGTGGGGGAGCGGGTCGACGCTATCGTCGAGATGAACGTTCCCGGCGTTTGGGTTTTCGGATCCACGCTGGCCAAAGAACGCGCGATGGGGCTGGGTGTGGTGGTTGAATACGCCGGGATCTCCGGGGACCCTGCATGGGTCGATCCGCCCGCTAGCCCATGGGACTACAGTCAGTTTGCCGTCGAGGCTGGAGCGGTTGAACCGGATGAGACGCACGTGCTCACCTTCCGGGACATCGGTCCGCTGAAGGGTTCCAAGTTCGATACCTGGACCATCAATAACAAATCGTGGCCGGATGTCGATCCGGTGATGGTGCGAGCGGGCAAGCGGCATCGCCTTGTCTTCCGCAACGGCAGCGGCGACCAACACCCTATGCACATCCATCGGCACTCTTTCGAAATCGTCAGCATTGGCGACAAGAAGATGAGTGGCCTCATCAAGGACGTGGTCAACGTGATGCCGTTGGAAACGGTGACGGTCGATCTCATCGCGAACAATCCCGGCGACTCCCTGATGCACTGCCATATGCAGCTGCACATGGACTACGGTTTCATGCAGATGATCAAGTACAGAACTTAATGAGTGGCTGGAATGAGAATGAGAGAGCTGAAGGCTGGGAGGTTAGGGAGCGTTGTCAAAATAGCGCTGCTCCTCCTTGTGGGGCCAACTGCCATGTGGCCCCCGATCACCCGCGTGGTTCATGCAAGCGCTGATGACGCCAGTGTGCGGACCTCCCCGCCCGTTTCGATGGCGGGCGGCCAGTGGTCACAGGACCACTACTCCAAGCTGACTCAGATCAATCGGAAGAACGTCAAGAACTTGAAACCCGCCTGGACCTTCGACACGGGCGAAGGTGGCGGTGGGATGGAAACGAACCCGCTCGTGGTCGGTCGGGTGATTTACGCCTACACAGCCTCGCAAAAGGTGCTGGCCCTCAACGCTGTGACCGGCAAACTGCTGTGGAAATTCGATCCAGGCATCAACGGCCAGCAACCGGTACGCGGAGTGTCCTACTGGAGCGACGGCAAGCAGAGCATCGTTCTCGCCGGCATCATGAATTTCCTCTACGCGCTGGACGCCGCGACGGGCAAGCCGATCCCGCGCTTTGGCGAGAACGGCCGTATCGACTTGCGCAAGGGATTACGCGGCGACTACCGCCAGCAGTCGATTGTGCTCACCAGTCCGGGAGTGGTGTTTAAGGACCTGATTATCGTCGGCGGCCGCAATCCGGAAACGCCGCCGGCGCCACCCGGCGATATACGCGCCTTCGATGTGCACACCGGGGCACTCGTGTGGACGTTCAAGACGATCCCGCATCCGGGCGAACCTGGGTATGAGAGCTGGCCCAGCAACGCGTGGAAAACCGCAGGGGCTGGAAATAACTGGGCGGGAATGACGCTTGATCCCGTGCGCGGGGTTGTTTATGTCCCCACCGGATCGGCCGTCCCGGACTTCTATGGCGGGGCTCGCGTGGGCGATGACCGCTTTACCGACTGCCTGTTGGCTCTGAATGCAGCGAGCGGCAAATTGATCTGGAGCTTTCAGGGCGTTCACCACGACCTTTGGGATCGCGACTTCCCCGCAC
>CAXTWN010000025.1:2964-28635 GCA_964248055.1 uncultured Acidobacteriaceae bacterium | reverse complement strand
GAGGAGAAGATCCGCGCCCGCGACGCGAAGCTGAAGCAGGAGGCCGAGAACGCTCGCATGGCCAAGCTCTACCGCAAAGAGATCCTCAAGGAGCCCGAGATGCCCGGCGGCTTCGTGGCGATCGGCGAGATCGGCGGTCTGGGCGGCATCAAGCCCGCAGCTCCGGTCGCCAAAGCTGAGGTCGTGACCCAGATCGAAGAGCCTGTGGCCGGCGACTAGTTCTCCACTGTTCGAAAGACAAGAAGGCCACCCGTAAGGGTGGCCTTCTTCATGGGGCGTCATTCCAGCGGAGTCACGTGACTGGAACAAGCAGAGACGCTATGCTAGGGACCTGAGTGGCGCTCCTTCCACGCCAAGTATTGTTGTAGCTCTTCAGCCAGCCTCTCAGGCATCATTGAAGCAAGATTTTGCCAACTGAGATTAGCTATCTTCGTGTCGCCCGTGTCCGCACTCTTGAGAATATCCGCTTTACGACCCACTCCGAGAACACACCAGTGGCGGATCCTCGGAAGATCCAACCGACCTAACCCAACACAGTATGCCCGGCGCAAGTCAAGCTGCGTGCGGTCTCCAGCAACGCCCTGTCCCGAGCCGAGTGGCGAATTCCATTTCGCTTCGCCTAACAGCAGAGTGTCATCTGATAAAACGCCGAAATCGATCTCGGGCCCACCCTGCGTCTCTACCTTCTCAGGGTGCGGGATGCGTCGCCACAACCAGATCGCTACGGAACCGGGTTCCGGTAGATCAACGCTTCGGAACAACTCGCGGGTGAACTCTTCCCTCCAATGCACTGGGCCGTAAATCAGTGGACCGAAAAAGCTCCATGTGATTGCGTCTTCGCTACTTAGCGACTGCAAATCGCAGTAATGTCCAAGGCTCTTTCTCGCTTCGACATCATCCTCCTGCGTTTTGCCCTTCCACTTGTGGCTTCCATATAGTTTCTGGATCAGCTCCGGTGTTGGCCAGGGTGCCACCGACGCCCGTACGACGTTAGCCAAAGCATCAACCGTGGCTAGTACCCCACCACGGCTCTCAACTACTTGGATCTTCCCGCGCTTGTCCCAATGCTCGATAAAGTGCATGTTCTCAGTTGTACGATCCTCACGGCTGGAGCCAAGCGTCCACCGCCGCATTAGGCCGCTTCTTTGTGTACTGCGAGACTACGTCCGTGTCGAGCAGATACCTCACAGTTCGACCTTGCGCGCTTTGGAGCGCGCCCGTGTCAAATCCAGTCCCGAACCTGTCAGGGCGAGTTCTTGAAGAACTCCGACGTGGTTCTGGCGTTCTGGTCAGGGGCACGCTTCGTCTTGTTCCATTCCTGCGGGGACACGAGCACACCCACGACCTTGAAGTTACGCGTGATCTCCTGGGCGCCGTGCTCCCGCGCGGTGTCGATCGTTCCGCTGAACTGCGCCTTCGTCTTCGCCACCGGCCACGTTCCCATGCCGACCTCCGCACAGATGTGACTACTCTGGTCATCCTATCCCTCCCGGCACACCCCGGCGACGAGATACCCTCCGCAACCCTGGGCTTTGTGGCGATACAACGTCGAGGTATTTGCATCCCAATCTCCTCGTAGACAATCAATCCAGAAAGAAGTGCGGCTCCGGGCCGCGGGAGGAGCAGCCGCAATGCCGGACGAGCATGGCACATGGAAGCCGCGGGTCAACCCCTGGCTGATTGCGGTCACCGTTGCCCTCGCCGCGTTTATGGAGGTGCTGGACACCTCGATCGCCAACGTCGCGCTGCCGCACATCGCCGGCAATCTGGGCGCCAGCACGGACCAGGGCACGTGGGTGCTCACCAGCTATCTCGTGTCCAATGCGATCGTGCTGCCCGCGGGCGCCTGGGCCTCCAGCGTCATCGGCCGCCGGAACTTTTTCTTGTCCTGCATCGCGCTGTTTACGGTGGCAAGCTTTCTTTGCGGCATCGCGCCGTCACTGCCCATCCTGCTCATCGCGCGCGTGATCCAAGGCGCGGGCGGCGGCGGGCTGCAGCCCATGGCGCAGGCCATCATGGCCGATAGCTTCGATGAAAAACGCCGCGGCCAGGCCTTTGCGCTGTACGGCCTGGTCGCCGTGCTTGCACCCTCCATCGGTCCCACGCTGGGCGGCTGGATCACCGATAACTATTCCTGGCGCTGGATCTTCTACATCAACATCCCGGTCGGCATCCTGGCGTTTGTGCTGGTCACGCGCTTGGTGGAAGATCCGCCCTGGATCAAGGCAGACCGCGCCAATCTTCGCAATCTCGACTACGTCGGCCTGGGCTTCCTGACCCTCGCGATGGGCGGCATGCAGATCTTCCTCGACAAGGGCCAGGAGAACGACTGGTTCGCCTCCCAGTTCATCCGCTTCTTCGCCGGCCTCTTCGCGGTGGGTATGATCGGCCTCGTCTGGTGGGAGCTGCGGGTCAAGAACCCCATCATGAACCTGAAGCTGTTTCGCTTTAAGAACTTCGCCATCTGCTGCTTGCTGATGCTGCTGGTTGGCGGCGTGCTTAATGCTGCGACCGTGCTGCAGCCGCAGTTCATGCAGCAGCTGCTCGGCTACACGGCCACCAAAGCCGGCGAGGCCCTCACCGGCGGGGGCATCGCACTGCTCATCGTGATGCCCATGGCCGGCGTCGCCGTGGGCAAGTTCCCGGCGCGCAATCTGGTGATGATCGGGTTCGCCTTCTTCGCCTACAGCTTCTACTACTCGTCCACCCACATCAGCCTGGACGTGTCGTTCAACTTCAATGCCTTCCTGCGCATTCTCCAGATGCTGCCCATCCCGTTCGCGTTCATCTCCATCACCAACGCAGCCTATGTAGGCCTGCCGCGCGAGGCCTCCAACCAGGTCTCAGGCATCATCAACTTCGTCCGCAACGTCGGCGGCAGCATTCTGATCGCGCTCACCGGAGCCGGCGTCACCCAGCGCACGTCATTTCACGAGGCGCGCCTGCAGAACTATATGCAGCCCGGCAGCATCGCCTATAACCAGCACCTGAGCACGATGACCGGCGCCTTCCAGGGGATCACCGGCAACGCCGCGGACGCGCACGCCATGGCCCAGGCCTCGCTCTATCAGCAGCTGAACCAGCAGGCGTCCGTGATGGGATACCAGGATATCTATCGCGTGCTCTGCTGGACCTCGGTAGCCCTGGTCGGCTTCGGCTTTCTGCTCAACAAGAACCGTCCCGGCCAGGGCGCTCCCGCCGGCGAGGCCATCCACTAAGAACCACTGCGTCAACCACAGCGCACGCCGCGCACTCCGCGTTTGCGGTTAGAAAAAGCAAAAGGGCCCGCAACCGGGCCCCTTCACACTCTCTTCTGCCCCTAGACCAACTGCGCGTCCAACGAGATCTCCGCCGCCTTCAACAACCGCGAGATCGGGCATCCTTCCTTCGCCTTGGTCGCCAGCTCCTCGAACTGCTGCTTTTCGATGCCCGGCACCCGCGCCCGGGTCTTCAGGTGGATCTTGGTTACGGTCGGGCCGTCATCGGTCTTCTCCATGGTCACCGTCGCGGTCGTCTCCAGCTGTTGCGGCGGCTTGTCCACGGATGACAGCTGGCCCGAGAGCGCCATCGTGAAGCACCCGGCGTGCGCCGCGGCGATCAACTCCTCGGGATTGGTGCCCTGCCCATTCTCAAACCGGGTGCTGAAGCTGTACTGCGTCTCCTGCAGCACGCCGCTCTGCGTGCTCAGCGTTCCCTTACCGTCCTTCAAGCCGCCTTGCCACACGGCCGATGCGTTGCGATCCATATCCAAGCTCCTTGTGCGCGCCTTCGCGCCGCCGCTCCATACGATGCGCCTCGCGGGATTACGGGTGGCGAGCACTTGCCTCCGCCTACCACCTAGGTGGCCTTGAGCCCTTGCGCGCGACCGGGAACAATGATCCTGCCTTTACGAAGTGTGGCACGCACAGGGCACGCCTGAGGAGACAAGTTTTGCCCTGAAAAGCGAAACGCCTCGGGGTAGCCGCCCCGAGGCGATTTCTTCGTAAAGGAGGTGAGGCCTGATGCGAGCCATACGGTTCCGCTACAGGCGGTTTTCACTGCAGATACCCGGAGAGGTCACTCTCTTTCTGCTCGTGAAGCTTGCTGAGGTGCTGCAGTTGCTGCACTTCTAACCACAACCCCGCTGGGCGACCACAACGTCCAGAGATTCTTCCTCTACGATGCCCCACAACCACGCGGGGCAGCTCACTTCCGACAGGGTTTCGCATCCCACCTTCCCTGTCAATGCCCCTCCGGTAACGGTACGCGAGCACCAGGGACACGGTGATTGCGCACCCAAGCCACTTAGCTCCCATGCAGCCACACGAAACGCGCCACAAACAGCACCGCCAATACATACAGCATCCAGTGCTCCCGGCGTCCGCGCCCTGTGGCCAGCTCCAGCGCGGCGAAGCTGATGATCCCAAAGCTCAGCCCGGTAGCGATGGAGTACGTCAGTGGGATGGTCAGCAGCGTAAGAAAGGCGGGGATCGCGATTCGCGGCTCGTCCCATTCGATCCGCGCGGCCCCCGCGACCATCAGCGCCCCGACCAGGATCAGCGCCGGCGCGGTCGCGAAGGGCGGAATCGCCCCCACCACGGGCGCCACAAACATCGCCAGCAGAAACAGCAGCCCGGTCACGATCGCGGTCACGCCGGTCCGCCCGCCGGCCGCCACGCCGGACGCGCTCTCGATGTAGCTCGTCACCGTCGACGTACCCGCCAGCGAGCCCACCACGGTCGAAAGCGCATCCGCAAAGAAGATCCGGTCCAGGCGCGGGATCGTCCCATCCGCTTCGATCAACCCCGCGCGCTCGGTCACCGCCACCAACGTCCCGATGTTGTCGAACAGATCCACAAACAGGAATACAAAGATGATCTCCAGCGCATTCAGCCCCAGCGCCCCAGGCACATCGAGATGAAGCGCCGTCGCCCGGATTGCCAGCGGATTCAGGGTCGCCGGCTGCCAGGGCACCTGCCGGCACACGATCCCCGCGACCAACGTGCCCAGTACTCCGAGCAGCATCGCGGCCTTGAACCGCAGCGCTTGCAGGATCGCAATCAGCGCGATGCCGAAGATCGCCAGCAGCGTCGTCGGCGCGTGCAGATTCCCCAGCGTGACCGTCGTCGCCGCGCTCGGCACAATCAGCCCCGCATCCCGCAGTCCAATAAAGGCGATGAATAGTCCGATGCCGCCCGCCACGGCCGCATGCAGCTGGTGGGGGATGGCGCCCAGCAGCCGTTGCCGGATGCCGCCCAGCGTTAGCAGCAGAAAGATGACGCCCGACAGAAACACCGCGCCCAGCGCCGTAGGCCACGGCACGCCCATGCCCTTCACCACCGTGTACGTAAAGTACGCATTCAACCCCATGCCCGGCGCCAGCGCCAGCGGGTAGTTGGCCAACGCGCCCATCAGCACCGATCCGAATGCCGCGCAGAGGCACGTCGCCACGGTGACCGCCGCAATCGGCATCCCCGTCTGGCTCAGGATCGAGGGGTTCACGAAGATGATGTACGCCATGGTCACAAACGTGGTCAGCCCGGCCAGCACCTCCGTGCGCCACGTCGTGCCGTGCTCGGCGAAGCGGAAGTACAGTTCCAGGCGTCGGCGCATGGGGCGTCTCCGGAGACTTCAGGTCAGGATGGAATGGCTTGTGTTCAGCATAGCCTGCTCTGTTAAAACGACACGTAGCGTCGTTCACCTCGCGACCATCGTGATTGGCTGCTCGTCTGCAGTTGGGCCTCGAACGCTTCGAAGCGCCGCCATACGATCCAGCGAACGTCTTGCTGTGCGCTTGCTCTGACGCTCGCTCCACCTTCTGATCGGATCAGGTGCTCATGAGGCGCTTAAGATGCGCAAGCACTGTGTTCCAGGCGGCGCTCTCAGGGTCCACCAAGTCGAAGTGGTCGGCGCCGGGCACCCTCTCGACGGTGGCGTGCGAGCCCAAGGCTCTTGACGTCTCCGCCCAGCGCCGCGGAAGTTCGGGTGGGATCTGGTCGTCCTCTGTGCCTTGGAGGAGCACCTGTGGAGCCTGAAACGGGAGCAGGTCCCCTGGATTGCCGGCTTGGTAGCGTTCCGGCAGATCCTCCGGGCGTCCGCCCATGAGTCGATACACCTCGTCTCGGTCGTGCGCGAACAGCGCATCGCCGGAAAGCTCGATGGTCAGCCGCAGGTCCACCGCGCCCGCCAGCGCGACGGCACCCCGCAGTTCCGGTGCGGGTCCGGCGACCGCGATCTCGCTGTCGTGGGCGATGTGGTGCCGGCCAGCGATCCAGAAGGCAAGATGGCCTCCCGCCGAGTGCCCTAACGTGACGATGCGGGCGAGGTCCAACGGGAATGTCTTCGCAAGCGTGTGAGTGAAGTCGAAACCCGAGGCGGCGTCCCGGAAGGTATTGGGCCAGCCGCCGCCTGTCGCACCGACCCTCCTGTACTCGACCGACCAGGTCGCCAAGCCCTCACGCTTCAGGGCGGCACACAGGTATCCCGCATAGCCGAGGTCGTACTCCGACTTCCACCAGCCACCATGGAAGAAGACGACGAGTGGAACGGGGTTGCGCGCGTCGGTCTCCGGTAACCAGAGATCCCCGAACTGCGAAGGATCGGATCCGTAGGCGATGCGGTGATCGGCAGCCAACACCGGACGCGAAAGAATGTCCATCGCTTCCAGCGTACATTGACCATGGGAGAGGTTTGGTGAAGACCACCTTTGAGGCGATCGAGGAACGCGAGCGAGGGCTGCGCCGCAGCCTTTCATCGCGACAGCTGTCGATGATTGCCATCGGCGGCGCCATCGGTACGGGGCTCTTTCTTGGGTCCGGGTTTGCGATCGGCTTCGCCGGGCCCGCGGTGCTGCTCAGCTACCTGATCGGGGCCTTCATCACCCTGTTGCTGATGGGCTGTCTTGCCGAGATGACCGTGGCGCACCCAACAGCAGGATCGTTCGGCGCCTGGGCTGAGTTTTACCTTTCGCCCTGGGCCGGCTTCCTCGTGCGCTTCGCGTACTGGGCCGGCGTTGTTCTGGCGTTGGGAACCGAGATCACCGCGGTTGCGGTGTACATGGCCTTCTGGTTTCCCGCGGTGCCCGGATGGGTGTGGATCACCGGGTTTTCTGCCGTGCTGGTGCTTGTGAACGCCACGAACGTTCGGCTGTTCGGAGCCGTCGAGTACGGCTTCTCCGCGCTGAAGGTCGCGGCGATCTGCGGTTTTCTGTGCCTGGGGGCATGGGTCATCCTGACCGCCTCGCGGAGCTTCGGCGGCGTACACGGAACGCCCATCGGGTTCAGCAACTACACCGCCTTTGGCGGCTTTCTGCCGAAGGGCGTGTGGGGCATGTGGGTGGCGGTTCTGGTCTCCCTGTTCAGCTACTTTTCCATCGAGATGATCGCCGTGGCTGCGGGCGAAGCCAGGGACCCGAAGCGGGCCATCATCCACGCCTTCCGCGCCACCATGGTGCGCCTGGTGCTGTTTTACGTCCTAACCTTAGCGTTGATTCTCGCCATCATGCCGTGGACCGCGTTGGTGTCCGGAGGGGCGCAGTCACCCTTCGTGCTCGTGATGCAGCGCACGCGGATTGCGGGAGCCGCGGGGGTGCTGAACCTCGTGATCCTGATTGCGGCGCTTTCCGCCATGAACAGCCAGCTGTACATCACGGCGCGCATGCTGTTTTCGCTTGCACGCAGCGGCTTTGCACCGCGCGCGCTCGGGACACTCACCCGCAAGGGTGTTCCTGTTCGCGCTCTTCTGGTCTCCACGCTGGGCATCGGGTTGGCGGCGATCCTGAACCTGCGCTATCACGATCATTCGTTTCTGCTTATGCTTGCGCTTTCCATGTTCGGTCCGATGTTTACCTGGCTGATGATCTTCGTGACGCACCTTGCCTTTCGCCGGCGACACCAGGCCGAAACGCTCGTCTTCCGCATGTGGGGCTACCCGTACACTACGCTGATGGGCGTTGGGCTCATGGCCGGAGCGCTGCTTACGACGTTGTTCACACCAGCCTTTCGGCCCACGCTGCTCTACGGCATACCCTTTTTGGCCTTGCTGAGTGTGGTGTACACGCTCCGAAAGCCCGCCGCGCCCGAAAGCCCCTCCGTAGCCGCGGGCCAGGAGACCCTCACCTCATGAACACGTTGAGCATGCCATCCGCTGCAGACGAGAGCGGAGAGGGGGCGCGCGACCCGCTGCTCTCCTGGCGCCAGGAGTTTCCCATCCTGGAGCACACGACCTACATGATCAGTCACTCGCTCGGGCCCATGCCGCGCCGCGCGGAGACAGCCCTGAAGCAGTTCACCGACACCTGGGCCACGCGAGGCATCCGTGCCTGGGAAGAGGGCTGGTGGGAGATGCCCCTCACCTGCGGCGATCTGATTGGCTCCATCATCGGCGCTCCCAAGGGCCGCGTCGTCATGCATCAGAACGTCTCGATCTGCCAGTCGATCGTGACCTCCTGTTTCGACTGGAACGGGCCCCGCAACAAGCTGGTCACCGATGGCCTGAACTTCCCTTCGAACGACTACATCTACCATGGGCTGGAGCGGCAGGGTGCGCAGATCGTCTCCGTCGCCTCCGCCGATGGCATGACGATCCCGCTCGAACAGATCCTCGAGGCCATCGACGAGCAGACCCAACTGGTCAGCATCTCGCACGTGGCGTTTCGCAGCTCGTTTCTGCAGGATCTTGCCGCCATCACCGAACGGGCGCACAGCGTGGGCGCCTACATCGTCGCGGACCTGTATCAATCCGCCGGCATCGTGCCGTTGGACGTCACAGCGCTCAACGTCGACTTCGCCACCGGCGGCTCCGTGAAGTGGCTGCTCGGCGGCCCCGGTGCCGGTTATCTGTACGTCCGTGCCGACCTGGATGCGGCGCTGCGGCCTGCAGCCACCGGGTGGGCCGCGCACGCGCATCCGTTCGAATTCCAGCATGGGCCCATAGAGTACGCGCCGGACATGCACCGCTTTCTGAACGGCACGCCCAACGTGCCTGCGATGTACTCGGCCCGATCCGGGTACGAGATCGTCAACGAGATCGGTGTTGCGGCCATCCGGGCGAAGTCGGTGCGGCAGACGCAGCTTCTCATTGCGTTGGCCGATGAAGCCGGCATTCCCGTGCGCAGTCCGCGCGACCCGGAGGTCAGGGGCGGTACCGTCATCCTCGATGTGCCGCAGGGCCGTGAGGTCACGGCGGAACTCGGCCGTCGTCAGATCCTGGTCGACTTTCGTCCAGGCGCCGGCATCCGCATCGCGCCTCACTTCTACACCGCGGATCGCGACATCGAGTACACGATCCACGAGCTCGCATCCATTGTTCGCGCTTCCCAATAGGCTGCTCGTCAATCCCTGCGTTGAACCTGTAAACTTCCCCTCGGCCCGTGCAGCCGCGGTGTTTTCGCTGCGGGAGCGCGTGCCACAGCGGAAGGTTCCCCTTGATGGCGGTCACGCATCTACAGTCGACGGAGGAGAGCTCCAGCCGGAGCGCGTCTTCCAGCTTCGTAGCAGATCTGCCGTTCGACTGGACCCAGGTCGTCCAAAGGTGCCTTCTCTCGCGTGCCCTGGACGATCTGGAAGAGAAGCAGCTTCTACCGGCGAAGAAGATCTTGTATCAGTTCTCCGCGCGTGGCCATGAGCTTGGGCAGGTCTTGCTTGGCCTCTTGCTTACCCACGCGCATGATGCGGTCAGCGGCTATTATCGTTCCCGCCCCTTGCTGCTGACGTTGGGCCTAAGTGTGGTGGATGCCCTGAAGAGCGGCATGGCCAGGAGCGGCGGCATCAGCGATGGACGGGACATCGGGGTCGTCTTCAATCAGCCCAGCAGAGGAGGCGCCACGGTCCTGCCGATGGCCGGCGGCGTAGGCACGCAATACACCACCACGGCCGGATGGGCCCATGCGCTCAAGTACTACCGTGAGACGTTACGCGACCCCGCATACGAGAGCGCCATCGCGGTCGTGCTCGGTGGCGATGGATCGGTCGCCACCAATGGCTTCTGGGCCGCGTTGAACATCGCCGCCACCCGTTGCCTGCCGATATTGTTCCTCATCGAGGACAACGGGTACGGACTCAGCGTGCCCTCGACCGTACAGACGCCGGGTGGCGACATCGCACGCAACCTCGCGAGCTTTCGCAATCTTCAAATCGAGCACGGCGATACGCAGGACGTCGCCGACACAGCGGCAACGATTCTGAACTCGGTCACGGCCGTGCGCCAGGGTCGCGGGCCGGTGTTGCTGCGCCTGACCATGCCACGTCTTAGCGGCCACTCCGGGCAGGACACACAGGCGTACAAGAGCGAGGCTTACCTTGCTAAAGAACGCTCACAGGATCCGCTCCTTCATCTGCGGCGCTTTCTGGTGCCGTCCGTGTTTTCGGACGAGGCGTGGCGTGCCATGGAGCAAGACGCCGCAGACGAGGTGCAGGCAGCGCTGGAGGAGGCCGAGGCCGCCGAAGAGCCCGCGGCCGACCTCGCCAGCGTGACGCGCTATGCCTTCGCCAAGGATGCTGTCCCGGTCACAGCGCCGCAGCCCTCAGAGCCCGCGCGCGTGAACATGCTTACCGCCATCCGCCGCACGCTGGAAGACGAGCTGCGTGCCAACCCCAAACTGTTGATCTTCGGCGAGGATGTTGGGATGAAGGGCGGTGTTCACGCCGCTACCCTGGGCTTGCAGGAGGCCTTCGGTGCAGGCCGCGTGTTCGACACCAGCCTGTCGGAAGAGGGCATCGTTGGCAACGCCATCGGCATGGCCCAGGCGGGCCTGAAACCGGTCGTGGAGCTACAGTTCCGCAAATACGCTGATCCGGCGATGGAGCAGTTACATGACGCGGGGACCCTACGCTGGCGAACGGCCAATCGCTTCGCCGCGCCGATCGTGGTGCGTATGCCGGGCGGGTTCGGGTCCAAGTGTGGCGACCCCTGGCACAGCGTCTCCAGCGAGGTCACCTTCGCGCATGCAGTTGGCTGGCAGGTGCTCTACCCGTCCAATGCAGAAGACGCGACGGGCTTGTTACGCTCAGCGATGCGCAGCCAGAACCCCACGATCTTCTTCGAGCATCGCGCCCAGCTGGACTCCTCCTGGGCACGACGGCCCTACCCCGGCGAGGCGTTTGTGTTGCCGCTGGGCGTGGCGCGCACCGTGCGGAGCGGCGATGAGCTGACCGTGATCACCTGGGGCGCAATGGTGGAGCGCTGCCTTTCAGCCGCCGAACAGGCGACGGCATCTGCCGACATCATCGACCTGCGCACGATCGTGCCCTGGGACCGTGAAGCCGTTCTTGCTTCCGTGCGGCGAACGCGCCGCTGCCTCATCGTGCACGAAGACACGATGACCGCAGGCTTCGGGGCGGAGATCGCGGCCGTGGTTGCACGGGAGGCCTTTCTGCATCTTGACGCACCCGTGGAGCGATTGGCCGTTCCCGACATTCCCCTGCCCTATAACGTACGGCTGATGGAGGCAGTGTTGCCGACCATCGCGTCGATCGCCGCCCAGATGCGGGCAACGCTGGAGTTCTGAGTTGGTCAAAACGGACACAGCAACGATCGACGTACGCATGCCCGCAGAGGAGCGTGAGGGCACAGCGGCTGCGGTGGGCCGATGGTTGAAGCGGCAGGGCGACTTCGTCGAACAGCATGAGCCGCTGCTGGAGATCAACACGGACAAGGTCACGCTGGAGATCCCCTCGCCAGCAGCAGGCCGGCTCACCGAACTCTGCAAACGGGAGGGCGACCCGGTCGTGCCGGCAGATCTGTTGGCACGCATCAGCACTGAGGCCTCCGAAGCAGCTTCTACAGCGTCGCGCCGGGCAGCGCAGCCACAAGAGCAGGCGGCTTTGCCGCTGCAGGCCGCCGCGGCAGGTGACGGGCTTTCGCCTGCAGTACGCCGTCTGTTGCGCGAGCATCACCTCCAGGCAGCGGACATACCCAAGACGAAACGCGGTCAACGGTTGACGATAGAGGACGTCGAGAGCTATCTCGGCAAACGTTCTACGCCCACCGCGAGCGCGAAGCGCACCGGCCGGCTGCTTCCGCACACGCCCATGCGCAAGGCAATTGCCGCGCACATGCTGCGCAGTGTGCAGGCGGCGCCGCACGTCACCTCAGTCTTTGAAGCGGACCTTTCGGCCGTGCTGCGGGATCGTGAAGACCGCAAGCAGAACGGCAACACAGCACCAAGCATCACCGCCTACCTGATCCGCGCAGCGATCGCCGCCATCAGGCTAGTTCCGGAGGTTAACAGCACCTGGCATGATGGCCACCTTGAGGTCTTCGACTGGGTAAACTTCGGCGTGGGCACCGCGCTGGATACCGGCGGGTTGGTGGTTCCTGTGCTCCGGGACGCGCACACCCTGTCTCTGGACGAGATCTCGGAGGCGCTGCGCGCGATCGCAGAAAAAGCGCGTGCGCACAAGCTCACCCAGGCGGACATGGAGGAGGGTACCTTTACGCTCTCAAACCACGGCGTAAGCGGAAGCCTGCTCGCGGCGCCCATCATCATCCCCCATGGGCAGGCTGCGATCCTGGGCGCGGGCAAGATGCAGAAGCGCGTCATCGTCTGCGAGACCGGCGGCCGAGAGCTCTTCCGTGTACGACCAATGATGTACGTCACCCTGACCGTGGATCACCGCATCCTCGACGGGCAACAAACCAACGGCTTCCTGACGAAATTTGTGCAGGAACTCGAAAGCCCGCGAAGTTGATCAGCGACGATCCTCGCCGCGCCTCGCTTTGAACAGGGGTTCAAACCCTTCCATGGGCGGCAGGCGCGGGCGGTTCGTCTCCGCGCTGGCCAGCGGCTCCACCGCGCGCAGCGTAGCGCGGCTTCGCTGGGCCAACTGCTGGTAGACCGCGGTTCCCTTCGTCTTCCACGCAATCTCCTGCGGCGTCACCTCGCGCATGACCTTGCCCGGAACGCCGGCTACAAGGCTCCGAGGGGGAATCTGCATGTCCGCGCGAACGAACGCCAGCGCGGCCACGATCGACTCCTCTCCCACTACGGCGTTGTCCATCACCACTGCGTTCATCCCGATGAGCGCGTTGCGGCCCACGCGACAGCCGTGCAGAATTGCTCCATGGCCCACGTGTCCGCCGGGCTCGATCACCGTGTCGCGATCGGGAAAGCTATGCATCACGCAGGTGTCCTGAAGATTGGAGCCTTCCATCAGCACCAGACGTCCGAAGTCCCCGCGCAGCACTGCACCCGCGCCCACATAGCAGCCGGGGCCCACCAGGACATCCCCGATGAGAACAGCCGTAGGGTGGACAAACGCAGTGGGGTCAACCACCGGAATCAAGTCTTCAAAGGCGTAGATCGGCATAAGTGATCCGTTTAAACCCGTTCCAAGAGCATCGCGAGAGCCTGGCCCACGCCGATGCACATGGTGCAGATTGCGAGGCGCCCGCCGGCAGCATGAAGTTGATCCACAGCCGTCATCACAAGGCGAGCACCGGAGGCGCCTAAAGGGTGACCGACCGCGATGGCTCCGCCGTTCGGGTTGATGCGCGGGTCGTCATCGGCAAGCTGAAGATCGCGCACCACGGCGAGCGCCTGCGCAGCGAAGGCTTCATTCAACTCCAGCACGTCGATCTGCTCCAGTGTGAGCCCCGTGCGGCTGAGCAACTTGAGAACCGCTGGCGCAGGCGCAAAGCCCATGATGCGGGGCTCGATGCCCACAGCCACCGTATGCACGATGCGCGCCCGCGGCGTCAGCTGATTGCGCTTCAGCGCCGCCTCCGACGCGATGAGCAGAGCGGCAGCGCCATCGTTCAAGGGCGACGCATTTCCGGCCGTGACGGTGCCGTCGGACCGGACGACCGGCTTCAGCTTCGCCAGCGCTTCAAGAGTTGTGTTGGGGCGGGGCGGCTCATCGATGGCGAACGCAGGCGCTTCGCCTCTCCCTTGCGCTATCTGAACGGGCACCATCTGCCGGGCAAAGAAACCACGCGCATGCGCAGCCGCCCATCGCTGCTGACTCCGCAACGCAAACGCATCCTGATCACCGCGCGCAACGCCGAACTGCTCCGCGACGTTCTCTGCCGTCTCCGGCATGGAGTCGATCCCGAACGCGCTCTGCATCTTCGGGTTGACGAAGCGCCAGCCCAGGGTTGTGTCCTCAAGCTTGGGTGCGCGCGCGAAGGCGGTCTCGGCCTTTGCCATCACGAAGGGTGCACGCGTCATCGACTCAACACCCCCGGCAACGACGAGGTCGGCTTCGCCACTCTTGATCATGCGCGCCGCCATGGCCGCCGCATCGAGCGAAGAGCCGCAGAGACGGTTGATGGTGGCGGCAGGCACCGTGACCGGAAGTCCCGCCAGCAGCACGGCCATACGGGCCACGTTGCGGTTGTCTTCGCCGGCCTGATTCGCGCAACCCAGCAGCACATCGTCCAGGGCGTCCCAATCCACGCTGGGGTGCCGCTCCATGAGGGCGCGAAGAGGCAGCGTCGCGAGATCGTCGGTACGAATCGCGGCGAGCGCCCCAGCGTACCGGCCAAAGGGCGTGCGTACGCCATCGCATAGAAAGGCTTCGCTCACGTGGTCACATCCTGGATGCCCAAACGCGCATCGTGAAATGTACTCCCTGTCATAGCCTTCCGTCGCAATAGAGGAGAGACGCGATAGCGGCTGGTGCCATAGGCCGCAGCCATGTGGTCAAGCACCGTCGCCACGAACGCAGAGCCGAGCGCATCCGCCCACCCGAGCGGTCCCTGCGGATAGTTCACGCCGAGGCGCATCGCTTTGTCGCAGTCCAGCACCGTGCAGACCCCTTGGTGAACCGTATCAGCGGCCTCATTGGCAAGCATAGCCACCGTTCGCATCACGGCCATGCCCGGCGCGTCGTCGAGCGCACTCACGGCAAAGCCGCCGGCCTGCAGTAGACCGGCGATCTCGTTGAGCGCCGAAGGGCCGGCCTGGTCGGCAACGCTGAGCGCAAGCCGTGTCGCAGTGCTGTGATCGCAGGCGAGGTCCACAAGAACCACGTTACGCATCTGCGTGTCACGGGCGCGCTGCGTGGCCGAGCGGCCATCCGTGCGATACAGCGTGGCGTGTGCGGTCTCGGCCAGGCATCCATCGGATCTCGATGGGCTCGTCTCCAGCGCGTGGCCCTCACTCTTCAGCCGCCCTCGCAGGATCACAGTCAGGGGATCGTTGCCGAACAGGCGCGTCGCAGCGGGAAAGGGCTCCGCAGGAAGGGTGCGGGGCACGTGCGCCTCTGCCCCCGCGGCGTAGGCATAGAAGCCTTGCCCAGACTTGCGACCAAGCCGGCCGGCATCCACAAGCTCCTTCTGACGAACCGATGGCGTGAAGCGTGGATCGTGAAAGAACGCTTCGAACACGGAGCAGGTCACGGCGAAGTTGACATCATTGCCGATGAGATCCATCAGCTCAAACGGACCCATACGGAAGCCCCCCGACTCGCGCAAAACGGCGTCCAGAGTCGCCGGGTCGGCAACAGTCTCGTCCAGCAACCGTAGCGCCTCCGCATAGAACGGGCGCGCAATGCGGTTCACGATACACCCAGGGGTAGAGCGGGCGCGAACAGGTTCTTTGCCCCACGCCAGCGCGGTCGCTTCAAGGACCTGCAACGTCCCTTCGCCGGTCTCAAGGCCGCAGACGATCTCCACCAACGGCATCAGCGGCGCAGGATTAAAGAAGTGCATGCCGGCAAGCCGCTCAGGGTGACGCAGGTCGGAAGCTATGGCCGTGATGGACAACGAAGAGGTGTTCGTCGCGAAGAGCGTCTCGCTCGAGGTAAGGCCCTCCAACGCGCGAAAGACCTCGCGTTTGGCTTCCAGGTTTTCGACGATCGCTTCCACAATCAGACTGCACGAGGCGAGGTCGTTGAGGCTCCTGGCCGCGCGAAGCCGACCATGAACGGCACTCGCTTGCTCAGCGGTGAATCGTCCTTTGGCCGCCATCTTGTGCAGCGTTGCGCCGATACCCTGAATCGCGTTTGCCGCAGCCTCAGGGCGAGTGTCGTAGAGAAGAACCGGATGCCCAGCCCGCGCAGCCACCTGAGCGATCCCCGCGCCCATGGCTCCCGCACCCACGATGCCGATGCAGGTGCCGGGAGCGAGCGCGGGTTGACGCGGCGATGCCGTCATGCTCACCTAGCGGCCCTGGAACACCGGCGCACGCTTCTCCAGAAAGGCCTGCACGCCCTCGCGGTAGTCCTGCGTGTAGCCGAGCTGGCGCATGGTGTCACGCTCCAGATCAAGCTGCGCATCAAGGGCCTGGTTCAGGCCCGCATAGATCGCCCGCTTCGTGGCCGCCAGACCGCGCGTCGGAGCTACCGCCAGGCCGGAGACGAGCGCGTCGACCTCACGATCGAAGGCCTCATCCTCAACACAGCGCCAGATGAGCCCCCATTGCGCCGCGTCCTGCGCGGAGAGCTTGTCGCCCAGCATCGCCAGGCCGAGCGCGCGTGCGGGCCCGATCAGACGAGGCAAAAAGTACGTCCCGCCCGTGTCTGGGATCAGACCGAGCTTCGCAAACGACTGAATAAACGCAGCAGACCTTTTGGCAAGCACGAGATCGCAGGCCAGGGCGACACTAACGCCTGCGCCCGCGGCCACACCGTTCACAGCGCACACCACCGGCAGCGGAAGTGCGCGCAGCTTGCGCACCATCGGCGCATAGAACCGCTCGATGGAGGCCCCCAGGTCGGCAGGCTCGTCGTTGGCCGTAGCCGCACGATCGCTAAGATCCTGCCCGGCGCAAAAGCCCCGGCCAGCGCCCGTAAGCAGCAGAACGCGAACCGAAGCGTCGCCCGCGATCTGATCGAGCACGGCGTGCACCTCCTCGTGCATGGCCGTGTTAAAGCTGTTCAGCTTGTCCGGTCGGTTCAGCGTCAATCGCGCAATCCCGCGCTCCAGCGCAAAGAGGATGGTGCTGTAGTTCATGCGCTCGCCCCTGCAAGAGCGACGGTTGTGCCTTCAGCCTCAAACGTAGGCAGAGGCCCGGCGTGCTTCCGCACAATGGTGAGCACGTCATACTGCGCGACCAGCGTGTTGTCCTGATTGGTGATGGCCGCGTCCCAGCGCACCTCACCGTACTCCTCGGTCACGCGCGGGTTCTTCTGCTTGCAGGTTAGAATCACCCGCAGACTGTCGCCCGGAAAGACAGGAGCAAGAAAGCGGAGACTGTCGATCCCATAGTTTGCCAGCACAGGGCCGGGGGCGGCCTCAACAAAGAGGCCCGCCGCAAGCGACAGGATGTAGTAGCCGTGCGCGACGCGACCGCGAAAGAACGGGTTCGCCCGCGCAGCCTCCTCGTCCATGTGTGCATAGAACAGGTCGCCGGTGAAGTGAGCAAAGTGCTCGATGTCTTCAAGACGTATCGTGCGGTACTCGGAGACAACACAGTCCCCCAGTTCGAGCTCCTCCATTGATTTGCGGAAGGGGTGAACCTCCTCCTGGCGATTGGCGCCGGGGATCCAGCGCTGGCCGATCTGCGTGAGCGTTTCGGGCGAACCCTGCAGAGCCGTGCGCTGCAGGTAGTGCATCACGCCGCGAATGCCGCCCATCTCCTCGCCGCCGCCGGCCCGGCCCGGCCCGCCATGCACCAGCGAGGGCAAGGGCGATCCATGACCTGTGGACTCCTTTGCACAGTCGCGATTCAAAAGCAACAAGCGCCCATGGTAGCTCGCCACTCCCAGCACCAGTTCGCGAGCGAAGTCGTTGTCGTAGGTGAACACAGACCCAACCAGCGAGCCCTCGCCCAGCTTGATCAGCTCGATCGCCTCCTCAACAGAGTCATACGGCATCACCGTGGACACCGGGCCAAAGGCTTCAATCTGGTGCGCGGCAGGATGGACCCTGGGCTCTGGCGCATGCAGAAGCAGCGGTCCAAGGAAGGCGCCGGTGACGATGTCGGCGTTGCGCACCTCGCACGAAAGCGGGTCACCAAAGACGATCTCCGCGCCGTTCTGCTGCAACTCGCGCACGCGGGCACGAACCTGCTCACGCTGACCCAGCGAAACAAGCGCGCCCATCGTGACCCCTTCCGAAGAAGGATCTCCAAGAACCACCTTGCGCAGGCGTGCGCTAAGCGCCTCGATGACTGCGGGCACCAGCGCTCGAGGAGCGAAGGCCCGGCGGATCGCCGTGCACTTCTGCCCCGCCTTCGCCGTCATCTCGCGGGCGACCTCTTTGACAAACAGCTCAAACTCAGGCGACTCAGGCGTAGCATCAGGGCCAAGCAGCGAAAAATTCAGTGAGTCCGCTTCGGTGGTGAACCGTACGGAGTTGCGCTGGATCGCCGGCGTCTGCCGAAGTTTGCGGCCGGTCGCCGCGGAGCCGGTGAAGGTCACCGCATCCTGCGGCTCCAAATGATCAAGGAGATCGCCTGTGGGACCGCAGAGCAGCTGCAGCGCGCCCTCCGGAAAAAGCCCTGAAGCGATGATGTCGCGGAACACGCACTCTGTGACGAAGGCCGTCTGGTTGGCGGGCTTCACAATCGCGGCGACCCCCGCCAGCAGCGTCACCGAGATCTTTTCCAGCATGCCCCAGCACGGGAAGTTGAACGCGTTGATGTGAACCGCTACGCCCTGCAACGGGGTGCACAGATGTACGCCCACAAAGCTGCCGCCTTTGGAAAGTATCTCGGGCTGCCCGTCCAGCAGGAACGTCTGATTCGGCAACTCGCGACGGCCCTTGCTTCCATAGGCAAACAGCGTGCCGATGCCGCCTTCGATGTCAATCCAGGAGTCGCTACGCGTGGCGCCGGTCGCCTTGGAAAGCTCGTAGTACCCCTCTTTGCGTTCAAGCAGAAACTGCGCAAGCGCCTTCAGCTTCAAGGCGCGCTCATGAAAGGTCAGCTTACGCAGCGCCGGCCCTCCGACACCGCGGCCGTATGCCAACATCCGCTTGAAATCGAGACCGTCGGTATCCACAACCGCGACGGGAACTCCGTTGACAGCATTGCAGATCGTCTCGCCCTGGCCCTGGCCGGTCAGCCATCTGCCATAGCCGTAGCTCTGCAGATTGTTCGGTGTGCTGCTCATGCCCTCTTCAGCCTTCCGTATCGAAGTTCAACGCGATCTCTGCCGTTCGTGGGTAGCTTTGGCAGGCAAGAATGAAGCCGCGCGCGATCTCGTAATCTTCAAGCGCAAAGTGTATGTCCATATCGACCTCGCCGCGAAGGAGCTTACAGCGGCAGGTGGAGCATACGCCGCCCTTGCAGGCATAGGGAAGATCCACACCCTGTTCGAGCGCCGCATCCAGCAAGGTCTTGCTGTCGCGCTCCATGCTGAAGTGTCGTTCGCGACCCTCCAACAGAACCGAGACGTGGCAGTCTCGCGTACCCGCCGACAACACGCCCGAACTGCGCGGCACGACGACCTGCCCGGGCAAGCCAAACAGCTCCTGCCGGATCCGTTCCCTTGCCACGCCGTGTGCCTGAAGGCTCTCAGAAGCCGCCAGCATCATGCTGTGTGGACCGCAAAGATAGGCCACGTCGATGTCCTTCGCATCGATCCAGTGCTCAAGCAAAGCATCTGTCTTCTGCCGATCGATTCGGCCGTTGAAAAGCTCGATATCCTGATGCTCGCGGCTGAGCACAAAGACGAGATTGAAGCGAGCCAGGTAATGGTCTTTCAGGTTCTCCAGCCCTTCTTTGAACAGCACCGTGGACGTTGCCCGGTTGCCATACACAAGAGTCACGCGGCTCTGTGGCTCTTCCGCTAGAACGGTCTTGAGGATGGAGAGAATCGGCGTGATGCCACTGCCCACGGCAAAGGCCACATGATGGCGAGCCTGTGTCTCTTCCGCAGCGCAGGAGGGGCGACAAAAGCTCCCTGCCGGCTCCATCACCTCCAGTGTCTCGCCAGCGCGAAGCTCGCCATGCGCCCAGCTTGAGAAGAGGCCGTCCGGAACGCGTTTGATGGCGATGCGCAGCTTGTCCTCAAACGGCGCGGAACAGATCGAATAGGACCGGCGGATCTCCTCGCCGGTCAGCCTTGTTCTGACGGTAAGATACTGGCCCGGCGTGAAGCGAAAGGCGTCCCGCTGCGAGTCCTCCAACGCAAACGTGACGATTACCGCGTCCCGTGTCTCAGGGCAGATCTCGGCGATGCGCAAAGAATGAGAACGAGACACGCTGGCCATGGTCAATGAGGCTTGAAGTAGTCGAAGGGCTCGCGGCACTCAAGGCAACGATGCAACGCCTTGCAGGGGGTAGAGCTGAACTGACTGAGTTGTTCGGTCCGCCCGGAGCCGCAGAGTGGACAGCGAATCTGCGCCTCCCTGCCCCACGACGCAATCTGCACCAGCGGCTGAGTCGTACCTGTGGGCGGAGCGATGCCGTACGCCTGCAGGCTCTGACGGCCAGCCTCGGTGAGCCAGTCCGTGGTCCATGCAGGCAAGAGTTGCGTACGCAAGACGATCTGCGTAACCCCGTGTTCCGCCAAGTGCTGACGAATGCTGGTCGCGATGACCTCCGTGGCCGGGCATCCTGAGTACGTCGGCGTCACCGTGATTGTCCAGAGCTCCGCGTGTTCGGGATCGGACTTAACCTCACGGACGATCCCAAGATCCGTGATGGAGACCACCGGAATCTCGGGGTCAGAAATCTCTTGAAGCCAGGCCCAGATCTGCTCTGTCGTGATGGAGGAAGCCGCGGTCATGCCCTCACCACCGGGCGCCAGGATAGGTACGGGGCAGAACCTGCATCTCCGCAAGCAGATACCCGAGGTGCTCCGTGTGCATGCCTCGTGCGCTGCCCTGGTGCATATACGCCTCGGGCGACGGAAGCCGCAACGTGGCGGCCTGAACGATGTGGCCAAGACGGCGCAACCACTCCTCACGCAGCGCGGCGAAATCGAAATGCTCTTCCAGTTCCGTGGCGGCCGAGTCAATAAAGTTGGCGGCAAAGAGTTCGCCCGTGTAGGCCCACAGTGTATCGACCGCCGCCTGCGTGCGGTGGTGGCTCTCTTCGGTGCCATCGCCTAGCCGAATGACCAGGTCGGAGCTACGCCGGAGATGGTACGCCACCTCCTTCTGCGCCTTCGCAGCGATCCCGACAAACCGCTGGTCGCGTGCCCGCGTAACAAGCCCGAGCGCAAGCGAGTGCCACAGGTCAAAGTAGAGCTGGCGAACCAGCGTGTGCGCATAGTCGCCGTTCGGCTGTTCGACCAGGAGCAGGTTGCGGAACTCACGATCGGTGCGGCGGTACGCAAGCGCATCCTCGTCACGGCCGGCGCCTTCCAACTCCCCCGCAAGCGACAACCAGTGACGCGCCTGGCCCAGCAGGTCCAGCGCAACATTCGCCAGCGCGAGATCCTCTTCGATGCTCGGACCCTTTCCGCATAGCTCCGAGAGCCGGTGGCTCAGAATGAGCGCCGTGTCTCCAAAGCGGAGCGCATGGGCGAAGGCGGCGGTCTGGGGCGTGGCAGGCATGCGCGGCTAGATGTGCTTCACGCCCTCGGGCATCGGGAAGAAGGTGGGATGGCGATACACCTTGTCGTTGGCCGGATCGAAGAGGGAGTCCTTCTCCGACGGGCTGCTCGCGACAATGTTCGCCGAAGGCACAACCCAGATGCTGACGCCCTCATTACGCCGCGTGTACACATCGCGCGCGTTGTTGATCGCCATCTCGGCGTCCGAGGCTCGCAGGCTGCCGACGTGTTTATGCGCGAGCCCGTGCTGGCTCCGGATGAAGACCTCCCAAAGCGGTAGCTCGTTCGGCATCTGTTCCCCTTGTGCTTCAGGTGCTCGTCGCCGTACGGCTAGGCGGCCTTGCCGGCGTCCTGACCGGCCTGCTTCTCAGCATGCGCAAGCAAAGCCTCGCGAAACCAGGCGCCATCCTCGTGCGCCCTTACCCGGGTCTGCAGCCGCTCTTGGTTGCAGGGCCCGTTGCCCTTGATCACGTTGTAGAACTCATCCCAGTCGATGGGACCGAAGTCGTAGTGCTGGCGCCCCTCGTTCCACCTCAGATCCTGGTCGGGAAGCGTAAGGCCGAGGAACTCGGCCTGCGGAACCGTCTGGTCGACGTACTTCTGCCGAAGCTCATCGTTGCTGAACAGCTTGATACCCCACTGTGCGGATTGCGCGCTGTTCACGGACTCGGCGTCACTCGGACCAAACATCATCAGCGATGGCCACCACCAGCGGTTCAGGGCGTCCTGCGCCATGGCCTTCTGCTCCGGCGTTCCCTGGCATAGCGTGTGCAGCAGATCGAACCCCTGCCGCTGATGGAACGACTCTTCCTTGCAGATCCGAATCATCGCTCGCGCATACGGCCCATAGGAGCAGCGACACAACGGTATCTGATTGATGATCGCCGCCCCATCCACCAGCCATCCGATGCACCCGACATCGGCCCAGGTGAGCGTGGGGTAGTTGAAGATGCTCGAGTACTTCGCCTTGCCGGCAAGCAGGTCCTCGATCATCGCGTCGCGCGAGGCGTCCAGCGTCTCCGCGGCGCTATACAGGTACAAACCATGGCCGGCCTCGTCCTGCACCTTCGCCAGCAGGATGGCCTTGCGCTTCAGGCTCGGGGCCCGGGTGATCCAATTGCCCTCAGGCAGTTGCCCCACGATCTCCGAGTGCGCATGCTGGCTGATCTGCCGGATCAGCGTCCGGCGATACCCCTCCGGCATAGGATCCTTGGGTTCAACGCGGATTCCAGCATCGATCCGCTCCTGAAAACGGCGATCTTCCGCGGAGAGTTCGTCCAGAGCGCGCAGCGTCTTCGCCCCGGTGTCGACCATCTGTGCGTACATACGCTCGCCCAAGCCTCCAGCCTGGTATAGCGACACCGAAAGACCGTTGTCAACCGAAGGCGAGTGGTGAGCGGAGCTGCTTCAGAACTCCACGCGAGGTGTTGCTGAAGGCATAAAGGACTGCCGTCTCCACCATGAAGATGAAGGCTTGGATCGCCTGTTTCCGAACAGGATGGCAGGCGCGTCGTTGGCGACCCGGCAACGAAGGCGGAGCTCTGACGCGAGCTCTGCTCCAACCGCACCATCTTTTATCTTGCGCAACTCGACCGGGATGTGAGCCTCGGTTTCCCATCGCGAGCTGCACTTGGTCGGAGCTATTCCGGCAAGGCGTAACGCCCATCGATGCGAAATGGCTTCGACAGGCCGGGGGCTCCCGTGTCCGGTTGTCCACCCCCGATGCTCAGCGTGTACTCCCCTTCTGCGACCACCGGATTGCCCTCCTCCGTGACCATGCCAAGGTCGCGCGGGTTCAGGTGAAAGTGCACCTTCTGGCTCGCGCCCGGCTCCAGGTGAAGGCGCTGGAAGCCGCGCAGCGCCACCAGCGGCGCACCCGTGATCTTAGGGAACCTGAGATACAGCTGAACAACCTCATCCCCCGCCGCCTTGCCCGCGTTGGTCACCGTCACATCGGCATCCATGGGCGCTCCGGCGGCTACGGTGCCCGCGGGAAGGCTCAGGTCGCTATACGCAAACTGGGTGTAACTCAGCCCATAACCAAAAGGAAACAGCGGCTTGCCTGTGAAGTATCGGTAGGTCCGGTTTGCCATCCCGTAGTCTTCAAAGTTCGGTAGTTGCTCCACGCCCCGATAGAAGGTGACGGGCAGCCGGCCTGCGGGATTGTTCTTGCCGCTCAGCGTCTCCGCCACCGCCGCGCCACCCTCTTCGCCCGGATACCAGGCCTCCAGCACCGCATTGGCGTGCTCACCGATCCAGTTCACAGCCAGTGCGCTGCCGTTCATCAGCACCACGGCCAGCGGCTTTCCACTCCCAGCCATGGCTTCCACAAGATCCTCTTCGGGCTGCGGCAGATCGATGCTGGTGCGATCCCCACCCAGAAACCCCGGTTCGCTCACCGGCATCTCTTCGCCCTCAAGCTGGCTGGTGATCCCGACCACCGCGATCACCGCATCGGCACTCTTTGCGGCAGCGATCGCCTGGGGCGACACTTCGTTCTGGGCCCTGGCCCAGATCAGTTCCACATGGGCCTTTCCGTTCCCGGTGCCATAATCCACCTCCAGCGCCGCCTTGCGGCCCTTCTCCAGGCGAACGCGACCTACCGCGGACACCGTCTCCTCCCCGCCACCCTCCGTTCTGGCGATCTGCTTGCCATCCACCAACACTCTCGCGAACCCCTGACCGCGCAGGCCAAGCAGAAACTCGCCAGATTCGGTCGGCGTCAGGAACCCCGACCATTGCACGCCGAAGCTCTTCCTGCCAGCAACCTCCTTCGGCACGCTGGCCTCGGTTAACTGCACATTCGGCTCCGTGCGGCTCACCACCGGACTGACCTTGTCCTCCGGTCCTCGCCGTCCTTCCCTGTACTCGGCCTTCAGACCAGGCTTGCCCTCCGGTGTCGTCAACAGCGCCTCGGGAACAGGAGTTCCCTCCGCGCGCAGGAACTGCGTCCCCGGAATAAAGGTAAAGGTCGCTTGCGGAAACTCCGCGCGCAGTCCCTCCAGGACCGACACAATGTGGGTCGGATGCCCGGCATAGTTTCCGATCAGCGGCACGGTCTGATCCGCAAGCGGTCCCACAACGGCGATGTGGCGCACCTCCGGCTTCAGCGGAAGCATCCCGTCATTTTTCAGCAGAACCATGGACTCGTTGGCCAGCCTGCGAGCGTGCGCCCTGTGTTCCGCGCTGTCGAGCTCCGTTTCATTGATCCTGGCGTACGGCACCATCTCGGGCGGGTCGAACATCCCGAGCTTCATGCGAGCGGTGAACAACCGGATCAGCGCCGTATCCAGAGCGCTCTCGGGCAGATACCCCTGCTGGACAGCGTCGGTATAGGCCTTGTCCACCGGATCGCCGTATCGGGAGCTGAACGTGACGCACTCATTGTCCATGCCGCGCAGCACGGAGATCGCCGCGCCTTGCGCCTGCGTAGGACGATAGCGGTGATGGGCGGCGATATCGAGCACGGCATCACAATCCGAAACCACGTATCCCTGAAATCCCCATTTGCCGCGCAGCTGTTCCTGCAGTAAGTACTGATTCGCGCAGGCCGGCTCTCCGTTGATGGCGTTGTAGGCGCACATCACCGATCCGGCCTTGCCTTCCACCACCGCCGCGCGAAACGCGGGCTGATACGTATCCACCTCATCGTGCTTGCTTACGTCCACGTCGGCAAAGTGGCGCGTCGGTTCCGGTCCACTGTGCACGGCGAAGTGCTTGGGTGTCGCAATCGCCAGGTAGTACTTCGGATTGTCGCCCTGCAGTCCGGTGACATACGCCACCCCCATGCGCCCGGTGAGGAACGGGTCTTCACCATACGTCTCCTGCCCGCGGCCCCAGCGCGGATCGCGGAAGATGTTCAGGTTGGGCGACCAGAAATCCAGCCCTCCCATGATGCCGGTGTGGCCTTCGCGCAGGTTTTGCACGTGCTTGATGCGACCCTCCACGCCGATCTGCCCCGCCATGGTGTGGATCGCCGGCGCGTCGAACGTAGCGGCCAGGCCGACCGGCTCCGGGTACTCGGTTACCCCCTCATTGATTACCCCGTGAAGCGCCTCACTCCACCACTGATAGGCCGGTATGTTGAGCCGCGGGACAGCCGCGGAGTTGTTCTGCATCTGCGAGGCCTTCTCCGCCAGCGTCAGGCGCCGAACCAGATCGGTGGCGCGCTGTTCAGGGGAAAGCTGGGGATTCATGTAGGGCAGGTTCGCCGCGTTCTGGCCGGCAGCCGCACGCGCCAACACTGCGCAAAGGAGCACTCCCACGCACAAAACGCAACAGACGCGACCCTGCCTGCCTGTAACCT
>CAXTWN010000025.1:0-2851 GCA_964248055.1 uncultured Acidobacteriaceae bacterium | reverse complement strand
CGCCTGAAACAGAATCGAACCAGCTTACGGCCGAGCGGGCGTCGGTGGCGTGGATGGCGGAGCGGACGCTGAAACGTATGCTGCCGTCACATCCAGGCGCGCCTTCCACGGATCGACCTCCGCTACAGGACCATCTGCCGTGAAGTTCATGAGCATATCCGTGGAGGGTGAGTACCGGGGCCACGCCGGCGTATTGCCGGTGCTTGTGTCGCCGGTCTTCGCAAAGGATGCCCAATAGTTCAGCATGGACTGTGCCGTCTTCTCATCGTTGGGGGCAAGATCTTTTCCGTACTTGGCACGGACCGTGTCGAAGACAAACGGGATCTCCGTCGCGTGCGGCGCGCCGGGCCACTTGCTGCGCATGGACTCCGCCACATAGGAAAAGCGGTACTCATAGCTGGGCACTCCCTCCGACGCGAACAGCGCTGCGACGAAGCGGGCCGGCTCCACCATCATGTGGTCCATGGCCACGGAATACTGCACCGATCTTAGGTCGCCCGTCCCCGTCGGGTCATAGGCAGACATCGCCTTCTCCCGGTTCACACCGAACGGCGAGAACACAGCGTCCTTGGTGGATGCGAAACCGAAGCCGATGTCCATGCTGTTCGCGCCGATCATGATGGGAACGCGCCACCCCGCCCCGGACAGGTACACCGACTGCGGATCCGCCACCACGACGCGACCGTCGATCATGGGTCCCGCGTAGCCGACCTGTCCCATCGTTGCCATATTCAGATCGCCCCGGATCTTCTCCGCAGGAAGCCTCCGCAAGGCATCCAGAGCTTCCTTGCCGCTCCCGCTGATCCCGACACTCTTGGCAAAGTCGACGCCCACCGACTCAGCCGAGGGAGGTCCGTTCGGAACCGTCGTGCTCAGGTACCGCTGCCCTCCGAGGTTGGCTCGTCCCCCGCCCGACTCGATGATTGCTCTGGAAAAGAGGCCACCGCTCAACGGAGACGTGAGCAGCATGCTCACCGAGAAGCCGCCGGCAGACTCACCGAAGACCGTAACGTTGCTCGGGTCGCCACCGAACGCGCTGATGTTGCGCTGGGTCCATTTGAGCGCGGCAATCTGGTCCATAAAGCCGTAGTTGCCTAACATCCCATCGGCGTTCTGCCTGGTCAGCTCGGGAAAACCGAAAAAGCCGAACCGGCCCAGGCGGTAGTTGGCGCTCACAAAGACGATGCCCTTCTCCGCGAAGGCACTGCCGTCATACACCGCAGGCGAACTGCCGCCGTTCACGAACCCGCCACCGTAGATCCAGAACATCACCGGGAGCTTGGCGTCGGGAGCAGTGCCTGCCGGCCGCCAGACGTTCAGATAAAGGCAGTCTTCCGCAGGCGCCGTCCCCAGCGGGGCTGCGTCACTCGGAAAAGGCACCTGCATGCAATCGGCGGAGTAGGTGGTAGCTGTGCGCACACCGGACCATGGCTTAGCTGGTTGGGGCGCCCGCCAACGCAGTTCACCGACCGGAGGCGCCGCGAACGGAACGCCCTTAAACGACTCGACGGCGCCCTGAGTCGCTCCCTGGACCTCGCCAGACTCCGTGCTGACCGGGCGTCCCTGAGCGAACAGAGCCGGGGACGTCAGAAGAGCCAAAGCGATGCTCACCTTCCCTACCACTACGCTCATACGACCTCCAGAGTTGGGATTGTGCAGCGCTGGCGACTATAGCAACGGCCTGCACTCATGTACAACGCCTTCCCTTCAAAGATCCTTCCCGGCTTCTTCGAACAAGGGAGTGCAGCTGTCGGGAACAAAGCGCCATGCTCAGCGAAGTGCCTCACTCACTTGCCTGTCGCAACCAACCGCGACCCGCAGAGTGCAGCCCGGCACCCCTCTCGCGCAGTCTCTATGACCTTTCACGCCGCCCGCCTCTCCCATCCAAGCTGAAATGGCCTCCTCCGCGCCGGCGCAGCCCTTCGGCAAGCTCCTCTTCCTCTTCGACCGCGATCACGGTCCCGCCGACCGCCTCCTTGCGCGCTGGCTCTTTCTCCGCGCCCTCGGTCTGGTCTACTTTTCTGCCTTCTTCGCACTGGCCTTCCAGATCCTGGGGCTGGTCGGCTCCGGCGGCGTGCTGCCCGTTGGGCAGTTCCTTGACGCCGCCCACCAACTCGGCAACAAGGGCTTCTTTCTCGCCCCTTCGCTGCTCTGGTTCGTCCACGGCTCGCCCACTGCCTTCGACCATGCCCTCGTCGCGCTCGTCTGGGCCGGCCTGGTCGCCTCCGTGCTGGTCACGCTGAACCTCCTGCCGCGCCCCGCGCTGCTGGTCTGCTGGCTCTGCTTTCTCAGCTTCGTCACCACCGCGCAGGAGTTCTCGCAGTACCAGTCCGACGGCATGCTCCTCGAAGCCAGCCTGCTGGCCCTCTTCGTTGCCCCCGCCGGCGTTCGCCCCGGCTGGGGACGCCGCTCGCTCGCCTCGCGCGCCGCGCTCTTCCTCTTGCTCTGGGAGTGGTTCCGCATCTACTTCGAGTCCGGCGTCGTCAAGCTCGCCTCCGGCGACCCCACCTGGCGCAACCTGACCGCCATGTACGAGTACTACCAAAACGGCCCGCTCCCCACCTGGATCGGCTGGTACCTCCAACACCTCCCCCACTGGTTCCAAAAGGGCACCGCCGGCGCGACCCTTGTGATGGAGCTCCTGATCGTCTTTCTGGCCTTCGGTCCCCGCCGCTGGCGCATCGTGTGCTTCTGGATCGTCACGGTCTGGCAGATCGGCGTAATCGCCACCGCCAACTACGCCTTCCTCAACTACCTCGTCCTGATCCTCGGCTTCCTTCTGCTCGACGACCGCGCCCTGCTCCGCTTCGTCCCCCCACGCTGGCGCGCCCACCTCACGCCGCAAAGCCCC
>CAXTWN010000024.1:15574-29412 GCA_964248055.1 uncultured Acidobacteriaceae bacterium | reverse complement strand
CGGCGCTTGTTCCGCGTCGCTGTTTACGCGCTTCCATCGCGAGTGCATTGGCACGGCTGCCACGTTTGACTACCACGGACTGGCACACAAGGCGGGCTCGCTGTTTGACGAGAGCTGGTTGGACACCGCGGGCGAAAACGCGATCGTGGACTTCAAGTTTTCACCGCTGCCCGGTGTCACGTGGTGGTTTGACCATCACCAATCGGCGTTTGCTTCGGCCGAGGATGAGGCGCAGTTCCGGGCCGGGCAGGTGAGGGCGGATGGGCAGCCAGGGCCCAAGGCGATGCGGCAGTTCTTTGATCCGAACTA
This sequence comes from uncultured Acidobacteriaceae bacterium, assembly GCA_964248055.1. Lineage (GTDB taxonomy): Bacteria > Acidobacteriota > Terriglobia > Terriglobales > Acidobacteriaceae > Granulicella. Next base: position 29,103 of record CAXTWN010000024.1, on the reverse strand, counting down.
CATCAGCTGCACGGGATGGATCGCGCACATCGCGCGGACCCGGTTTGGGATGGATGTGCGGCCGCTGGAGGAGTTGATCCACTGGGCCAACATCGTGGACGGGGCGAAGTATGAGAGCGCGGAGGCGGCGGTCGAGATGGCCGCTCCGGCGATGAAGCTGACCATGGTGACCGAAAGCGCGCCGAACTCGGAGACGGTGCAGCGTTTCATTCCGCTACTGACCACGATGCCTCTGGCCGAGGTGCTGGCGCAGGATTGGGTGCAGGCGCTGGTGGGGCCGCTTCTGGAGCGGCACTGGCAGGGCGTCGAGCTGATGCGGCAGCGCGCTGAGATTTCGCATGGCGTGATCCGCTTTGACATCACCGACCAGCCGACGGAGGGGTACAACAAGTTCATCCCGTACTACCTCAATCCCGACGGCGTGTACAACGTAGGACTTTCCAAGTCGAGCTTCCGAACCAAGGTGTCCGTGGGGACAAACCCGTGGACAACGGTGCCCCCAGGCGAGTTGGCGAACATCGCGGCCATCTGCGAGCGATGGGGCGGTGGCGGCCACGCGCGCGTAGGGGCGATCAGCTTTCCGGTGGACCGGGAAGAACAGGCGCGGGCGGCGGTCGCGGAGATCGTGGCGGAGTTACAAGGACGCGGCTGAGGTAAACTTCGCTCTCAACCCTCGCCATTCGTAGAACCTGACCTTCTAGCCAGCGCCTACATAAATTTTCGTGCCCGTTAAAGATGTCCTACATGGGAGCGGATAGAAGGTCAGTGTGAAGTCGACTCGTCTGCGCGATGAGTAGCGTAGGAACCGCCGTTCTTTGCCATTCAGAATTGGTGAGAGGTGTCGGACGGCTTTATCGTTGCGAGCTTTCCATCAGACCGTCCCTTTCCACCGCGGTGCGCGAGCGCTTAGCCGGCGGGAGTGAACTCCTGCACAAAGCTATCGTCGCATTTGTGTCGTTCCAAGCGGTAAAGGGCGGCACCGAGAGCGTGTCGCTTGAGCGACGAACGGGCCACCCCCATGTACGCACAAGGGCACTATGCGCTCAGCCCGCGAGTGAGCGACACCGGTGGGCTCGTGATGACCTACGCTCGGCGGCGGCGCAACATGATGCCCGCCAGGCCAGTCGCGAGCAGCGCGAGCGATGTCGGCTCGGGCGTCTGGGCAACTGTCGTCACATTGCCAATCCCAAACGGCTGCGTGCTCGACAGCGTCAACGACGTGATCGGCCCATTGGCTGTGAACACGGCCAGCCCCTCGGGCTCCGCAAACGTAAGGTTATCCAGCACGCCGAGATAGGAGGCACTCTGACCCGTGTTTGCGACCACACTCAGCGAATCCGTCGTGCTGAAGATGTCCTCTATACCGAAGGGGATGTCGATGGTCCCCTCGACAGGGGCCGAAAACGTGATCGTCAAGGGGGCCGTGTTGATGTTGTCGTTCACCAGCGCGATGTTGCCGAAGGTGAACAAGCCGGCGACGTTCTGTACAAGGAAGCCATTCCCTGCAGGCGAGCTGAAGGTCGCGCTCTCTCCCCCGGAGGTCACCGAGAAGGTTGGGGTGCTACCTACAGAGGCACTCAGGTCAAAGGTGTCGGCATGTGCGCCGGCACACACGGCAACGGCAGCGAACGAGGCGAAAACAGCAGAACGGAACGTCATAAGGTATCTCCTCCCAGAATGAACTGCAAACAACTCCGCAGCGAACCGCGGCGGAACAAACCTCATTGCATCGGTGACGGAGTCATCAGCCCACCTCGCAACCAGAGCGCATTCGGGCCACGCTCCAGGTGATACGTCTTGCCCACGGTTCGGCTGTAGATTTCGCCATAGTTGCCCACTGCTGCAAGCACAGGGACAGCCCAGTCCGCGGGCAGCCCAAGTGCCTGGCCTACGGTGCGATCTGCGCCCAGCAATCGCCGGGCCTGCAGGTCGGTCCGCTGCGTTGCCTCTTTCACATTGGCCTGCGTGACCTCCAGGGCCTCCGCTTCAATGAGTGCACTCAGGGTCATGTCGACCAGCATCGCGAAACGATCATCGCCGGAATGAAAGCCGGCGGCCACGGGCTCCAGCCCAAAGCGCTCCGGAAGGAAGACAAACTCAGGCGCGCTCGCCGGGAAGTCTGCCCGCGACTGCGCCAGACGCGACTCCAGCGCGGAACCTGCAGCGCAATGCGCCACAGCCACCGAAGCGTCCATCTCCCCCTGCTCCGAGTGCGCCTGCAATCCGTACTGGATCTTCCTTTCGGTCATGTAATCCCGCAGACGCGCCTCGGAAGGCGTATTGTTCATCGCGCAGATCAGGTCTCCGCGGAGATCGGAGATGTGTTGAAAGTTGGCCGCAGCCGCCACAAGAAAGCGCTGCGTGTCATAGAACACCGGGCGGCTAAAGGAGACACCGTACTGCGTTCCTGCTTCCACCGAGGGAGAAAGCCCGACGACGATGTGGACCTGCTTGGCCTGTAGAGCCTGCAGAGCCTCAGTTTCGGCCGGAAAACGACGCACCTCCACCGGCGCCTTCGGCCCCAGCACGGCCACCGCGACCGCCTCGCAGATGGCCTGCCCGAGCGTGGACAGATCGCCGTGCTCACCGCGGCCGTCCCAGTCGTCCACCGGCTCTACCGTGCCGCAAACCAGGCGCCCCGCCGCATGGATCGCGGTAATGATCTCCACACGTGCGGGCCGCGCGGCGCCGGGAGCTGGCCGCGGCGCATGGGGGGGTACAGCGGCGGCTTGTGGGCCAACAAGCCGCGGCGTGCACAACGCCATGCTGCAGGCAACCGATAGCATAAAGACAAAGCGGGTCATGCTCTCTCGAAGAAAAAAGAAGCGAGAGCGGACGGCAACATCGCCGTCCTCTCTCTGCGTGTTACGGGGTCCATCCACCGGAGGTGGGGGTTCCGGGAGATTGCGTAGGCCGCGGGTTTACATCCAGCGGATAGGGATCCGTCGGGGTGCCCGCCTGGTACGCCGCCGCAGACTGGAAGTCTGTGGGCAGCACACCGATCGCCTTGCAAGCACCGTTGGTATAGCCGTTGGGCGAAAAGTTCGCCGTAGCCAGGTGCGGCAGCGTGTTGATCTGCGCCGGGCTAAACGTCGCCAGCGCTCCCGAGATCGGTGTGTTGTTCGCCAGTCTCGTGTAATCAAAGGCCTCTGTCAGATCGCCCAGCTCGTTTGTCGGATCGTCCGAGGGCCCGAGGTTCGCCTGCCCAAGGTTCGTCTTACCCAGCTGACGCCCTCGTACCTCATCCGGCAGATTCGCCAACGGCACCAGGTCATACAGCTCGTCGATGAACTTGATCAGCGACCCGTGCTCGCTGTACTGGTGCGAGACGCTGCCCTGCAACGACCAGGGCGAGATCCCGATCGTCGGGATGCGTGGCCCGCCCTCCAGGATGCTGCCGTCGGACAGCGTGCTCTGCTCCACCACCTTTTCGTGGTCGTAGAAGCCGTCTGTCTCGTCATAGGTGATCACGATCGCGCTCTGGCTCCAGTAGGGGCTGTTTGCAATCGCACTGATCGCCTGCGCGGCAAAGGCCTCTGAGATCTGGTGGTCGGAGTACGCGGGGTGATCGTCATTGCCGATAAAGCTATGCTGAATGCCCGGCGTAGGATCCACCGGTACCAGGCCCTGGTTGTTGCTGTACCCGCCGCGCAGGTAGAACACGCCGCCGCTGCTGGGCAAAGTACGGTTGTTCACCGCGGTCAGAAAGTCCGCCGCGCCATGGAGGTTGTTGTTCAACACGGTCGTGTTGTCGGCCAGATAGCCAAAGTACTGCGGTCCGTTGTGGTGCAGCACGTAGCCGGTGTAAAGGCTCGGGTTCGCCGTTGGATTGGGCGTGCCCGTACCCTGGGGCTCATACGGATCCGGCGCATCGTTTCCGTTGAAGCCCTGCTGGTACCAACCCCATGGCACCGGTTGATCCTTTGCGGCGATGGTGAACACGTCATGCTGCACGTCCGCCAGATCGGCACGCGGGTTTTGGTCAGCCTGGATGGTCTCACCGATGTTGCTGCCCATAAAAGACAACGGCAACGTCGCGAAGGTCAGGTCCAGCGCCGGATTGGCAGCGTTCTCATCGAAGTTGTACGGCGGCTTCACCGCGCTCGGGTCCTTCAGCGACCCCGGGAAGGGCCCAGGATCCGCGATGACCGGCACATACGCACTTGAGTTTCCTGCAGGCCCGGCGTAGGTCGCGCCCTTGACGTTCTGGAATGCCGGATTGGCATAGGTGATCGTCGGCCCTTCATTGGGGTGCAGGGCCCACTGGGTCTCACCGGACTGCCCGGCGATGATAGCGATCGCGTTCGGTGTGGAAGGCCCTACCGTTGTCTGGTGAAAGTTGTCGAACAGCACGAAGTTCTTGGCCCATGACCACATGAATGGAATCGTGTCACAGTCTAAGTGGCTCAGATCCGTCTCCGCCGTCTGTTTCTGCGCCAGCGTTACGGAGGTCGGCGCAGCACCGGTGTTCTTGACGAGCGCGCTGCCCGGAGAGGCGGTTGTCAGGCCCTCCTGATTCATTGCGTAGCGGTCGTTCAGGTTGCTGCCGTTCACCACGTCAAGATCGTTCGCCATGCCCTGGTGACTGTGGTCCACCGAGATCAGATCGGCGGGATAGATCGGCACCCGCGGGCCGCCCGTGCCGTAGCCGCCCAACTGCACAGCCTGCGGCATCAGGAACGGGCTGGCGGTGACCTGGTTCAGCGAAGTATCCAGATAGCGCTGCGTGAAGTTCGGCGTCTGATTCGCCGGCGTAAAACCGGCCGGCGCTGCATACAGGCCGTTTGCGCCGGGAAACGTGCCAAAGAAGTGATCGAAGGACTCGTTCTCGTGGAAGATAACGAAGACGTACTTCACGTGCTGCTGCAGCAAGGCAATCTTCTGCTGCGTTGTGAGCTGAGAGGACGACGGAGGCGCGGTGGCCTGCGGCGCCCCTGCCACAGCAACGGTCGTGTTGCTGACCAGAGCCGCCATGCCGAACGTCGCGCAAGCCTTCCTGAAACCTGTGACTCTTGGCATCGTGTTGTGTACTCCTGTGATCCCAATGCGGGGGTGCCTCCAGTAATACATCCGGCACTCCGTGCAAAAAGTAAATCGCCGCCGCTCCATCGATAATTTAACCGGGCGTCAATCTAGGTCGCAGCATGCGAGAAGTTCGCGGCACAGAGTGGTACGCAGAGCGGGTACTCAGGTGCTGGATCTGACGCCCGACGGGATTCTTCTGCGCTTCCTTGTACTCGTCCTTCGTTCCAGCTGATGGCCTCCGGGTGCTGGTGAAGCTTCCGCCCAGGCTCCCCCGCGACCTGCTCGGTAGCGTGTCCGCTCTTCTGGAAGGTGGCTGCGCGTGCCACGAAGTTGATCAGTGCAGTCCTGACCTCGACGCACAGCAAGAGGGATCTCGTTTCAGGAGTGCGCGCTTCTGGAGGAGGATGACGGTAGTCGGCGCGTCCGGCTTGCTGCTCCTCCGCAGAACAGCATATTTCTCGCCTCCGTAGTACTCGATGCGAAACGCTTGACTCTCATCGTCCGCACCGCGGTCAGCACGTAGCTTAGCTCCCTTGAGTGCAGGCACCGAAATGGCTCTGGTGCCAGGCGCGGTCTCGTAGGCCATAGCTTTCTGGATCTGATCGAGGGGGAACGTGCGGCAAACGAACTGACCCACATTTACGCGAAAAGGGCTTGCACTCGAACTCGGCTTCGATGTACTGTTCGAGAAATTCACCAAATCTCAATATTGCCGGTTTCGTAAGAGAGCAGACGCAAGGGTTCGCTGGTTCGCTGTTACTGGTTGCAATCGCCCAGCCTCGCTGAGCGCATGAGGAATTGTGCGCCTGGATGGCTTTGTGTACCGCCCGTGCTGGGCGGAACGTCCCCCTATTCCCTGGAGGTCATTATGTCTCGTTCGCTTCGGATCTTCCGTTTCACCCTGACGGTTCTCTGCACGGCAGCCATCATGCTGCTACCCAGCTATGCTCAGACCTTTCGCGGCGGCATCAACGGTGCGGTCACAGATGGTACGGGAGCAGTGGTAGCCGGGGCGAGCGTGACCGCCATGGCTACGGCAACAGGGGTCAAGACTTCGAGTGTGAGTTCTTCAAGCGGAGAGTTTCTGTTTGAGAACCTGCCGCTGGGCGAGTACGCGGTGACCGTCATCGCGCAGGGGTTTGCGAATACGAGGGTAGATCACGTGAATGTTTCGGCGGGCGTGGTGTATACGCTGCCCGTAAAGCTGCAGATCAGCTCCGCCTCGGAGACTGTGGAGGTGAGTGCGGCGTCCCTGGCGCTGGATACCACGACATCGACCCAAACCACCGTACTGGACGAGAAGACGGTAGAGGACATCCCCCTCAACGGCCGCGACTTCACGCAGATGATCTCGCTTACGGCCGGGTACGCGGGCTACTCCGGCGGAGGCTACGGGTCGCTGAACGGTACCCGCGCCAACCAGATGAACTGGCAGATCGACGGCGTCGATAACAACGACCTTTGGCATAACATCCCTGCCGTCAATCAGGGCGGAGTCAGCGGCATCGCCGGCATCATTCTTCCGATCGACGCTGTCGACCAGTTCTCCGCACAGACCCAGTCCGGGCCGGAGGCTGGCCGCAATCCTGGCGGGACCGTCAACCTCACGCTCAAATCCGGGACCAACCAGCTTCACGGCACGGTTTACTACTTCAACCGCAACGAGCTCTTCGGCGCCAAGAGCCCGTTCTCCTCCACCAAACAGAAGGTGCGCAATTACAACACCGGCTTTTCTCTCGGCGGCCCCTTCGTAAAGGACAAGCTCTTCGGCTTTCTCACCTTTGAGCATCAGCGCTTCGTGATCGGTGAATCCGGCAGCGCCACCGAGCCCTCCGTCGGCTGGCAGTCGCAGGCAGAAGCGCTGCTCGCGAAGTACGGCGTCGGCATCGACCCTGTCATGCCCAAAGTCCTCAGCTCCCTTTGGGCGCAGGGCAACCTTGCCGCGGACACCGTCGGCACCATTAACAACTTCCACTCCAACGACCCGGAGTTCGGCTACAGCTGGAACGGGCTGGGCAAGATCGATTACCAGTTCACGGACAAGGACCGCCTCAGCGCTCACTGGTTCGTAGGCCAGGGCAATCAGGTGGCCCCGGTCGGCTCGCAACTCCTCTCCTACTACGAGGTCGCGCCGATCCACGTGCAGAACATCGCCATCGTCTACAACCGCGTCCTCTCGCCGACCATCTCCAACCAGCTCCTCGCGGGCGTCAACTACTTCAACCAGGTCTTCTCTGACTTCAACTCCACCTACGACGTCCAAAGCCTGGGCTTCGTCACCGGCGCGCCCTTCGCCAACGCGCCCAATATCGTCATCGGCAACTCGACCAGCAGCGGTGCCACGGCAGCCTCCAGCGGCAGCTTCGACGAGGTCGGGCTGACGCCGCCCGAGGGACGCAACGACATCACCGGGCACCTCACCGATCAGCTCTCCTGGGTGAAGGGCAAGCACGAGATGCGCTTCGGCGGCGAGTTCCGTCAGGCACAACTGGATGAGTTCTACCATCGCCATGCGGTCGGCGCCTTTACCTTCGACGGCTCGCGCATAGAGAAGACCATCAACGCCACCATACCCGGCTGCAACGTCACCCCGCAGACCGCCACCAACTGCTACACCCCGGATGGATACGTCGCTCCCCTTGCCGACTTCCTCGCCGGACAGTTCGACACCGCCTCCATCGCGATCGGCAACCCCGAGCGCCAGGTGTTCGTCAACACCTGGTTCCTCAACGCGGGCGACAACTGGCAACTCTCCCCCAAGCTCAACGTCAACTACGGCGTCCGCTATGACTACGAAGGCCCGCTTCACGAGCCTTTCCAGGACATCTCTGTCTTCCGTCCCGCTCTTACCGCCACCAATGGCCTGGCGTTCGAGGGAGCGCAGGTCGCCAACCTCTACCAGCAGTACTACAAAAATATCAGCCCTCGGGTCGGCCTGAGCTACGGCATTACACCTTCCACAGTCTTTCGCGCCGGCTATGGATGGTTCGCTGACACGCCGAACCTGAATCCCTTCCTCGACAATCGTCCCGGCAATCAGGCGCCTAACGGGATCGAGGGCAATCCAGGTGGCCCGGATCCCGTCTACACCGTAGGCGCAACCGCTCAGGCTCAAAATCAGATCCAGCCCGGCGCGGCCATCTTTCCCTCGGCCATCACCTATCCTTGCTCGGCCACCTCGCCCTGCGGCGTCTTCTCCATCGACCCAAACTTCCGCCCCTCGTATAACGAGAACTTCAACGCCAACCTCGAACAGAGCATCGGCTCGCGCGTTCTCCTGCAACTCGGCTACGTCGGGTCGCAGGCCCGTCACCTGCTCAGCCTGCTCGACATCAATCAGGCGGCTCCCGGCATCTATGCCAATTCAGCCGCCCTGCAGGTCGCTCGTCCCTACTACAAACAGTACCCGCAGTACGACGACATCAACCAGGTGGAAAGCATCGGCACCGCCAACTACAACTCCCTCCAGGCTACCTTCCGCGTCAGCAACCTCCACGGTTTCTCGCTAAATACCGTCTACACCTGGGCGCACAACCTGGACGAGGTCTCCGACTACCGTGGCACGCTTCCGCAGGACAGCCGCAACTTCAAAGGCGACTACTCCAACTCAGAGTTCGACATCCGCAACACCTTCGTCAGCTTCCTCAGCTACGCCGTGCCGAGCAGTGATCGGTTCAAGCTTCTCACCGGCGGTTGGCAGGTCAATGGCCTGCTCACCTTCCATGGCGGCCAGCCCTTCACGGTCTTCGCCGCCGGTGACCCCAGCGGCACACAAGAAGGCAATGATCGCGCCAACCAGATAGCCAATCCGCGGGTTGGCTACCTCGGCCAACACCCGAACACTGCCTGGTTCGACATCTCCGCCTTCGCCAACCCGGCCCAGGGTAGCTTCGGCACCTCCCGTCGTTACTCGCTGTATGGTCCCGGTTACAACGACGTCGATCTTTCCGTGTTCAAAAACGCGAAGATCTTCGAGCGCCTCACGGTTCAGTTCCGCGCTGAAATGTTCAACCTATTCAACCGCGTGAACTACGCTCCACCCTCCGCTACCGTCGGCGGCAACCCCACCCTCTACGACACCATCGGCGACTACAACGGCGCTCCCGGCATTGGCGCGGGTGAGCCGTTCAATACGCAGTTCGGGGCGAAGATCATCTTCTAGTGAGATGGTGTGTGCGGCACGGTACACAGGACGGGAGCATTGTCCTCTTCTCTTTGTCGTTCTCTCTCGTGACGGGCAGTCTCGGAGAGCCCCTGTAATCTGGGGCAAAATCTTCGAGGCTGCTCCGTTCGCGAGAGGCGGTGACCCTGCGCTCAACCTCACGTAAACCGGAGCAGCCGGCGCTCTCAAGATGAGAGCCGCGCAAGGACTTTACCCGAGACGCGGACTCGAGGGGAAGAAAGAGCGCGAAGACAGAGGCCGCTATCTTTCGTCTGTCCGTGTCGAATACCCGACGGATCGCAGATCTTGGACCAGCGATCACTCAAGCGTCACCTCAACTTACGTACTTCAGTGGCGTCACGGTCATTCTGCTAGGCAAGCTCGCTTTCGAGTGAAACAGGCAACTCGATCGTGATCCTTGCGCCACCCTCGGGTCTGTTTTCCGCGATAGCGGAGCCGTCGTGGCTTCGTACAACGGCCGAAACGAATGCGAGACCCAGCCCAAAGCCGGAAGACGCCGGGCCCTTGGCATAGCGATCGAAGACGTGCGGCAGGAGGTCCGGAGGGAAGCCATCTCCGTCGTCTTCTGTAACCAGTCGGATCGAGCTGGCGCGCTCCTCGATCGCTACCAACACCGTCTTGCCTGGAGGAAGGTGTTTCAATTCATTGTCGAGCAAGTTCGAGACAAGCCTCTGCATGAGGGCGTGGTCTGCGTTGACATACGTGGGTCCCTTCCCTTGAACCCGAAGTGTGAGCCCCACTTGAGAGAAAGCCGGCTCGTAGAGTGCCGCAAGCGACAGGAGGGTTCCTCTGATGTCCAAAGGCTCCTTTTTGATCCGCAGGGCATCGGCGCTTGCTTCAGAAAGATCGAGCGAGGTGTTCAGCAGAGCGGACAATCGATCCACTTGCTCGATGCATTGGCCGATAGAGGAGTCGCGCTCTCCATGCTCTTCACTGAGCAGCGCGAGTTCTAGCTTGCCGCGAAGCGAGGTCATGGGGCTGCGCAGATCGTGAGCAAGAGCATCTGACAGGGCATGCAGTTGCTGGACAGACGTCTCGACGCGGTCCAGCATGCGATTCAAGGTGGAGGAGAGGCGGGAGATCTCATCGTTCGTCTTCGCCACGGGGACCCGGCTGGTCAGGTTCGTTCTTCCGATTGTTTCCGCCGTTTCTGTGATGGCCTGGATTCGGTCGAGCATACGCCGGGTGCTGATGTACACAATGGAGCTACCCAGAGCGATGATCGTGAACCACAACGTTGTGAAGTCGATGCGAAGACGATGCAACACTTCGCGCTCATGCCGGCTGGAGAGCGCCAGATAGATGCGATCTCCATCCGTCACGGTGGCTTCTGCTACTCGAAACGGAACATTGAATCCCGGGATGGCGAGGTCGACGGGTTTGTCTACGCTTAGATCGCTTCGGCTGATTGCCTCGGCAACCGAGTCGCTCGCGCCTGCGCCCGTGTGCAGCTTCAGCTCGCCGTCCCTGCCGATCTGCACGAAAAATACCGCGCGGTCCATGGCGCCTGCCCCCGCCTCATCGTGGGGAACCTCGCGACTGGCAAGCTCCGCGACCTCTCGGATGACGATGTCATGAACACGATTGGGAGGCGTTCGTTCCGCCACATCGGCCAGAACGCCGAGCTCCCCGGTGAGCCAGGAATCGGCGCGGTTCTGGATCTCATTTGCAAGAAATTGCTGCAGAAACCAGAACGCGATGGCCGTGCCCACGGCGAACGCAATGCTGCTCCATAACGAGATGCGCCATGCCGCTGTACCCCGTTCGCCTCTAGCGATCCTTGAGAACATATCCCACCCCCCTCAGCGTTCGGATAAGCGGCGTCTCACCTTCGGCGTCGACTTTGCTACGCAACCTGTAGATATGAACGTCCACGACGTTTGTGTCCGGATCGATGCGTACCTTCCAGACGTGGTCCATAATCATGGACCGGGTGACGACGCGCCCGGCGTTGCGGCACAGGTATTCCAAGAGGGCAAACTCCTGTGCGGTAAGCCGAAGGTGGCGGGTCCCGCGCGTGGCCTCTCTCCGAAGAAGGTCGAGCTCCAAGTCCAGCGCTCTCAGCTTTGTCGCGACCGGCGCTGTCGCCTGATTTCGCTTGATGAGGTTGCGCAGGCGAGCATTGAGCTCCGCTACCGCAAAGGGCTTCACAAGGTAATCGTCGCCCCCTTGCTCCAAGCCCCGAACACGGTCGTCCACGGAGCGCCGGGCGGAGAGGATCAGCACGGGAGTCGTGAGACCCTGGCTTCGTAGCGAGGCCATCAGATCGAACCCATCGACGTCAGGCAGCCCCAGATCCAAAACGATCGCCGCATACTCTGTCTCAAGTACAAGGGCCTCGCCCTGCTTCGCGGTGCGCGCGAGATCGACAATGAAGCCGGACTCGCGCAAGCTCCGTTCCACAAAGGATCCGATTGAGTGATCGTCTTCGATGACAAGAACACGCATCGCTGTTCATTCTAGGGATGAACGGCAAGATGAACATTCTGTCATCCGGGCGCGAGTTGGGCGCAACCTGGCTTCGCTATAGCTCTAAGAGGACAGACGGGGTGCAAGGGGTGGACGTCAGGGCATGAATCGGTTTTGGAACGGTCTGATCTGCTTCATCGCCGGTGTGCTGGCGGTTGGGTTAGGGGCTTTCCTGTACCTGCGCCTAGGAGTGCCGCCGGTGGCGGTGACTGACCCAGCTCTGCCGTTTGAAAAGCAGATTGTGCAGGTTCCGCTACAGGCGCGCATAGATCGCGAGATGCCGGGAGAGTCTCCTTTGCAAGCTACTTCCGAAAACCTGCTTGCCGGTGCCAGCGTCTATGCGCAGCACTGTAGTTTCTGCCATGGGGTGCCCGGAAAGCCGTCTTCGCTGGCCGTGCATATGTACCCTCCTGTGCCGCAGCTATGGGTGCAACACCGGGCAGGTGTCGTCGGGGTCAGCGATGATCCGGTCGGTGAAACGTATTGGAAGGTGAAGAACGGGATCCGTCTCTCTGGTATGCCGGCGTATGCCGACCTCCTGAGCGAGCAGCAGATGTGGCAGGTCAGTCTGCTTCTAAAGTCGGCGGATAAGCCGGTTACAACCCAGGTGCAGGCTGCCCTTGCGCAATAGCAACAAGAGACACCAGGGAGACCTCTTGCCGGGTCCACACAGGCCATGCGTCCGCGCGGGCTTCTGTGTGGCAACGCTGGCTCTGGTTGCGTTCCTCGTTGCGCCAGCTCATGTGCTTGGCCAGGAGGCGCGTGGGCCATCTACAGGGCCTGCAAGCCTGCCTGACGCCCCACAAGCTCAGACGACTTCAGGCGCCTACGCCTCCGGTGAGCACGACGATGAGCTCAGCCTGAAGCGAACGCCTGAAAGGCTGCTAATGGATGAGTGGTACATTGTGAAGTCTCCTGCGCATGCCGGCAAGGGCGATCTGCGGTGGCTGCTGCCCCTTGCAGGCGCGACTGCGGTGGCGTTCGCAACGGACTCCAGAACAATGCGTGATGTTGTGAGCAGGAACCCGGGATTCGATCACGCGAACGATACGACCTCCAGTGTGCTCCGGGACGTGTTCCTCGGCGCGCCGGTAGTTCTGTTCGGCGCGGGGGAGTGGGGCCGGCAGGATCGGCTGCGGAGCACAGGGCTGCTCGCCGGCGAGGCGATGGTGAACGCGTATGTGACCAGCGAGGCGATCAAGTATGTGACCCTCCGGGAACGACCGCAGATTGCGAACGCCCGGGGGCATTTCTTCGCCGGCGATGCGGCTTCGGATCCTTCCTTTGTCTCAGGCCACAGCATTGTGGCGTGGTCGTCCGCCGCTGTGCTGGCGGGCGAGTACTCCAAACCGTGGGAACAGATCGGCATCTATGGGGCGGCCAGCGCAGTTTCTGTGACGCGAGTGTTGGCCCAGCAGCATTTTCCTTCCGATGTGCTCCTGGGGTCCGTCGCCGGGTGGCTGATCGGCCGTTATGTCGCCAAGGCGCACACCCGAAAGCCACACATTCATCCCGTTCCCTAAAATAGATCCGACAGAGCGCTTCAAGAAAACCGCCCAGATCCTTGCCCGACAACAGGGCCCCCTTTTATGTAGGCTGCTTGTGACCGTTGTGCTGCCAAGATCGGAATCCATGCTCGCGAAATGGCCGTTGCTGGTTCTGTTCTGCTCGAGCAGTCTGGCCTGCCGGGGACAGCAGTTGGGCCTGCATGACGCGATGACGCAGGCGCTCAACAGTCCGCAGGCGCGCGCCGCCGCTGCGCGAACGGATGAGGCGAAAGCGCAGGTCCGGCAAGCCGGGCTGGGGCTCAACCCGCGTCTGTTTCTTCAGTCCGAGGATTGGCGGCCCTGGG
>CAXTWN010000024.1:0-15564 GCA_964248055.1 uncultured Acidobacteriaceae bacterium | reverse complement strand
ATGGAAAGCGGCATAAGCGCGTGGCGCTGGCCGAGGCGCAGCTTAGTGAGGCGAGGGCGCAGGAGCAGACGGTCCGGTTCACGATCGTAGGTCGTGTCGCCGCGGCGTACTGGAACGCGGCGGTGCTGGCGCAAACGGTAACCCTGCTGGCGGAGGACATGCAGGCTGTGGAGGAGATGGTTCGATATCACCAGGAGCGCGTCGACGCAGGGGCCATGCGCGGGGTAGATCTCCTACGGATGCAGATGGAACGGGATCGATTGGAGATGACTCTGCGCTCGGCAGAGCGCGATGCAGCGCAGGCGCGGATGGAGCTTTACAGGCAGATGGGAAGGCCTGCCGGCGGGGAGGTGACGTTGACCGATCCGGTGGAGGCGATCTTGCCGGTGACGCCGGCGCCCGTTGCGACAGTTCTGGCGCGGCGCGCTGACCTGGAAGAGGCGCGGCAAGCGGTGATCGCGGCAGAAGCAGACGTAAAGCTGCAGAAGGCAAACGGGGTACCGGATCCTGACCTGATCGGTGGGTACAAGCGGAACTCTGCGACGAACACAGGGTATGGTTCGCTACAGATCCCCTTGCCATTCCGCAACCGAAACCAAGGGGAGATCCAGCGTGCCGAAGCGGGTGTGCGGCTTGCACAGGAGAACCTTGCGGCTTTGGATCTGCAGGTGAGGGCCGAGGTCGCGGAGGCGGAAGAGAACTACCGTCGCGAGCAGGAGATCGTAAACGAGGTGCTGCCGGACATGCGCGCCAAGGCAAAGGAGAATCTGCGGTTGATGACGGAGGCGTACAGGATCGGCGGCGTGGATCTGCTGCGCTATCTCGACGCAGAGCGCAGCGAGTTCGATGTGGAGGTCAGCGCGTTGCGCACCTTTGCCGATCTGCAGCAGGCAGCGGTTCGGTTGCAACTGAGCTACGGGGTGCAGCCATGACGAGCAGTCTTCGGTCCCTGTTTACACCGGCTTTGCTCTGCTTGCTCCTCCTTGCCGGGTGTAAAGGTAAGCAGAGCGACGCGGGCGCGAGTGGGCAGAAGAGCAAGACCAGCGGCTCAGATACCGCGGGCGGTGGCGCGGATACCTCCGGGAAGGCCGGCGGAGGCTCCGGAGACGGCGGCAGCGGCGCGGGCGAAAGTGGCGCCGGTGTGCCGGTGGGCACCGTCAAGATCGCTCCGGAGAATCTGGGCAAGGCAGGGATTCGGATCGCTGCTGTCGAGGTTCGTAGCGTACCGCGGCAGTTGGCCGTCGCCGGCCAGGTGATGATGGATGAGAAGCACACCGATCACATCGGCGTGCTTGCCGAGGGGCAGATTGAACGGGTGCTTGTGTTGCCCGGAGACAACGTGCGCGTCGGACAGACGTTGGCGCTCATGCACAGCCACATGGTGCATGAGACCGAGGGCGCGCTGACCCAGGCGTACGCCGCAGTCGACCGGCAGGCGTCCGCGGTACGGTTCGCTGAGGTAAACCGCGACCGCTACCAGCACCTGCTTCAGCTGCAGGTGGCCTCTCAGGAAGAGGCGCAGCGCGCGGAGCAGGAGTTGAAGCAAGCGCAGAAAGACCTTGCGGACGCGCAGGCGAGCGTGCACATGGAACGCGAGCACCTTTCCGAGTTGTTGCAGGTTGCGCCCTCGTCACTCACGCCCGGTCATCTCTACGATAAGGAGCTGATTCCGATCCGCGCTGTGACGGCCGGCAGCGTGGTCCAGCGTGAGGTGACCCCGGGGCAGGTGCTGACGCTGGGGTCGGAGGCGTTTGTTGTCTCGAATCTTGCGACGGTGTGGGTGAGCGCGGCAGTGAACGAGAAGGACCTGTCCGGCGTGCATCGCGGAGCCCGTGCCACGGTAACGACGCAGGGGTATCCGGATACAGACTTCCACGGCACAGTGTTGATGCTCGGCGATCAACTCGACCCGCAGACCCGCACCGTGCCCGTCCGTGTGCAGGTCCCCAACCCTGGTACCAGGCTGCGTCCCGGGATGTTTGCCACGGTCCTAATCGACGAGCCCGCGACACGCACCGCCGTCTTCGTTCCTGAGCCCGCGCTCCAGGATGTGAACGGGCTGCGCGTGGTCTTTGTCACAGCCGACGGCTTTACCTTTCAAGTGCGCGCAGTGAAGCTGGGCCTGCACTCCCAGGGCGCAGTCGAAATCACGGAGGGGCTGGCGCCTGGAGAGCGCATCGTGGTGGACGGCGCCTTCATGGTCAAAGGCGAGCTGCTGAAGGGCAGCGTAGGCGAAGGCTGATGGGAAATTTGCTCGACTTCCTGCTCGACAACCGCTGGCTGGTCGGCGGTCTGTTGCTGGCGCTCCTCGTCGGTGGGATCGCCGTGATGTTGCATCTGCCGCTCGAGGCCTTTCCTGACCTGACAAACAACCAGGTTGTGGTCACCGTGCAGTGCCCAGGCATGTCGCCTGTGGAAGTGGAACAGCTTGTCACGTTCCCCGTCGAGACGTCGATGATGGGCTTGCCGAAGCTGCAGATGGTGCGCTCCACCTCGAAGCTGGAGCTTTCGATGGTGACGGTGATCTTCGACGACAGCATGGACAAGTACCTCGTCCGGCAGCTTGTCTCCGAGCGCATCAACCAGGTGCAGGGCCGGCTACCGCAGGGGCTGCAACCGGTGATGGGACCGATGGCGACAGCCTTCGGCGAGGTCTACCAATACACTGTGCAATCGCCGCACCTGGACCTCATGCAGCTGAAGACGCTGCACGACTGGACCGTACGCTATGCCTTACAGACCATCTCCGGCGTGAGTGAGATTAACAGTTGGGGTGGGTTGACCAAGCAGTACACCATTGAGGTCGATCCGGAGTCGCTGCGCCGTTTCAACCTGAGCCTGCACGAGGTGGTGCAGGCGGTTAGCGACAACAACGCCAACTTCGGCGGCAGTTACATCGAGCATGCGGAGCAGCAGTACACCATCCGCGGCCTGGGCCGGGCCACCAACGTGGACGACCTTGGAAACACTGTCGTCAGCACCAACCATGGGATTCCAGTTCTGCTGAACCAAGTCGCGACGATCGGGGCGGCACCTCTGCTACGGCACGGTGCCGTGATGCACGATGGGCACGGCGAAACCGTCAGCGGCATGGTGATCCTCCTGCGTGGCGAAAACGGGCAGAAGCTGATTGGCGAGATCAAGGACAAGATCGCGCACCTGCAACTGCCGGGCGGGGCAAAGATCGTGCCGTTCTACGACCAGAGCGATGTGATCAACGCCACCACGCACACGGTGGAGCACAACCTGATGGAGGCCGCCGGGCTCGTGCTCGTCATCCTGCTGATCTTCCTAGGGGATTGGCGAGCGGCGATCGTGGTTGCGCTGACGATCCCGCTTTCGCTGCTCTTCGGTTTTCTCGGGATGGACGTCTTTGGGATCTCGGTCAACCTGATGAGTCTGGGCGCGATCGACTTCGGCACCATCGTCGACGGGTCCGTAGTGATGGTCGAGAACTGCATGCATCGCCTGGAGTCCGAAGGCGCCGCGGATGACGCCCCCGCGCCGCAAAACGCCGAGGACAACCCAGAGCAGCATGAACACCGATGGCAGCTGCAACAGCAGCAGGCGCAGGCCTCTCTCAGCCAAGATCCAGCGGGTGGGGACCAGGAGCAGGACGGGCATAAGAGAGAGACCGACCGTCTGGTGGAGATCGTCCGAAGCGCAGCGCACGAGGTCGCTCGCCCGATCGTCTTCGGCGTACTGATCATCATCTCGGTGTATCTCCCCATCCTCACGTTGCAAAGCCTTGAGGGCCGGATGTTCCGGCCCATGGCCGTTACGGTGGTCTCTGCCCTGGTAGGTTCGCTGCTGCTCGCCCTGTTTGTTGTTCCCACGCTTTGCACCCTGGCACTACGACACAAGATGCGACAGATGCGGCAAAGCGATAGGCAGTCCAAGGGCGCCAATCAGCGACAAAGCTGGTTCGACAAGCTTCGCGGGCGATACGTCCGATCGCTCGCCTCGGCGGAACGCCATCGGATGCCGATACTGATCGTCGCCGCCGTGGCTGTCGTGCTTGCACTCGGTTCCCTCAAGTTCATCGGGACCGAGTTTATGCCGAAGCTTGACGAAGGCTCGCTGGTGATCACGTCGAAGAGGCTGCCCGGCATCTCGCTCACGGAGTCGATACGGATCGGCAACCAGATCGAACGCACCATCATGAGCTTTCCGGAGATCGCAAGCGTTGTGACCAAGCTCGGCCGGCCCGACCTTGCAACCGAGGCCATGGGTGAGTACGAGTCCGACTCCTACATCAACTACGTGAAGAAGGTGCAGGACGAGAGCCCCGCAGACAAGCAGAAGCTCTCCGACCGGCTTACAACCGCGCTCAACAAGATCCCCGGTGTGAACTATGAGTTCACCCAGCCCATGGAGATGCGCATGGACGAGACCATCACCGGCACACGCGGAGATGCGGCGCTGAAGATCTTCGGTGATGACCTGAACACACTTGAGCAGTTAGGCAAGCAGGCCCGCAGCATCATCGGTGGCGTCAAGGGTGCCTCCGAGACGCAGATGGAGTTGATCTCCGGCGCCGAAGAGTTGCAGATCGTCATGGACCGTGCGGCCGCGGCGCGCTACGGCGTGGCCGTGAGCGATGTGCAGCAGGTGATCGAATCGCTTTACGGCAGCCGCCAGGTGTCCGAAATGATTGAGGGGGAACAGCGCTTTCCTGTCGCGTTCCGCCTGCCCGCCACGCTGAGGAACGATCCCGACCAGCTGCGTGCGCTCACCCTGAAGACACCCGATGGGGAGTTGGTGCGGCTGGATCAGGTCGCAGAGATCCGCCAGGTACGCGGCCCCATTCTGATTAACCGAGAACAGGCTCATCGTCGCGTCGTGGTGATGACCAACGTCGAAGGTCGCGACCTGGGCGGATTCGTGCGCGATGCCGAAGCGGCGATCCAGCAACAGCTGTCACTGCCGCCCGGGTACAGGCTGGAGTGGGGCGGCCAGTATGAAAATCAGAAGAGGGCACAGGCACGTCTGCTGATCGTCTTTCCTGTATCGCTGCTGATCATCGCGGGGCTTCTGTACGCTACCTTCCGCAACGCGAAGCAGATGCTGCTGATTCTCCTGATTGTGCCTCTTGCGTTGGTCGGAGGCGTGGCAGCCTTGTGGCTGCGTGGCATCAATTTGAACCTTTCTGCAAGCGTAGGTTTTATCGCCCTCTTCGGCATTGCCGTGTTGAACGGGGTGGTCATGGTAAGTCACATCAACTCGCTACGAAAAAGAGGCCAGAAGACGGCGGACGCGGTTCGCAACGGAGCCTCAGACCGGTTGCGACCGGTGATGATCACCGCATTGGTGGCAAGCCTCGGCTTCATCCCCATGGCGCTCTCAACCTCGCGCGGCGCTGAGGTGCAACGGCCACTCGCGACTGTTGTGATTGGCGGGCTGGTCACGGCCACCGTGCTCACCCTGTATGTGTTGCCTCTGCTCTACGCCAGCTTCTCGCCGAAGCGGCTGCATGATCCGTCCATCGCATGAAATGCAGTGTCCTGCGATGGATGAATGACCACCTGATGACGTTTTGTTCATAGGGGTTAACGATCGTCCCCGGAACTCGTCTGTTCCTGCAGCGAAGTCATGCTTCGAAGGAGTTTCATGCGTACTTCCATGCGCTGCCTAGCGATCGCTCTTGCGATTTCGTTCCCCGCGTTCGCAGTCGAAGGGCACGCACAAGCGACGAGAGCAAGTTCCGTCGAACCCACGTTGAGCACGCGCAACGTCGACTTGCCTTCTGCACCGACGCCCCAGGGCGCCGCGGCGCAGGCGGACCAGAAACCGCAACAGCAGCCTACCTCGCCCTCTCTACAGGATCTCGGGTTGACGCCGGAACAGACGCGGGCAGACCTGGACGCACAGCATCGGCTCGACCGCCGCACTCACGATCTGAAGGTTCACCAGACGCTCGGGCTGATCACGCTTGCTCCCATTGCGGCCGCTTGCATCACCTCAGCTCTCGCAGCACCCGACCCTCGGAGCGGGAACAACGAGATTGGCCGCGACATTCACGTTGCTCTTGGAAGCGCCTCTGTGACCCTGTACGGTGCCACCGCCTGGTACGCGATCAGGGCGCCCAGGATGCCTGGGCAGGGGCCGACCAAAGGTGGCATCAAGCTCCACAAGTATCTCGTGGCCATTCACGCGCCAGGTATGGTGCTCACCCCGATCCTGGGCGCGATGGCGTATAACCAGGCGGCCAGTGGACAAAAGGTGAGCGGAGTCGCCTCCGCGCACGGCGCCGTTGCGCTGATTACAGCCGGTACCTACGCGGCCTCCATCGTTGCCGTTTCGTGGCCCATCCGCCTCCCAGGGCATCACGGAAGATCAACTCTCAGCGGCTCTACCGCCAATACCCCGTCAGGTACCCCTTAGCCATGAAGCCGATCCCACTTCTCCTGCCCATCTTCGCCCTGGCCGCGGTTGGCCAAACACCCCGTCGCACGTGGGTTCTGGACAGCTCAGCATTGGGGTACCACATGTCACACCCCGTGCACGAAGTCGACGGTACCTCCCATGCGGCGAAAGGCAAAGGCTTCTGCAACGCGGGTACGTGCCAGTTCCTGGTTGCTGCCCCGGTGAAGACGTTTGACTCCGGTGATACGAATCGGGACCTGCACATGATTCAGGTCGTACGTGGAGCGGAGTTTCCCGTGATCACGGTTCGGCTTCAGGTACCCGAGGCGGCGACGGCCGAGCCCGCGTTCGAGGCCGATCTTGAAGTGAACTTTGCTGGACAGACCGCGCACTATACGCACGTGCACTTTCAGCAGCAGGTTCAAGGTCGAGAGCACCGCATCACCGGCACTGTACCGGCTACCCTCACGGACTTCAAGATCGACCCCCCTCGCTTCCTTACCGTACCCATCCGGAACGAGATACCCGTACGCATCGACACAACCTGGCACTCTGATTGACTCGCGTTCACGCCCATGTTCCCTCTGATGGCGACGTCGCCGTTGAGCAACTCAGGGTAGCGACTCTCTCACAAAAACATGCGGAGTATCTGGAGGTAACTGCTGGGAGCGAATCTGGTCGGCCGAGCCTGGGAGCAGCTCCTGCGCCCTTCCGGAGGCATGTCGTGAGCTCAACTTCTCGCGCGACCACAAAACCTACGGCAGTTGGCGGATGAGGAGGGGAACATGACATTCAGAGGGTTGGCGTCCTGGTGGCGCCATGTGAAGCGTAGACCGTCAAGACCTCCACTGCAGAACACAGACTTCGTAACGAGTGCGCGACGGGCCGCGTTCTTCTTCGGCCTAGGCATGATCCTGCCGGCACTGCTTTGCTTCGACCTGCATTCCAGGCTGCTCGATGTGCATCAGGAGGTTCACGCTGTTACGATCGGCGTTCTCGGATTGATCTTTGTCGCCTTCCCGCTTTACCTGGTTGAGGTCCGAACTGGTGATTCCAGACCCACTGATATCCGGAAGTGACCGCTTCCGCAGCTCGTTCGGACCGCTGTGGCAAGATTGGGGTCCACGTGCGACACGCCGAACTTGGCGAGCAGGGCCGTGGCGGCCGCGAAAAGCGCTGAAAGCAAAGACCAGAAGAGCCAGGACATAGTGACTTGGATAGCACACTCGAGCCAGGGTGCACCGCAGCCGGGTACCTATGCGAAGCTGAAGAAGAGCGGAACGAGAACAACGCATGCGTGTGTTGGTGGTGGAAGACGAGGGCCGGCTAGCCGCAAATGTGGCGGCCGCGCTGCGCGAAGGTGCGAGCTATGCGGTGGACCTGGCCGCCGATGGGCAGGAAGCACTGCTGCTGTGCGCGGTGCGAAGCTATGACCTGATCCTGCTCGATCTGATGTTGCCGAGATTGTCGGGCCAGGAGGTGCTTCGCAAGCTCCGCTCCGCCAACACGCCAACGCCGGTGCTGGTCCTGACGGCGGTAAGCGAAACCAGAAGCAAGGTCGACCTGTTAAACTTGGGTGCGGACGATTACCTTACCAAGCCGTTCGATCTCGGCGAGCTGCTGGCGCGCGCGCGGGCGCTGGTTCGCCGCGGCAAAGGTGTGGGTCAGGCGGTGTTGCGGTTCGGCGTCCTGACGCTGAATCTAGCCGAGCAGACTGTGATCAGCGCCGGCGTCCCGGTGGAGCTCTCGCGAACCGAGTACCGTATCCTGGAATACCTGATGCACCGTCCGCGCACGCTGGTGCCCAAGCAGGAGCTGCTGGAACACCTGTATGACTTCACCTGGACGCACCACTCCAATGTGATCGAGGCGCATGTTTCCAACCTGCGCAAAAAGCTGCGCGCCACCACGGAGGCCGTGCTGCTGGAAACGGTACGCGGACGAGGCTACCGCCTGGCACCGGTGAACGCGGAAGCCCCATGAGGTCCACGTCCATCACGCGCCGAGCGTTGGCGACGGTTCTGCTGGCCGAACTCCTATGCGCCCTTGCGTTTCTCGGCGCAGCGGTGCTGCAGGAGCGACACGTTCGGTTGCGGGCCTTTGATGTGATGCTGCAGGGGCGTTCCGATTCCGTGCTGGGCGCGATCCAGGATGCAGAGGATCCAGAGGACAACGTGGCCATCGACCCGGCAGAGTTGCGCCTGCCGCCGGGCGATGTATTTGCGGTGTACAACCAGGGTGGCCGGCTGCTGGGCAGTTCGCTCGAGGCGCCGGCGCAGCTGATCGAACGTGACCGGGACGGCTTCACAAACCGCAACTCTCAGGGCCGTAGCTACCGTGTTCTGCAGCGCAATGCCCTGCGCATAATTGACCGCGAGGAGACCGGGGGCGTCGGTCTGCGCAGGCCGGTGACGATCGTGTACGGTGCACGCACTCACCACATCTGGCACGAGATCTTCGAGGCAGCGGGGTACTCGGCCATAGGCGGTGTGCTGCTGCTGTGCGCCACGGCGGCCTTGCTACTTTGGCAGCTCCGCCGCATCCTGAAGCCACTGGAAACATTGGCCACCGCAGCAGCGGGGATTTCGGCTACTTCCATGCACTTTGAGCCTCCCGAAGCGGCGTTGCACCTCCGCGAGTTGGAGCCCCTGGCGTCGGCGCTTTCGGCGACCATGACCCGCCTGCGCGAGGCGTTTGAGTCGCAGCACCGCTTCATCGGCGACGCGACCCACGAGCTGAAGACGGCCGTTGCAGTGGTGCGCTCCACCATCCAGCTGCTTACGCTGCGGCCCCGGTCGCCGGCGGAGTATCAGGACGGCCTCCATCGCGTGCTGGAAGATAACAGCCGCGTTGAAGACCTTGTCTCGCGCATGCTGCTGCTGGCCCGCCTGGAGGAGCGCGCTGCCGAGGCCGCAGAGGTGGTGAACTTCGCTGAAATTGCGCATGCGACGCTCACAGAGCTGCAGAGTTTTGCCGAGGTCCACGCCGTCATGATCGCGCCTGCGCTCGAGGCCGAGGTGCCGGTTCGGCTCGGTGCGGACAGGGCGCACGTGCTGCTCTCCAATTTAGTCGTGAACGCGATACAGCACAGTGAGCGTGGAGCGGCTGTTCACGTGAGCCTACGCCGCGAGACGACCTCCCGGAACACGGAGGCGGTGCTTACAGTGCAGGACACCGGGAAGGGCATTGCAAGCGATGCTCTGCCGCATGTGTTGGAACGGTTTTACCGAGAAGACACATCGCGTTCGAGGGCGACGGGCGGCGCGGGATTGGGGCTGGCCATCTGCCACGCCATCGTGCAGGCCGCCCAAGGGCACATGGAACTGCAAAGCCAGCCGGGGGCGGGCACCACGGTGCGGGTCTCCTTCAGCATGGATTAAGGTGAACGCGCGCACACTGTACAGTGTGCCGGTTCGCTGGCCCGGAGAGTGTATGCGTCTTGTTCTTCCTCGACTGCCGAAGGCGTGTGGCAGCGCTTTGCTTGCGTGTTGTGCGGCGACCGCCTGCGCACAGCAGCCCTACCATGTGGTGGATCACTGGAGAATCGGTGGGACTGGCGGTTGGGATTACCTGCTCGCCGATCCCGAGGCCCATGTCGTGTACCTGACGCACGGGCCGCGGGTGGAGGTAGTGGATACAAAGACAGGCAAGGCAATAGGCGCGATCACCGGGCTGAAGGGAACCCATGGTGTGGCGCTCGATCCGGATGGCAAGGTCGGCTATATCTCCGACGGCGGGGCGAATGCGGTGGTCATCTTTGATCGGAAGAGCTTTGCGACCATTGCGAGTATTCCGGCAGGCACCAACCCCGACGGGATCGCGTATGAGCCGGTGACCAAGACGGTGTGGGCCTTTAACGGCCGCAGTAAAAATGTCACGGTGATCGATACCGTGTCGCGCACCGCGGTGGCGACTATCGATCTGCCGGGCAAGCCGGAGTTCCCGCAGGCCGACGGCAAGGGACACGTGTTCGATAACATCGAGGACAAGAACACCATCGTCGAGCTGGATGCGAAGAGCAAGACACTGACGCGTTCGTGGCTGCTGACCGGCTGCGAATCACCTTCAGGGATGGCCATCGACCGAGAGCATCACCGGCTCTTCTCCGTGTGTGATGGCGGCAAGATGGCTGTGCTCGACAGCGAGAGCGGCAAGCAGATTGCGACCGCCTCCATCGGGGATGGTCCTGACGCGGCAGGCTACGACGCAAAGCGGCAGCTCGCCTTCAGCTCCAACGGCGAGGGCACGCTGACCGTCGTGGACGCGGCGAACGGGTACAAGACGCTTCAGACCGTTCCGACGCAGAAGGGTGCACGCACCATGTCGTTCGATCCGGGAAGCGATCGCGTATATGTCGTTACCGCCGACTTTGGCCCGCGGCCGGAGCCCACGACAGCGAACCCCCGGCCGAGGCCGGCGATTGTGCCCGATTCGTTCACCGTGCTGGTGGTAGGGCGGTAGCGCCGCACCTGAAACAAGGAGGCCCGCAAGGATGCGGGCCTTTTTACTTGGCGGGCCCAGGGAGGGCACACCCGATTCTCGTCAACGTATTAGACAGACACGGCTTCCGGTGCGCGGCGCGCCGTGAGCAGGTAGTAGACCACCGGCGTGACCACCAGGCTCAAAAGCATGGAGACAGTCAGGCCACCGATGACCGCGATCGCGAGCGGCTGCAACATCTGCGAACCGGCACCGAGCGCGAGCGCCAGGGGCAGCATGCCCGTGACCGCGGCCAGCGCTGTCATGAGGATGGGGCGCAGTCGGCGTTGGGCGGCCATCAGCATCGCCTGGCGGGCATGGGAGCCTTCGGCGCGGTAGCGCTCATCGGCGTCGAGCAGCAGGATGCCGTTCTTGGCGACGATGCCGATGACCATGATCAGCCCCATAAAGCTGGCCACGTTGAAGGTGGTCCCGGTGATCAGTAGCGCCGCGACGACGCCGCTGATGGAGAGTACGGAGGAGGTCAGAATGGCCGCAGGCGCGGCGAAGTTGCGAAACTCCGTGAGCAATACGCCGAAGACAAGCACCAAGGCCATGACTAACACGCGGGCCAGGTCGGCGAAGGACTTCTGCTGCTCCTGATACGTGCCACCGTACTCTACGCGAACAGACGGCGGCAGGTGCATGGCTGCCACACGAGCCTGCACCGCCTGCACGGCGGTGCCTAGATCCGTACCCTCCAGGCGCGCGGTCACCACAACGAGTCGCTGCAGGTTTTCGCGGCGAATCTCGCCTTGCGGCGGCAGCTGCGTCACGTTCGTCATGGAGGCGAGCGAGGCCGTGTGCCCGGAACTGGAGTTGAAGACGGTGTTCTCCATCGTCTCCAGCGACTGCCGCGTCTCCTCGCCGAGCCTCACCCTGACCGTGTAGGGTCGGCCGTTGCTGATGACGGGATTGCTGGCTTCCACGCCGTCGAGGATAGCGGTTGTATCTTCGGCGACCTCCTGCGGCGTAAATCCGAGCCCGGCCGCGAGCTGAGGATCCACCGCAAAGTTCGTCGCCGGTCCGCTCAGCGTGTTGTCAATGCCGTTTTCCACATCCACCACGCCGTCGACCTTGCCGATGGCCTTGGCGACGCGCGGGGCGAGCTCGGCAAGCAAGGTCGGATCCTGCGCAAACAGCTTGATCTGGATGGGCTCGGGCGCGTTCGACAGGTCGCCGATGTTGTCCTGCAGCACTTGGGTGAACTCAACATCGAGCTGGGGCTCGGTGGCCTTGATCTGTCTGCGGGCATCGGCCATGACCTCGTCGATGCCGCGGCTGCGCTTACGTTTTAACTTCACGGTGATGTCGCCGGTGTTGGCTTCGGTGACGGCCGCGAGCCCCATCTGCAGGCCGGTGCGACGACTGGTGCTTTCGACCTCCGGTTCGTTGCGCAGGATGGCCTCGACCTTGTCGAGTACCTGTCCGGTAGAGGCAAGTGAGCTGCCCGCGGGCATCACGTAGTCGAGGATAAAGCCGCCCTCATCCATCTCGGGCAGCAGGTCAGAACCCAGACCGCGATAGGCAAAGTAGCTGCCTGCCATGAGCAGCAGGCAAAGCAAACCCAGCCAGACCGGCCGTTGGAGCGAGACCTCCAACGCCCGACGATGCCAGCTCATCACGCGACCGAGCACGATGCCGAGCTCCTGATGTGCAGGCTCCGTGGCGATGTTCTTTTCAGCCCCGTGCGCGTGTGGTTTCAGGAGCACCAGCGCAAGGCCGGGGGTCCAGGTGACCGCGAGCAGCAGGGACGTAAGCAGCGAAACCGCCATGGTGATGGCGAGCGCGCGAAAGAAGCTGCCCGTAACGCCGGTGACGGCAATCAAAGGCAGAAAGACAACGACCGGCGTGATCGTAGAACCAATGAGTGGGCGGGCGATCTCCTGCAGGGCCTTGCGGACGGCCTCGAGGCGGCCTTCCCCGGCGTCGCGATGCAGGACGATGTTTTCCACGACGACGATCGCGTCATCAATGACCAGGCCGATCCCCGCGGCCAGGCCGCCGAGCGTCATCAGGTTGAAGCTCTGGCCGATCAGCCACAACGCCAAAACGGTAACGGCGACCGTGACCGGGATGACCAGCCCAGCGATGAGGGACGAGCGCCAGTCGCGCAGAAATAGGAACAGGATAAGACTGGCCAGCACCAGACCAATTACGATTGCGTCCCGAACGCTGCTGATGCTTTCGCGCACCAATTCCGACTGATCGTAGTAGGGCGCGAGCACCACACCGCGGGGCAGCTTGGCGCGGAGAGAGTCGATCTGCGCGGCCACTCCATGGGCGACAGCGACCGTGTTGCTGGAGGGCTGGCGCGTGATGTTGAGCAGCACCGCCGGGTGCCCGTTCGCTGACACGTAGGTGTACACCGGCAGTGTGCTCTTCACCACAGTCGCCACGTCGCCCACACGCACGGGCGCACCGGCGGCGGTAGTTTTTACGGTGAGTTGCCTGAGGCCGTCGATGTCACGCGCCTGTGCGCCGACCAGCGCCAGCACGAGCTGGTGATCCTGCTGATATAGGCCCGGGGAGTCGATGATGTTGGAGGTGCCGATCGCGTTGGTGAGGTCGAGCAGGGTAACCCCGGCCGTCTGCAGCTTGGTCAGGTTCGGCACCACATGGAACTCCGGTACCTGGCCTCCCTGCACTGTAACCGCACTGACGCCGTCGACGCGGTTGAGCGGCGGCTGCAGCGTGTAGGTGGCGAGTTCCCAGAGATCCGATTGCGAGAGCGTGTTGGAGGTGAGGCTGTAGCCGAGGATCGGGAAGGTCGCAAAGGTGAGACGGTTGGCGGTGATTTTGGCCGTGGCCGGCAACGACTGCTGCACACGGCTCAGAGCGGCGTTCACCAGCTCGAGGGTGCGAAACATGTCCACCGACCAATCGAAAAAAAGACTGACCTCGGCCGATCCGCGGCTTGTAGTGGAGCGCACGGTCTGGAGCCCGGGGACGCTGTTCATCGCGTCTTCGATGGGTTTCGTGATGGTCACCTGCATCTGTTCCACCGGCATCACGCCGTTGTCGACGCCGATAACGATGCGCGGAAAGTTTGTCTCCGGAAAGACAGCGATGGGCGTGCGAAAGAAGGCATAGATGCCGGCGAGCGTGAGCGCGATGACGACGAAGAAGATCGTGCGCACGCTGCGCGCAAGCCAGAAGGCGGATGGCTCAGCGGCCGCTACGCGCGCCGGGTCGTGCACCGGGGCAGCGGCGGCCATCAGTCCTTGTCTCCGCGTTGGTCGCCGGCCTGGTTCGCCGCAGGCTTTGCGTCCTCGTCCTTGTCGCCGCCGAGGGTGATTTTGGTGCCGTCGTCCAAACCGTAGCCGCCTTCGGTGATGACGTTGTCGCCGGGCGCGAGGCCTTCGGTGATCTGCGCCTTTTGCGTCGTGCGAATGCCCACCTTCACCGCGCGCTTGTGCGCCGTACCGTCGGACGCGACCACGAGGACGTTCGTGCTGCCATCGTCGGCAGGGAGGATCGCCGCGGTGGGCACCTGCAGGGCATGGGGCACGGTGTAGCCGCGGATGATCGCATGCACCGCGGTGCCCACCTTGTAGCGCCCATCGGCGTTGGGCAGCCGCAGCCACACCTCGACGGTGGTGGAGCCGGGGTCGAGCACCGGGCTGATGAAGGAGACAGTGGCGGGCTGCGGGTCGTCGACGCCCGGGATGTGGATCTCGGCCGCGCCGCCCAGCCGCAGCGTCTGCGCCGTGGCCTGGGCCAGGTGCAGCTTCGCCAACAGCGCGGAGGTATCCATGACGGTGATGATCGTGGCGCCGGCGGAAGCGGTTTCTCCCGGAAAGAAAGGCCGGTCTGTGATCACGCCGTTGATGGGGCTGCGCAGACTGGCATAGCTGATCTGCGCCTCCGCGGCGGCGTAGCGGCCTTTCGCCGAGGTGAGCGCGCCCTGGGCAGCTTGTGCGTCGGTCTTTTCCAGGGTCCCCTGCACGCTGCTCAGGTGCTTCACCGCCGTGTCATAGGCCGCCTGCGCCTGCACCGCGGCGGCGATGGCAGCGTCGGTGTCACGACCCGCAATAGCGCCTTCGGTCAGCAGCTTTTTGCGCTCGGCGGCAGTGCGGTTGGCGACGTCGAGGTTGGCCTTGGCCTGGTCCACGTCGAGCTTTGCCTTTTGCAGGTCTTCAGGGATGGTGGCCTGGATTGTGGTGGTGTAGGCGGCCTGCGCGGAGGTGAGGCTGCCTCGGGAGTCGAGCGCGTTGCCCTGGAGATCGCGGTCCTCCAGCGTGACCAGCAGCTGTCCCTTGCGCACGTGGGCGCCGCGCTGCACATACTCCGCACGGATGGGCGCGCTGACACGTGCCGCGACAGCCGCTTGCGTGAGCGGCGCCAGGATGGCATCGGCGGCGACCTCTTCAGAGATCGGGCCCACGGTGGGGTGCTCGGCCTGCACGGCCACAGCAGCGTCACCGGCCTCCGCTGCATCGGTGCCGGAAGACTTCTTACAGCCCTGGAAGGCGAACAGGCCGGTGGCGACGGTCGCGCAAAGGAGTACCCGAGCACGTCGCAGAGGGAGGCGAATCCCCATCGTCAAAGCCTCCCCGTAAGCGTTTGAAGCTGCGCCAGCGCGAGCTGGTAGCGGACCACGCCGTCCGACTGAGCGACCTCGGCCAGGATCAGCGTGTTCTGGGCGTCGACCACGTCCAGCACCGTGCTTTCGCCATCGACGTAACGCAGGTTGGTCAGGCGCAGGCTCTCCCGCGC
>CAXTWN010000023.1:14619-29441 GCA_964248055.1 uncultured Acidobacteriaceae bacterium | reverse complement strand
GCCGCCGCAACAAGATGGTCGGCATCGCCGAGCAGTACCAGTACATCCTGCGCGACGAGTCCATCCATCTGAACTTCGGCATTGACGTCATCAACCAGATCAAGGCCGAAAACCCACAGCTCTGGACGCCGGAGTTCCAGAATGAGGTACGCGGGATGCTCAGCTCCGCCGCAGAGCTCGAAGCGGCCTATGGACGCGACACCATGCCCAAAGGCTTCCTCGGCCTCAGTGCGGCCACCTGCGAGGAGTACATGCACTTCATCGCCAACCGTCGCTGCGCGCAACTCGGCCTGGAACCGGTCTTCCCCGAGACCGAGAACCCGTTCCCATGGATGAGCGAAGCGATGGACCTGAAGAAGGAGAAGAACTTCTTTGAAACCCGCGTCATCGAGTACCAGAACGGCGGCTCGCTGGCCTGGGACTAGCTCTCGCCTGCGCGAGAGAGCATCACCTTCCGAAAGCGCTCCACCTGATCCGAAGACGCGGCTGGCTTCAAGGCAGCCGCGTTTTCTCGTATGTGCTGCGGTTGTGTCGAGCTGAACAGAATTGCCGCTTCCGGCATGTCCCTCATCGCCGCAAGCAGGGTCAGCTGTTCGAGCTTACCCGGCTCCGTCATGTCGAACTCGAGCTGTCTGCTCCACTGCGCGGCCAAGGTGCTGTCCGCTTCCAATGTTCGTCTTAGGTCAGCCAGAAACGATCCTAGACAGCTGTGCACAAAGACCGCGCCCCTGCTCGACGAGCCTGCCTGCGTACGAGCCTGCGGAAAAACTGCGTATGGATGCTGAAGCACGGTTGCATACTCCGGCATCTCTGCCAGGATGCCCAGTACCCCCGATAGATCCGTGGCAACGCCGGAAAGCCGCACCTTCCCCTGCTCCCGCATGCGCTGAAGGAAGGCGAGTGGCTCGAAGGATCGCAAGACCTCCATGCTCGGTTCGTGCAGCAATAGAAAATCAACGTACCCGGTCCGCAATGCACCCAGGCTCGTCTCGAAGCTTTGGGTCATGGCGGCCGTATCGAAGCGCGGTGCGGGCATCAAGCGCGCAGCGCGGTGTCTCACGTGCTTGCGCGCTGCGGGAAGGGCCGAGATCAATGCGCGCGCCGCTGCCTTCCCCGCGGAAAGCCACGCTGCGCGTGGTGGTGGAATGATGCCTACTTTGGTTGTGATGGTCATCTGCTCGCGCCTGTGCTGCAAAAAGTCGCCAAGCACCGACTCCGCCTCGCCGAAGCCGTAGGACCGAGCTGTATCGAAGTGCGTGATCCCCTCGTCGAAAGCCGCCCCGAGCAGCGCCAAGGAGTCACGCCGATTGACGCGCGACATCAGCGCCGAGGTGCCAAAGCCAAGCCGTGAGACCTCCACGTCGGTCCTCGCCAACCTCACTCGCGGTGACATGGACCCGTCTCTTTCCTGGACATCCATCGCACAAAGCATAGCGCGCTCCGCTCGCGCGCAGCACCGGGCGGCCGCATTGATAAGATGGCAAAGGTCCCGTCCCACTGCAGCGCGCCCGGATGGTGAAATCGGCAGACACAGCGGACTTAAAATCCGCAGACCCTAACCGGTCGTGGGGGTTCAAGTCCCCCTCCGGGCACCAACCATGCGAAGCCTATGCCGCTTGCGACCTGTCGGGCGAGCACCTCCCACACGCGACAGCCGGGTTCCGAGGTCAGCCATGACGAACGGCGGCCGACGCAGACACGTAATGCGGAAGCGTGTGTCTGATCATTTCTTCTGCTTCCTCGTCGAGTTCTGCGGTATGCTCCTCTGGCACCCCCAATCAATCCAAATGAGGCGAGAATGATGAAGCAACGGCTTTTTCTCGGGACCCTTGTCGGCTTCGGTATGCTGGCGGCCATCGCAGCGAGCGCAGCAGCAGAAGGGCTCACGGTCTCAAACAACACACCAAAGTTCGTCGCCACCACTCGCAGCATAGGTTCGGTCGATCCCTCCACGGTGATCGACGTGAGCATCTGGCTCAAGCCGCACAATAAACCCGGCCTGGATGCGTTGGTGGAGCAGCTCTATAACCCCGACTCCGCGAAGTATCGCCACTGGCTTACCAAGGCGCAATTCGCCGCAGAGTTCGCGCCCTCCGCTGCGGAAGCCAACACGGTGAAGAGCTTCTTCACCGCAAATCAAATGACCGTCTCCAAGGTGGGCCCGGACAACTTCTATGTTCGTGCGACCGGGACCGTTGCCGCCGTCAACAGGGCGTTTCACGTCACCCTCAACAATTACACCCTGAACGGCAAGACCATTCGCGCCAACGCGGAAGACCCGCAGATCTCCGGCGAAGCAGCCTCCCTCGTCGGCTCCGTCTCCGGCCTGGACAATCTGGAGTATGCGCACCCGCTCACCACCAAAGCCTCGGGTCTTCCCAAGCCGTCGCACCCCGGTTCCGGAACAACAGGGTTCACCGCAGGTGCGGCCGCGGCCAGCACGCTTCCGTCGTCCGTCTTCAACTCCGATTGCTTCCCCGGTACCACTACCGAGACCTTCACGACCAGCGGGGCGCTTCCCAAGGCCACCTACAAAGGCAACGAGTACACCACGAAGAGCTCCGGATGCGGCTACACTCCTGCCAATATCCGCGCGGCGTACGGGCTGAACACCCTCTATGCAGATAAGTACGACGGAACCGGCCAGACCATCGTTATTCTCGACTGGTGTGGATCTCCAACCATCACCAGCGATGCGAACGCCTTCTCCGCGCAGTTTGGATTGCCGAAGCTCACCGCCGCGAACTTCAACATCATCTACACGCCCACCCCTTCCTACTGTGAGGCTCCCGATCCTGAGATCAACCTCGACGTCGAATGGGCTCATGCGATTGCCCCCGGCGCTCGCATCGATCTGGTTGTGCCGCCGACCCCTAGCTTCCAGGACGTGGACGAAGCTCTCTTCTATGCCGTGGACTACCAACTCGGCAACGTCATCTCCGGCAGCTATGGCAGTGAGGAGTTGTACACCTCTCCCAGTGTCCTGATCACGGAAGATCTGGTCACCGAGATCGCCGCAGTCACCGGCATCTCTGCCAACTTCTCCACCGGGGATAACGGCGACTTCACCAACGACGAACCCGCCTACTTCCCCGCTTCGGTCAGTGCGCCGGCAGATTCGCCCTACGCAACCGCCGTTGGGGGCGTCAGTCTCGCACTTACTTCCACGAACGCCATTGCGTGGCAAACGGGGTGGGGGAACAATCTGAACCTGGTCTCCGACGAAGGCTATGTTACGGATCCGCCTGCCGGCAACGGCTACTTCTCCGGCGGCTCCGGAGGCGGTGAAAGCGGGTTCTTCGCCAAGCCAGCCTTCCAGAGCGCGTTGCCCGGAATTGGACGCCAGCTGCCGGATGTCTCCTGGTTAGCCGACCCGTACACGGGAGCGTACATCGCAATCTCCGAGCCCGGTACCATCCCTGAGCTTCAGTACACGGTGTACGGCGGGACAAGCCTTGCCTGCCCCATGTTCTCTGCGCTTTGGGCCATTGCGAATCAGATCGCGGGCACTCCGCTCGGTCAGGCCGCTCCTTATCTTTACGCCGCGCCTTCCCTGGTCACAGACATCCTTCCGGTCAGTTCCAAGAACAACGTCACCGGCACGGTGGTCGATTCGAGCGGAACGACCACGTACTCCGCCGCCTCACTGGCAGCTCCCTTGGAAAACACCACCAGCTTCATCAGCGCCCTCTGGAACTATCCTCTGTACGAGGACACGGCATTTGTCCTCACCTTCGGCACGGACAGCGGCCTGACAGTCACCAAGGGTTGGGATAACGTCACAGGTTTGGGCGTTCCCAATGCCAAGGGATTTCCCACCTACTTCAAACCCTAACCAGATGCATCGCCAGCATGCCGGGCGCACTCGCGCCCGGCATGCTTTTTCCGGCAACTTGTTCGCGAGTTGCGGTCGCGGATGCGCAGGTTCCTCCAACTGCACCGCCGGCCCTTGACGTCCGGCTCTCCGCTCCGTAGGCTAAGCCTTGTGAAGCTCTTGTCATTGATCGCGACCTGCATGTGTTGTTCCATGCCCTGTTGTTGCGACTGTGGCTGTTCGCGGTAAGCGAGCCTTTCCCTTCCTCGCCCGGCACTCTGAAGAAGAGTTCCTCCACTCACAAACTTCTGATTCAGCCTTGAGGCTCCTCGCGCAGCGCGAGCCTTCCCAGGAGCACCCACATGCCGAAGGGTCGTGTTTTCGAGGGTAAGACCCTCGACCTGAAACATCTCAGGTGCTGCTGCGATGCCGTTGCGCTCATCACAGGTGTGCAGATCAGTCGCACCACGTCGACAAAGCAACAACTTCCGTACTGCGCCCAGATCGTGCTCTCCGGTCGTTGTCGCTGTCGACCTCAAATGTGATAGCTGGCGCCAACGCAGGCGCGCTCATACCGCAAGCCCAAGTCCAACAGAACCGTCATCCAGCGCCCATCGCTCCCGGGCGCTTCAGGGTAGCCATGTCTTTGCTGTTCCCGTCGCACTTCCGTGTGTCACAGACCAGGCCGCTTCAGCTTGCGCGCTTTGTCGTGACCGCCCTGTTCGCGTTGTTTGTCCCTTCCTGGTCGCAGGCACAGGTGGTCGGTGGCACCGTCGCTGGAGTGGTACTTGACCCCTCGGGCGCCGTCATTCCCCATGCTCACGTCACGGTGCTGAACGAGGACACCGGTACCACGCGCGCGGTCGTCGCCGATGGTGCAGGGCGCTTCTCCGCGCCTTCGGTTCCGGTGGGCCGGTATACCGTGACCACGCAGATCTCCGGCTTTGCCCCGTACACGCGCTCGGGGATCGTGCTTGCCGTGGGTCAGAGTCTTGATCTCACGCTCACGCTGTCGGTCTCCGGGAACGAGGTCGTCAACGTAGAGGACACAACCGCGACGGTCAATACCTCCACCGAGCAAACCTCCGGACTGGTCGACTCGCGCCAGATCAAAGAGCTTCCGCTCAATGGACGATCCTACGATCAACTCCTGACGCTCAACCCTGCCGTGGTCAACTACACAGCGCAGCGGTCCGGTTCAGTGGGGACCTCAAACTCGTCGGTCGGCAGCATGTTTGCCGTCTCCGGGCGCCGTCCACAAGATAATCTGTTCCTTCTCAACGGCATCGAGTACACGGGCGCATCCCTCATCAACGTGACACCCGGTGGCACCTCCGGCCAGTTGCTCGGCGTGGACGCGGTGCGGGAGTTCAACGTCGTCACGGACACCTACTCGGCCGCATACGGCAAGCGCGAAGGGGCACAGATCTCGATTGTCACCGCGAGCGGCACCAATCAGGTACATGGGTCCGCGTATGAGTTCCTGCGCAACAGCTACTTCGACGCGCGCAACTACTTCGACAGTGCTCGTATCCCTGAGTTTCAACGCAACAGCTTTGGTGGCTCGCTCGGCGGTCCACTGCGCCGCAACAAGCTCTTCTTGTTCGGAAATTACGAAGGCTATCGGCAGAACCTGGGACTCTCTGATGTGACCTTCGTTCCAGACAACACCTCCCGCGCCGCGGCCGTTGCCAGCGTAAAGCCGCTGCTCAATCTATGGCCTGTTGCGAACGGGCCGGAGCTCCTCGGCAACGGTGAACCGACAGGCATCGCGGAGGCCTTCTCCAGTCCTGCCCAGCACATCCGCGAGGACTTCGGCACCTCGCGAGTGGACGCGAACCTGACGCCCGCCGATCTGCTTTTTGCCGCGTTTACCGTCGATGACTCCACCGCACACACGCCTACGCAAAACCCGCTTTCGCTCATCGACGAAAGCCTCCGTGAGCAGGTGTTCAGCGTGCAGGAGCAACACGTCTTCTCGGCGCGCCTGCTCAACACAGTACGTTTCGGCTACTCAAGGGCAAGCTTCTACTTCCTCGGCTCTGTGCCCAGCGATGTTCAAGCCGTGAGCTCCACCTTCGTTGCCGGCAAGCCCACAGGCGCGATCGTGATTGCAGGCTCCACCGCCTCCAACGGCAGCTCGCAGATCACAGGCGCGGGCGCCAACGTCGGTTCCAACAACGCGATCACGCGGAACCTCTTCACCTTTGACGACCATATTCTTCTTACGTTGGGCCGACACCAGATCGAGGCCGGAGCCTGGCTGCAACGCCTCCAGTCCAACGACAATCTGGCACAAAACCAGTACGGCCAGGCTTCGTTCGCCGACCTTCCGAGTTTTCTGGCCGGCAAGATCAAGACCTTTACCGTGGTGCCTGCACCTACCGAACTCGGCTGGCGCACCTTGTTCGGTGACGCCTACCTCGAAGACACCTTCCACCTCGCCTCGCGCCTGGAAGTCCGCGCGGGCCTGCGCACCGAGAGCTCTTCGGGCTGGAACGAGGCACAGGGCCGCACCGGCGTCTACACCTTCACAAACGGGATCATCAACACCAACCCCATCGTGCAAAGCTCTGGCCTGACAGAGAACCACGCGCTCTTCCTGCCTGAACCACGTCTTGGCCTCGCCTGGAACGTCTTTGGCAAAGGGACTACCAGCATCCGGTCCTCGGTCGGCCTTCATCACTCCTTGCTCGACAACCTCGATTACCGTTTCGATCAAGCCGCTCCGTTCAACACCACGCTCTCCTTCAGCGGCAGCACCGTGGCAAACCCCACCGGAGGCACGGTCAGCGTCTCGCCTTCCACTGTGCAGAACGACATGCGCACGCCGT
Organism: uncultured Acidobacteriaceae bacterium; assembly: GCA_964248055.1. Taxonomy (GTDB): domain Bacteria; phylum Acidobacteriota; class Terriglobia; order Terriglobales; family Acidobacteriaceae; genus Granulicella. Next base: position 22,793 of record CAXTWN010000023.1, on the reverse strand, counting down.
CGCTGCTAGCATACACCGTGGACGTGGAGCAGCAACTTGCTCCCGCCACGTCGTTGCGCATCGGGTACTCGGGCTTCCATGCCTATCATCAGATCCTGTCAGCTGATCTGAACGAGCCTGCCTTTGTGCTCTGCCCCAATCCCGCCTGCCCCGCGACGCTCGACCATGCGCCCGGCACGGTGTACTACCCGACCACCAAGAAGGCCAACCCAGTGCTTGCCAACACCACATCGTGGACTTCGGGTGGCTCGGGAAATTACAACGCGCTCATCGTCGACTTCCGTCACGACCTTCGTCATGGCGTCCAGCTTCGCGCGAACTACACCTGGTCGAAGAACCTCGACGACGGCTCGGCCTGGAACACGTCCGTCTCGGCAAACACGCCTGCGTTTGTCAGTGTGCCGCAACTGCCCCACCGCGACTACGGTCTGGCCGCGACCGACATTCGTGACCTGGCCTCCTTCAACGCGACCTACGACCTTCCCTTCGGTACAGGAAGCTCTCTGCTGTCCGGCATTGGCCCCGTTATCAGCCGAGTGGTGTCCGGTTGGACGTTGTCCACCATTGCGAACCTGCAGACCGGATTCCCGTTCAGCCCTCAGCTCGGCTACAACCCCACCGGCTCCGGCGACACACGCAACCCCGTGCGTCCGAACATCAACCCGAACTTCCATGGCTCGTTGTACACGCACGGGGACACAGCGCAACGGGTTGCCGAGTTCTTCAACCCGGCAGCCTTTGTTGCACCCGTTGCTGGCGCCGTGGGCAACGTAGGCCGAGACACGCTCAAAGGCCCAGGCTACGCGGACTGGGACCTTTCCTTGCTGAAGGCCACACGGCTGACCGAAGCAACGCGTCTGCAGTTCCGGGCGGAGTTCTTCAACATCCTGAACCACACCAACCTTCAACTGCCGAACGAGGTGGTCTACACCTCAGCTACGGCGCCAAGCCCGACCGCAGGCGTGATCACGGCAACCGCGGGCAACAGCCGCCAGATCCAACTCGGGCTGAAGCTCCTATTTTGATCTGAGCCGGAGCTTTACATCCCAGAGCAGCCTCCATCACGCCGCGCTCACGGCGAGGCTCAAGGTGCGGGCCTGCTGCTCTGTCTTGGGCGGGAGTACATATCCTGCAGTACTAGATAGACGCCGTTGGTCCAGCCAAACCCGATGACGTTGCTCTTATAGCCGGCGCCTAGGGTGATGTTGGCCGATCCGCTCACAACGTTGTACTTTTCGCGTACGGTACCATCGCGCTCGAAGTTACTCTCAATCGTTCGCGAGAACTCCAGTGCCGCACGCTTTGCATCCTCCCTAAAGTGATACCGATCAAGCGCTTCGATCGCGATCAAGTTGGTGGGCGCCCAGCCATACGGCAGGTCCCATTGGGTGCCGGACTCGGTTGTGCTCATGGCGAGTCCTCCTGGCTGACTGAAGGCCGCGAAGTGACGCTCGACAGCAGCGGCCTGAGCGGGCGTTGCAAGGCCGGCCCAGAGAGGGTAAAAACCCACCAGGTCGTAGTAGCTGGATTGCTTATGCTGTGCCCAGTTCCAGTCAAAGTAGAAACCGGCTTTCGGGTTCCAGAGATAGCGGTTCACCGCGACGCGACGCGTTTGCGCCGCCTCCTTCCAGCGTGTGACGTCGGCCGGACGATCGAGCAGTTGAGCAAAGTGCGCGAGGTCGGTCTCGTACTTGAACAGTAGACTGTTCAGGCAAACGGGAGCGTATTCGTCTGTGGATCCGCTAAAAGGGCCAAAGCGAAAGCTTGTATCGAATCCGGACTCGCGCATGGCGCGATCGCCCTGATAGAACGCCGCCGTGAGTCGATGTCCGTTGACCACAGCGCGTGCGCATACCTGGGAGATACGCATGTCACAGCTCGTCTTCGCCAGTGCGGCGACTTGTGCCGCGGTTGGCTGCTCCGGCGCGGCTAGCAGATATCCGGGGTCTCTGGCTAGATTCGCCAGCAGCCAGCGAATCACATCAGGATAGTAACTGCTGTCGTCGGCCATCTCCGGCACGGGGCCGAGGCCGATATCGTGGTAGCGAGCCAGGCCAGTATCCCCAGCGCGATGCACTTCGGAGGTCCACAAGTCGTGGTCTCGTTCTGCCATCTCGTAGGCGTGCGCTAACCATTGTGTATTGAGCGGCTGCGTGGCTCCACGGTGTTCGTAGACCTCGCGGATCATCGAAGACAGCAGCGGCGGTTGCGAGCGCGTGAGGAAGTAGGTGCGGTTGGCGTTCAGCAGCGCGCCATAGTGCTCGATCTCGAAGAAGAAGTTCTCCACCATGCCGCGCGCCAGGTCATCACGACCGTCGTGTAGCAGGCCCAGAATGATGAAGTAGCTATCCCAGCCGTACATCTCGTTGAACCGCCCGCCGGGCACAACATAGCGGTTCGGCAGATACAGCAAGCCTTCGGCCGGGAGTTCCGCCGGTTGCACATCGCCTAGCGCATGTATGGTGCGCGGCAGATGCTCCAGCTTCACATGGCATTTGGTTTCGGTCGCCAGCAAAGCTGCAGGCACCTCCATGCCAAAGGGCAAGTACAACAACGGTGCGGTGCGGAGCTTAGGGTCTGTGAGCGAGGCGCACTCGTCTGTGGAACGCGACAGGCTGTTCCAACCGGAACGTATGTACGAGAGGATCGACTTGTTTGCGTCGACGACCTCCCTCGAGCCTTGGGGCGCTTGCGCAGCAGGCGCGGTGGCCATCAACACGCAAAGGAGCAGCACAAAGGCGCTCCGGTGATAGAGTCCGCCCCTCATCGTTCCTCCACGGGCTGTGATGTGATTACTGACCTTGCTCATCACGCTGCGTCCAGCCTATACGCCTGCAGTGGCGCCGACACGCCGAACTGATCATGTGATCGTTGCAATGGTTTCAGCGTCTCTCAAAGTCTACGGAGACCTTTCTCCATACGAAGCCGGTTGGTGACTTCCTTTCGTCGGCAGTAGGTGCTTCGACATGAACCACATAGGCGCCGGGCCCGTTCGCCTCCAGGCGAGCGCCTTGCAGGGAGCGCGGCTTCCAGTCTGTCTGCAAGGTAAATGTGCTCTTCTCGGAGTTGCTCACATAGACCTCCATACTGAGCGTCCGGTCCCGCAACGCCACATTGCCTACCCGGAGCTTCTCACTACGTGAGCCGATAGCCGGAGCGGATGTCGGCACAACGACCTGCACGCCGCCGCGGAACGCGATTTGGCAACGCGTGTGGCCTTTCGGTACCCGCAGCAGAACAGTGGCATGTTCCTCTCCCGGGCTTCGCTCCGTAGTTACCGCCCCGCGGTGAGGCCTTGATTGCTCGTCCCAAGTGATGGCTCGCGTCACGTCTGCACCCAGCGGCAGTTCCGGGCTGAAGCGCAGCGAGATCGGGTCGCCCACGTTCTCCAGCTTTAACTCGACGCTGTTCTGTTGGTAAGTCAGGTGAGCGCTCACCAGCGAACCCGCCACATGCAGATTGCGTAGCTCGACCTCATGCCATCCGGGAACTCGATGAGGAGCGAAGGTCAGTCGGCGATCGGCACCGTCGACGTCCAGTCCGAAGAGCCCGCGCACCGTGGCTTCGAGGAGCCCTGCGGAGGACCAGGTCTGCTCGGGCACCGACTCAATCTCCGGGTGGTAGAGATCGCCCGCAAGCAGCTCATGGGTGTGCCCCTCCGCGTCCAGCGTGTTCCAGGGAATCAACGATTGCCAGAGCTGCAGCGCGGGAACGCTCCAGTGCTGATCCCAGAGGCCCTCTGCCAGGCTCGCGGTGCCCAGCGCCGAGACGCTGCCCTTGCCGTAGCCGTTTGGGTCGTATTCGGCGGAGGAGGCAGAGAGGTTGCGCACGCCCCAATCCGTTTGGAAGTCTGGAGAAGTCAGCTGGTTCAGCGCCTCATGCGCCTGCTCCGCGGTGAAGATGTGCTGGTTGAGGAGAGCGGGATGCGGACGCAGGCTGTGCATCGGTTCGCCGGACGCGGTATGCCCGGCCAGCCAGAAGTGGTCTGAGGGGGACCAATCACGCTCGGCCACGGAACGCCTTGCCGCCTCGGCTGCCTGCGAGGCCTGTCGCGCCTGCGCGTCATCGCCGAGCAGGTGCGCCATCTGCGCCATGGCGCCGGCCGCGGCGATCCACTCGGAGGAGAGCGCGACGTCATCACGCATCTGGTCCTGCTCATTGCTGCCCTCGCGTCCAGGAGGGATACGCGGGAGAGCGGTGTCCGCCTCTATGACTGATTGGCAGTACCGATAAGCCGCTTCAATACTGTTGGCGTTCTGCCGGAGGAACTCAAGGTCCCCGCTGGCGTGGATGTAACGGGCGGCGGCAGCGAGGAACTGAAAGGTGATATCGACGTGCACGTACATGTACGGGTACGTGCGTTTCCACTCCGCTAGTTCGATGCCTTGCGAGATCTCGTGCCAGATCATCCCGTTCTGCGGGTTTTGGTACTTCAGGATGAAGCGAAGCTCGCCGCGTGCCCGGTCGAAGGCTCCGGCTGCCACCCACGCGTCTACGGCGATGAGTCCATCGCCAGCGAAGTACCAGGCGTACTGAGGGCGGCGCCCTCGGCGCGAAGGCCCGTACCCGGCGACCTCGCCACAGCCGAGCGAGAGGTTGCAGACCCACGCCTGATCGAGCGCAATGGTGGTCCAGGCCAGCGCTCGATTGACCTCCGGGTCCGGTGTTTCCATCAGTAAGCTGCTGTCGAGCAGCGACCGGTAGTGCGCGCTCGCCGCCGTCATGAGAGTGTCTGCATTGACTTCGAGATCGCGGGCTGTGCCCGCCGTAGGAGCACCCGCTTCGTCATAGCCGATGACCACGCTCGCGATCCTGGTACCCGAGCCTGTGAGCCTGGGCCTGATCTCCAGCGTCTCGGACTCACTCGTCTGGATCGTTCGGTTTACGACAGCCTGAAAGCCGACGGTCTCCGGCGAGGTCACGGTTGCGGAGAACTGATGTGGAGGAGCGCTGATCACGTACCCCGGGATGGCTGGATCCCAACGCACATCCTGCCCGCCGAGGGCACCGGGCCACATCAGGTTCATCGAGGGCACAAACTGAACACCGATGGTAAGGTCGCGGCGCCCTTGCACCTCATAGGTGAAGATCGCTCCAGGTTTGTCCAACGGAACGAAGATCGTCTCGCGTACCGTGAAGTCGGCTCCCACATAGGTGCGAATGACCTCGTCCGGACGGTACTCAATGCGCCGAAGAAGATCGTTGCCTGCAAGCGAATGCAGCGTGCCTTCAGGCCGAAAGCTGAGCTGGTAGCCACTGACCAGTTGCAGGGGATATGCCCACACCTCGAGACCAAGCGATGGATACCCCATCACCAGCGCTCGTCGTCCATGCACGGCGAGAAAGCGCTGGGGCTCGGCTGCCTCGGTGCTCCAGGTGAGATCTGCAAGGGTGTAGGGCCTGCTTTTCTGAGCCTGCACCACCGCTGGACGCTTCGCCACGAACAGCAGAGACACGCAGATCAGGAGAGGACCGTGAAGGCGCATGATCGACTACCAGCGGACGGTAACGACTTCGTTCACGTACGCGTGCGTGTCTGCCGGGGCCGGGTTCGCCGAAGGAAACGGCACCTCAAGCACGCCAACGCCGTTGTGAAGCGGTTGAAGCTGCCCGCCCTCTACGGTAAGGTTCTTTTCTGCCCCGTTGACCCGGACCGAGAGCGTTTGCGTTGAGCCGGCAGGAGCGGAGAGGAGCAGTTGCAGCGAGTGCATAGCGAGCTGTTCCTTGAGCACCTTGAGTTGCTCGGTCTCTGAGCCGAAGTGCGGCAGACCATGCGATAGAAACGCTTCGACCGAGGGTAGCGGGATGTGCAGCGAGCCCCGCTCTTCCCTTGCACCTTCTATCCTTGAAACGAGGTGCAAGTTCGCCGCACCGGGTCCGCTCGCGGTGACGAGCAGTGACGTGCCTTCCCTACGCATGGTGAGATCCACCTGTCCCTCTCCGAAGGGCAGCCTGCGTACGGTAGCTTCGTTCCAATCGGCGGGCAACCTTGGGGCGACCGAAAGCGTGTGCTCCGGCGCATTCCACTCGATACCGAAGAGGCCGCGCAGTACGGGAGAGATCACCATGGCCGAAGACCAGAGCTGGTGCGCGGTGCTGCGCCCAAGCACCTGATAAAAGCGACCGGACAGCAGCTCTGTAGCGGAGCCCGGATCCTGCGCCCAGGTGAGGTCGGCATTCTGCATCAGGTGGGCGTAGCCCGAAAGTTGATGGCCCGCGCGGTACTCCGCAACGGAGACCCAGCCGTTGAACAGCGGCCAAACCGTGCCCTGGTGATAGCTGATGGGGTCGTAAAACGGCGTTCTGTCGCTGAGCAAACGACTGCCCCAATCCGTAGAAAACTCACTGGAGGCCCAGCGCTGAAACATCGGCTCCGCGCGGGTCAACCCATAGCTTCCATCCCACCACGCGACCGAGGGGAAGATGGTGGCGGTGTCATCAGTACTGCCGTCATCGTTGTGGCTGAATGCGTAGAAGTTATCGTGCGGGAGGTAGTACTCCTGCGCGATGAGCTTGGCGAGATGGTCCGCACGCGTAGATGCCTGTTGTGCAAGGTCGTCATGGCCGGTAGCGCGCGCGAGCCTGGCAAAGGCAGTGCTCGCTTGCTGGTCCAGCGCCGCAAGGTAGATCTCCTGGTGCGGCATGCTCGGTATCCACGATTCTACCCAGCCGGAACCCTGGCGGTTGTTGTAGATGCCGTCGTTTGAGACGTTGCGCGTCTCAAACTGCCACGCGCGCAACAGTTGATCCCAATGCTCGTTGACGAAGGTCCGATCACCCGTGGTCTGGAGATAATCGTTCATCACCATCTGCAGCAACGGCGTCGCATCGGAGGAGGCGTACTCGTACGGCAGAGCGCCCCAGTCCACGAGGTCTGCCGTCTGTGCCCACTCATGCATGATCTTGCCTTCCGGGCTCTGGCGCTTCAGCAGGAACTCGATCTGCGACCGGAAGCCGGGGAAGTCGCCGTAGCTGTCCACCGCGTAGAGCGTCCACAACGCGTCCCTGCCGAAGAACCAGCCGAAGCCGGGGCGAGCAGCATCCGCCGAAGCGACAAAGCCCGCCGTAAGCGCCTCCTCTTTCAACCCCGGCGTCGTCTTCACCTTCAGCTGATCGATCGCGGCCACAGCCCAGGTGAAGGCGGCGTTCAACTTGGGATCGGGTGTCTCGATGCTTGTGTGCTTGGTGAGCAGGTCCCGGTAATACGTCTCATTCTGCGCAAAGATCGCCGGAGCCGAGGTGTTCAGCGCCATGAGCGCTTGCGAGATCGACGATTTGCTCGTCGCTTGCACTGTGTCCGCGAAGGTGAGCAGCAACGGAAAGAGCTTGTGGCTATCCGTCGCTGGATCGAAGTGCAACACAAACTGCAAAGGCCACGAGCGGGCACGCTCCTGGTAAGGCGCCAGGAGGCCCGGTTGCGCACCCGGCATCGCAAGACCGGCAGCCTGATTCGGCTGGTTCAGATGAAGGATGTAGAAGCCGGATCCCTGCCCGTTCGCGACCCACTCCGGCGAGGGTAAATCATCTGATTGCGCGGGCCACATGCGCTGCATCACCGGATGAAAGCTGAAGGTGAGAGTCATGGGGCGCACGGCCTCGATCTGGTAGAAGACCAGAACGCCGGCAGCGTCCGGTGCCTGCTTTGGCGCCAGCATGATCTGCCGGATGGTGAAGTTGGCATGTGAGTAGGTGATGGTCGTCGCTTGCGGCTGTACATCGATCACGGCGGCGTGCTCGTTGACGTTGATGGGCACCGCATAGTTCTGCATGTCGGCACGGATCTCCATGCCGCTGAAGATCTTCCAGGGAAAGATCCAGGTCTCGAAGGTGCCATCCTGCTGGCCGAGCACAGCGCCCCGTGGACCGATCACCGAAAATGGTTTTCCCGCGACGGTCTCTTGTGAGATGAGGGGCATGTCGCGTGCCAGTACCGGCATGCTCGGGATGGCCGTGAACGAGGAAGGCACGGACGGGGGCGGAGCCTGCGGCGAAGCGCGCACGCCCCACGCACCCAAAAACAGGACCACAAAAGGAACGAAAGATTTCATGTCAACTCTCAACCGGCAATGAATGAAATCTCCAACGACATGATGAGGAATGCGGCGAGGCGGCCCCCCGGGGGGGCGCCGCCCCCAGAGCACGGGGCGGGAGCATTGTTCGCGCCCCCCACACTG
>CAXTWN010000023.1:0-14609 GCA_964248055.1 uncultured Acidobacteriaceae bacterium | reverse complement strand
GCTCTGAGGGAGGCGACCTGGGTGGCCGCCTCCCTCAGAGCACGTCGCGTCAGAATTGTACGCGCGCCGCAAACTGCATCCAGCGCATCGAGTTGCCGAGTTGCGCCGTAGTCACGTTCGTGACTTGGCCGCCACCCGCCGCATCGACGATGTTGTTGGGTCCTTGCAGGTTGGGATGATTGAACAGGTTGAAGGCCTGCGCCGTGAACTGGAGATTCACCTTCTCGGTCAGGAAGAAACGCTTGGCGATGGAGTAGTCGGTGTTGAAGTACCCGGGCCCGAAGTAGGCGTCACGCTCGATGTTGCCGAAAGTGCCAAACGCCGGACGTTGGAACGGACCGGAGACCGTTCCATTCTGCGTGAGCGGCGCCACCTGGGCGAAGTACTGCACCACGTGGCTCGAAGGGTTGAAGGTCCCTTTATGAAGATTGAACGAGGACAGCACCTGGTTGGGGCGGCAGAGCGAACCACCGGTACCGTCCACGTCTTGGTCGGCGGTGCACTCGTTGTAGGAGGGCGTGAACGGCAGACCGGTCTCCGCCGTTACGACACCGTTCATGGAGAAGCCGCCGATGATCTGGTTCACCCAGCCCGGCGAGTTGCCACCTAGCAGATGGTTGTGGCCGAACGGCAGATCCCAGTTGCCATTGAAGACGAAGACGTTGCGGCGGTTGTAGTAGCTGTTGCCATAATCCGCGCGCGGATCGATGAAGAAGTAATCCGACTCATGCGCCTTCGCATTGGACCAGGTGTAGTTGCTCTGGAACTGCAGACCCTTGCTGAAGCGCTTCTCCAGCACCACCTGCAGCGCGTTATAGCGCGTGGTGGCCTCGTTGACGTTGTAACGCAGGCTCTGCGTCCAGCCAAACGGGGCGCCGAACTTCACGCCGAGGTTCGATTGCGCAACCCCGTCGCAATACGGCTCCTGATCGCACAGGGTGTAGTCCACCCCGGTGGCGGGGTTGATCTGGCCAAAGCCGTTATTGGTGTTCTGGTTGGGGTTGAACTCGTTGGAAGAGTCGAACATATTGTGGTAGCCGTGGCTTCCCACGTAGCCGATCTGCAACGAGAGCGAAGGGGCGAGTTGTTGCTGCAGTGTCAGGTTCCAGGCATCGAGCGTAGGAATGCGCATGGTCAGCGGACGTGTGGACTGCTGAATCCCGTTCGGGAGCGGGTAGTTGCCCGAGGACGGGATCGCCGCGAAGGCGTACGTCGGCGGCCCCTGGGCCAGGCCGAAGCTGTCGTGATCGTACTTGGTCGGTGCGTTCAGACTCTGCTCGATCGCGGTGGGATAGGAGAAGGTGAGCACCTCACCAAAGGTGTCGCCCGACCAGCCTTGCCCGTACGCCCGGCCATAGCCGGCACGCAGCACTGTGTTCGGGTGTGCCTGCCACGCGATGCCCAGCCGTGGTGACAGATGGGCGTAGTTCATCGCCACATTCAGGCTATCGTTGTACCCGCCGTAGCCCGCGATCCGTACATCGCCGGTGTTGAGGTCCAGCAGACCGCCGTTTCCGGTGCCGTTTACGCGCTCTGGGAACAGGAGTTCCCACCGCAGGCCGTAGTTGATCGTTACGGTATGGGTGGCGCGCCACTGATCCTGCCCGTAGTAGAAGAAACGCCGCTGCCGCTCGGACGCCGCGGTGTTCTGCAGTTCCTCACGAAGGAACTGGTTTACGTCGCCGAGCAGAAACGTACCGTAGCCCACTCCCTCGCCGAACGCAGATGCCTGGCTGGCCTGGCCTGCGGTCACCGTGTTCGGGAAGGAGAAGAACCCGGAGAAAAGGGCGTTGTTTTGCACGCTGATCAGATGGTTCAAGGCGTAGCGCATATCGGCGCCGAAGCGAATGGTGTGCGTACCCAAGGTGCGGGTCCAGTTGCTCACGCCCTGGTACTGACTCTCCACCTGGTTGTAGGCGTTGGCGGTGGTGCCGTAGTCGATCACGGAGCTCTCGTTGGCACCGTTTGCCGGCACGGAGATCTCAAACTCCGGCAGGCCGCCGTAGATAGACAGATCGCCCTGGTTCACGCCCGGAATGCCGAGGTTGGTCCCAAGCGACTGATTGTACCCGGGCCCTTGTTCGTTGATGGCCAGCCGGAACCAGCCAAAGCGGAAGTCGGTTGCCCACTTGGAGGAGAGAGCGATGTCGCCGCCCGCGGCAGCGCTCTGGTCGAGTGCCGTATCGGTGCCGGCGAAGTTCCCCGCACCGAAGCCGGAGCCGCCCGCTCCGCCAAAGATGGCCGCGCCGTTGAGGTTGGAGGTGAAGCGAGTGTACCGGCCAAAGGCGTGGAACTTCTGCGAGAGCTGGTCGTCCGCGCGAGCGTCGAACTGGTTGGTGTTGAAGCCGCCCGAACCCGAGGCCAGGTAGTTGTCGTAGATCAAACTGCCGGCGTTGGGCGCCGGCATCAGCTTCAACAGGTTCACCGCGGGTGCGGAAAGCCGTGCCGCCGGGATGATGTTGTTTGCAAACGGCGTGCGGGCGTTGATGGCAGGATTGAAGGCGCCGCTGCCGCCGTACGGACTGTAGTTGGGGTTCGACTCCGGGTCGAACATCTGGTAGACGTTAGGATCGCCGCCGAGCGCGGGATTGAGGTAATCGCTCAAGTTGCAGTTGCCACCGGAGGTGCAGCTGGTCTTCGCCAGGGCGGTCGGTACCGTCGTCAGAATCGTCTGGCCGGTCTTCTCCCGTAGCCCCTGGTAGTCGCCGAAGAAGAAGAGCTTGTCTTTCTTGATGGGACCGCCAATGGATCCGCCAAACTGGTTGTGCAGGGTCGACGGAATGTACTTGCCGGTCAGCGAGTCGGGCGCGTACTGGGTAAACGGATCGCGGGCCTCCTGCGCGTCGGAGCGGCGATACTCGAAGGCAGAGCCATGAAAGGCGTTGCCGCCCGATCGGGTCTGCGCCGTCACCAGCCCGGCCACGGCGTTGCCAAGCTCAGCGTCGTAGTCCTGCGAGGTGACCTTCATCTCCGAGACGGCGTCCAGGTTCGGGTTGATGACCGCCACGCCCTGGATGGGGTCCTGGTTGTCCGTGCCGTCCAGCTGGTAGCCGGTGGCGAAAGGCAGCTGCCCGTTCACCTCAATCTGCTGGCTCTCCTGCGGGTTGGTGGACTGCCCCACGCTCCAGCCGATGTAGCTTGTGCCCGGGGTCAGCAGCTCGAACGCGGTGAAGTTTCGATCGAGGTTGGGCAGTTGTTCGACAGCACGTTCGTTGAGGACTGTACTCACGTCCGCCCGGTCTGTCTCCAGCAACGGCGCCGCGGACGTGACCTCAACCGTGGTGGTCGTGCCACCAACCGCGAGCTTAAGATCGATCTTGGGAGCCGTGTCAGCATAGACGACGACGTTATTCGCGAGCGCCGTCTGGAATCCCTGCACGACGGCCTGCACCCGGTAGGTGTCCGGAATCAGGTGATCCGCGCGATAGTCGCCCGCAGCCCCCGTCTGGGTCGTGACCGAGGTGCCCTTGGCGATATCTGTGACGGTGACGGTCGCGTTCGGTATCGCGGCCCCCGAAGCATCGGTGACCGTGCCGAAGACCGACCCATAGACCGCCTGCGCTCGTGCTCCAGGGATGCAGACAAGGATCCCTAGCACAGCAGACAGGCAAACCCATCCTTTTGCACCGGACCCACTGTTGCTGCGCCTTGTTTTCCCAAACTCTTGTGTTCCCCGCATTCCCGCCTCCGTGCCCTTCTGCTGAAACCGCACGTTCCTACGTCCCCGCTGCTTCCGGACCCACGCAGTTTGCGTTCGGGTTCAGACTCGGGACCGACACCAATGTTCGAGCCACCCCAGCCTTCGCGCTTCTCGCGGTGCTGGCAAGGTGTTTCACGGTGATTTGACCCGTGAAATGGGACGTGAAAGACTTTCGTTCTCTCATGGTCACGTCCGTTCCAGGACCCGAGATCAGTCGGGAAGCACAGCAGCACCCCCTCTGGGCGCACGTCAGTCTTGTCTGCAACAGTCAGTGTTTTCATTCCTCGCATCGGCTGAAGGACTTCCTCCTCTACGTCGCAGACTGCGCTTTACGGAACGCACCCGATGAGGCGACCGAGCAGCACATCGGCATCCATGTCTTCCAAAGGACGCCGGGCTACAACTCCAGCGACGACAGTATTGTGCGGACACACGCTCGGCTGCTGCGCCAGAAGCTGGCGGAGTACTACGCCCAGGAGGGCGCCGAGAACGAGATCCTCATCGAGATCCCGAAAGGTCACTACCTGCCGGTCTTCCGATCACGCGACGCCGAGATCCTTGTCGACAGAACAGAGAGCCCCGCGCCAGCAGCGGAGAAAACAACGCCAGAAAAGCCGGTCGCGGAACTCCCGATCGCCTCGCAAAAGCCGGTAAACAGGCGACTTCCCGCGTTGCTTCTCATCGCAGGTCTCTGCCTCGCATTCGCCGTGAGCATTGTCTTCTTTCGAACGCGCACCACTCCTGTGGATCGCTTCTGGGCACCGTTTCTGGCGGATAACGCCGCTTTGGTGATCTACAGCAACGCCGTATTCACTGGAAACTCAACCACTGGGCTGAAGTATGCGCCGCCGCAGGACGCCCGCGAAGGTTCGCTTTCCGGAGACTTCGTCGATACGTATACCGGCATCGGCGAACTGGCCAGCGTCTACGACCTCACACAACTGTTCGACCAACATCATGCTCGCTTTCTACTGAAACGCAGCATGCTGGTCACCTGGGATGAGGCACGCGGGAACAACCTGATCTTCCTCGGCTCGGTTGCGGAGAACTCATCGCTACGCGTTCTGCCCACGACCGGCGATTTCACCATGACGGTTGGGAACGGCTATGCGGGCTTCATCAACACCAAGCCTAAACCCGGCGAACCTGCCGTCTACACCAGGCCCGAACATCCGCTCTCCAAGGACTACGCCATCCTAGCGCTGCTGCCGGGGCTGCAACCGGGCAAGACGATGCTGGTGTTCAGCGGATTAACGACCTTTGGAACGCAGGCCGCGGTCGAGTTCGCCTGCCATCGCGACACCGCCGAGCAGCTTCTGAACGCTGCAGCCGGACCGCATGGGGAGATCCGGCCCTTTGAGGCTCTGTTGGAGACGACGATTGGCGGTGGCGTTCCCCTGCAAACGCGCATGGTCTCCTTTCACCTGCGTTAGGGGCTCGACTCCGGTGCCAGCTTGAGCTGACTGCCCGCGTGAATGCTTGCCGCAAGATCCAGTTCGCGTTTCGCCTCTCCCTCCTGCCCTAAGCGACGATATGCCTGACCGAGCAGCGTGTGCGCGATGGGATTGGAAGGGTCCATCTTCTCCGCATGCTTCAGGTACATCGCGGCATTCTCAGGATCATCCCGACGGAGCAGGACCTTGCCCATGAGGATGAACGGGCCTGTGCTGGAGGTATCTAAAGCGAGCGATTGCATCAGGGATTGCTGGGCCCGATCGAACTGACTCGCTCTCAGGTAAGCATCGCCCAGGCGCTCATATACCGGCGCGTAGCCGGGATTCAACGCACGTTCCGCCTCGAATTCGGTGATGGCGCGATCGACGTGCGATTTATACAGCGCAACCTCCCCGAGAACAAAGTGGGTCAACGCAAGTGAAGGCGAAAGTGCCAACGCCTTCTGCGCAGCGATCTCGCCTTGATCGGGCAGGTTCGCGATCAGCAGCATGCGCGCCAGCACCAGGTAGGCGGACCCACCGTCTGCAGCGACGTTGTACTCCGCCGCGAACGCATGCCGTGCCTCGTCCAGCTTGCCGGCATTCAGGTAGCACAGACCCAGAACGTGACTTGCATCGGCGTTCGCGTCCGGGCTCCATTGCTTTACACGTTGTAGATACGGGATCGCCGCCTCGGGCTCCCCCAGGCGATACAGCGTGAGACCTTCCAGCTGCACGGCCTCCATGTCTGCCGGGTCAATGGCGAGGGCGCGCTCAAAAGCATGCCGCGCCAGAACGAGCTTGCCCGTGCGATAGTACGCCACTCCGAGATCATGCTGCAGCCCCTTCTGGTTCGGGTCAGTCTGCCCAAGCCTTTCGAGAGCGTCGATCGCCTGCTGCGGCTTGCCGTGTTCCAGGTCCTCGTGCGCCTGCCCTTCGGTCTGCGCCGCAGCGGGTGCGGAGGTGGTCTGCGCCGACGCTGAACACAGGCCTGACAGCAGCGCCAGCAGCACGGTAAAGATTCTGTTCAACGCCTCACCTCCACCGCGACCGAAGGATAGGCGAACCGGTGCTAGCATTTCAACCATGCTTCGGCACGGGGCCCTGTTCGTCGCACTTCTTCTTTGGCCCGCGGTCAGCCCGCAACCGAAGCCCACGCAGCCGTATCCCCCGATTGCCTCGTTCGCCGGGCCGGCATGGTTCGTCGACGAGGCCTCCGTTGCGGGACTTACCATGCAGAACGTCAACGGCGACGTCGCCACGAAGAAGTACATCCTCGAGACCACCGGCAGCGGCGTCGCTATTCTTGACTACGACCACGATGGCTGGCCCGACATCTTTCTGGTGAACGGCGATGCCTTCTCGTTTGAACCGCAGCACGCGCAGGAACACACGAGTCATCTCTTCCACAACAATCATGACGGTACCTTCACCGATGTGACAAGACAGGCCGGCCTGGATGTCACCGGTTGGGGACAGGGCGTCTGTGTCGGCGACTACGATAACGACGGCTACGACGATCTCTACGTCACGTACTACGGCAAGAATCATCTTTTTCACAACCAGCGGAATGGAACCTTCAAGGACGTGACCGCTGAAGCGGGGGTCTCCGGTACCGGTGCCGAGTGGGGAACGGGGTGCGCCTTCGTTGACTACGATCGCGACGGCAAGCTGGATCTGATGGTCGCGAACTACGTTCACTTCGATCTGGCCACGATCCCGAAACCAGGCGAGGGCGTGCGCTGTGTTTGGAAGGGAACGCCGGTGATGTGCGGCCCGCGTGGCTTGCCATCCGCGCCGAACATGCTCTTTCACAACCTCGGCAACGGGCACTTCGTGGATGTCAGCAAGTCCAGCGGCATAGAAAAGACCAACGGTCACTATTGCTTCAGCGTCTCCACCCTCGATTACAACGAGGATGACTGGCCGGATATCTACGTCGCCTGCGACAGCACGCCCAGCATTCTGTACCGCAACAACCACGATGGCACGTTCACCGATGTCGGCGCAGAGGCGGGCGCCGCCTACGACGAAGACGGTCGCGAGCAGGCGGGCATGGGCTCCGCCATAGCCGACTATGACGGCGATGGGCACCAAGACATCTTCAAGACAAACTTCTCCGATGACGTCTCCTCGCTGTACCGCAACGACGGCGACGGCACGTTCACGTCGATGATCCAACAGGTGGGGTTGGGATTGAACACGCAGTACCTCGGCTGGGGTGTCGTGTTCCTTGATGCCGACAACGATGGCTGGCCCGATCTGCTGCTGGTGAACGGGCACGTCTATCCCGAGGTGGACACGTCACACCTGGGCTCAACCTACAGGCAGCCCTGCCTGTTCTACTGGAATACCGGAGCTGGCCGGTTCAAAGATCTGAGCAAGAGTGCCGGGCCCGGGTGCACAAGCGTCGCCTCTGCGCGAGGACTTGCCGTTGGCGATCTTTGGAACGACGGCCGGATCTCCGCGGTAACGAACAACATCGATGGCGAGCCGAAGCTGCTGGTCAACCAGGCGCCGAACAGGAACCACTGGCTGGGTGTCTCGCTCACCGGTACCCGGTCGAATCGCGACGGCATCGGCGCGCGAGTCACCGTGAGCGCCGGGGGGCATCGCTACGTCCAGGAGGTCCGAAGCGGCTCCAGCTACGACTCAAGCAGCGATCTGCGGTTGCACTTTGGTTTGGGTGCCGCGGTCGCGGTAGACGGCATCACGGTGCGCTGGCCAAACGGGGAACGCGAGAATTTTGCCGGGGGAACAGGAGACCGTCTCCTGTCGCTCGTGGAGGGCGCAGGGCAGCCCTCAACGAGTACGACTCCCCGCTAGACTCTGAAGTGGTACAGGCGGGCTACTCGGCGTAGCGTAAGGGGACCATGGCCATCTGGCGAAGATTGACGCTGAAGGCAGCATCGACGGCGCGCACCTGCAGCGTCATGGGGATCGGCATCGCTCTACTTTCGCCGTTCGCTTGCACGCAGCAGAAGGACACGTCCTCACCTGCGCCCCAATATTCAAAGTCACCCGAATACCAGCGCATGCTGGAGGAGATCCGTTCCGCAGCACCCTCCCCTGCGTACATTGCGACGGGCACGCGCCCGCAAGCGGACAGCCACCTCCATGTGAATGTGCAGGAGGACGCGTCAGCTCTTCAGCTGGAAACGCCCGCGGCTCACATCACCCTCGACCAGGCAACTGGCCAGCTTTCCGTGCTGAATCTGAGAAGCCACGCAAGCTGGACACTTTCGATGGCACACGCGACAGGATGCACAAGCGCTGCCCCGACGGTTATTGCAACAGGCAACAGCGTGAGAGACCTTGGTCACAATCATTGGACCGTCAACCTGCAAACTGCGTGCGGCGCCGCCAGCTTCGATGTCGAGGTCCTGTCGGAGGACCTGGTGCGGATGACGCTTCATCCATCCGCATCTTCAGCGAAGACCGGCGAAGGCGCCACAGACACGAAGCTGCAACTGCATGTCAGGGGCGGTGGACCCTTCTTTGGCTTGGGCGAGCGCTTCTGGCAGGCAGGCCTCTCCGGGACCACACTCGATGTGCGTCCGCAGGACCGGTACGGTGAGCCCGGACACAACTGGACGTATGTGGCCGTTCCGCTTGTGTACACCCCTAGCGGTCTTGGGCTGTATGCCGATACCGCCTTCGACGCGAAGCTCCGCTTTAACGACGCGGACGCCTCCTTCGACATCGAGTTCGCCGGCTCTCCGGTCCCCGTGTACCTCTTTACCGAGGCAAATCCAAAGGCTGTACTCAGTGCTTATACCGCGATCACCGGTCGTCCGCAGAACCCTCCGTACTGGACCTTCGGACCCTGGATCACCGCGCTTGGCGGCAAAGGAGCGGTGCTTGATACAGCGCAGCGCATCCGCCTGGAAGGCATGCCGGCCAGCGCGCTTTGGGTGTACGACCAGAATGACGAGCAGGACAATATCGGCTGGCCCTTTTGGTTCTCGAACTTCTACGGCGACGCGCGCGAGTTCACCGACACGCTGCACGGCCAGGGCTTCAAGGTCCTCAGCTATGTGCACCCGTACGTTCGTGCTGTTCTGTTTCCCTACCCCAGTGTGAACCCCCTATTTGCAAAGGGCGTGAGTGAGAAGCTGCTCGTTACAGGCGCAGATGGTAAGCCGGCCGGGCCCCGTTTCGAACCCGTTCCCGTGGGGAACATCGACTTCACCAACCCCGCTGCGGTCGACTGGTGGCAGACCATGATTACGCAAGCGGTGCGCACGCAGGGCTTTGATGGTTGGATGGAGGACTTTGGCGAGTGGGTGCGCGACACGGACCGCTTCTCGGCGGGTTCGGGCCGCACCCTTTCCGAGCTCTACCCCTTGCTCTATCACAAGATCACCACACAAGTCGCCCAGGGGATTAACCCGGAGGTGGTCTCGTTCTCTCGCTCCGGATCACCTGGTTCGCAGCACTTCAGCCCTGTGCTGTGGGGTGCGGATCAGTCGCCGAACTGGTCGCGCGACTATGGTCTCCCCTCGGTCGTGACAGCAGGCATCACCGCTGGCATGTCGGGCTTCTCCAACTGGGGACCTGACATCCTGAGCACAGGCAGCGATCGCGATCTGTGGATGCGCTGGGTCGAGTTCGGTGCGCTAACGCCCGTGATGCGTGATCATGTCTGGGATAAGCCGAACGGCTCGCTCAATGTGTTCTCAGACCCAGCAACTACGGCACACTTCCGACGCTGGGCGGCCTTTCACAGTTCGCTTCTGCCCTACTTCGCAACCTATGCCGAGGAAGCACAACGCACCGGCGTCCCCATCATGCGTCACACCGTACTCGAGTACCCCGAAGACCCCCGCAGCGCAACAGCGGAGTACCAGTATCTGCTTGGCCGGGAGATGTTGGTCGCGCCCGTCGTAGAAGCCGGACAACGACTACGAACGCTGTACCTGCCCAAAGGCGAATGGGTGAACTTCTGGAGCGGTGATTCCCTCTCCGGCGGGCAGGACGTCACAGTCGATGCATCGGACATCCCGATCCTCGTCCGCGCCGGCTCCGTTCTCCCGTTCAAACCTGAGGAGGAGACCGCGCGCTGGAACTGGGACGATCCGCAACTGCTGGATGGCTCGCTCATCTGGAGAGTCTACCCGTCCATCACAGGCGTGGGAGAGGGCAGCTTCACGATGAGGGACGGAACCAGTGCCCACTTCCACCAGCATGGTTCGCAGGCGAGTCTTGACGGTGCAAGCAAGACGATGCGCCAGTACGAGGTGATCCTGCGCACCAGAGAGGAACCTGCTGCAATCCGACTCAACGGCGTACGCTTTGCGAAATACACCAAAGCCTCTGTGAACAGCCAGGCTTCCTCCCAGTGGTGGTGGAACCCCTCCAGCTCAGAGGTGCACATGATCTTCCGCGCAAGCGCCTTCCACCTGGAAGTGGAGGGCCTCGTCTTCTCCGCATATGACAACTAAGTCGAGAGCCGAACGAGGCTCAGTACCACGCTTTCAAGAGATCTCCCTTGATCGCTATCGCCGTGGTGCTGGGCTTCTGGAACTCAAGTGCTTCATTCCTCGGATGGGCTCGCAAGGTAGTGTTTCGGCGTGATCTCGGGTGACGAGTACGCCACATTATCCGAGACCCTCTCTCGCGCTCGCTACCTTGCTGGTCGACTTCGCTAAAGTGAAAAGCTGGACCAACTGCTTCGTTCGGTCTCGCTGGCGAGTGCGAGGGAACCGCTTTGTCCTTGTGAGCTCGGCGATGCCGTGAAGGCTCGCCCACAGCAGCTCCGATAGAACCTCGGGACCTGAACTCTGCCCCCGGAACGCCTCGGAGATTTGTGAGAAGGCAAAACGCATCTCTGATGGTGTACCCACATCGTCGAAGGGTACGCTTAGGCTAAGCGAAAACATGACCTCGTAGAGCGCGGGCATAGCGGATGCGAAGTCCAGATATGCGGCTGTGATCGCCTCGAGCTCCTTCCCAGGCCTGGCTTGCTTCCGTGCCTTCTCCAGGACAAAGCCGATCTCCCGAAACCCTTCAAGAGCGACCGCTGCGAGAATTCCTTCGCGGCTTCCAAAGTGGGAGTACAGGACCGGTTGGCTGTACGAGATTTCATCTGACAGCCGACGAACGGTTACGTTCGACCAACCATCACGCTCCGCGATTTGTCGCGCCGCACGGATGATCTCCGCCCGGCGAGCCTCCCTGTCACGCAGTTTTCGTTCCGCAATTCGATTCGCGACTTGTGAGTTCGTCATTGCTACAGCGTATAGCGCCGCTAGATTCCTAGCCGTATGAGCGATCTGCCCGAAACTTTCTCAGATCCGAAACATCACATATAGCGTTGCTAGTATTTCTACCATAGTTTATTTAGGAGCTCGGAGCAACGTAGGCGGGATCTGAAAAGGAGTGTCAACATGTCTCGTACAGATTCAATCAGTAAGCACGCGGTGGATGGGTTCTTCCGTTCCCTGTCCGACCGCGGTGTTCGAATCGCCGGCGCCGTACCGACCGCAGACACGGTGGAGACGATCCCTTTCGCGATGGCCGGAGGAGCACATCCTGAACGCACCTTTCAAGGCAAGAATGCAGTCATCGGTTTACCTCCAGACTACCCTCGATAACTTCACGCAAGCTGTTATGGTGGATCGTCACGCGTTTGTCACCTACAACGGAAGCACAGTGTTCGTTGAGGGCCGGGGCGATCTCATCCGAAACAGACTGCTCAACCGTATCGCAACGTTCACGTATTTCGCTTCAGGCCTTTGCGACGGGTACATCAATGAGATTCGCAATTACGCTAGCCCCTTTTGTGCGAAGACTCTCGGTCAAAGATCGGCTGAGCGTTCCTAGGTGATCGCCATTTCACAAGTAAGTTCTTCAGCTCGCTCCAACGTTTCACAAGAGGCAAATGTATGCACAACGCTATTCTTGTTTCCCTAGCTGCTCTTGTAGCTGTGGCCGTGATCGTTATCGGCTGCTCCTACCTTGTATCTCCCGAAAGAATGACAGGATCGTTTGGCCTCAAGCCCCCGGCACCGGACGTCGATACACGCTCCTGGCTGCGCCTTAAGGGCATCCGCGACGTCGGATCTGGACTCGTTGTGTTGTCGTTGATGCTGGCTACCGACAGGCGATCGGTAGGCATAGCTCTGATCGCTTTTGCCATCATCCCTTTCGGCGATATGTCGATCGTACTGAGTTCGGGCGGGTCAAAGACGAAAGCGCTCGCCGTTCATGGAGCGACTTGCGCCCTTATGCTCGTCGTCGGCTTCCTGCTAAGCCGCATTGCGTGAGGCGACCCATTCAAAAGAGCCACGTGTTACGTTCTTCAACAGGCGGCCGTGGAATCATCCTTGGATGGGTGGGTGATAGACAGGCAACATAGAGCGCGTTGCTGCTGAAACAGCGACACGGCTGTTCCAAGCCAAGCCCGCAATGTGGCTGCTCCGCTAAGCGGGCGATCCCGAAACAGGCAAATCGCCTGCAGGACGACCGAATGCCACGAGCAAGGTGAGCAGCACTCTCTCGTCATCAAGCCTTCCCAAGTTGATCGCTTTAGGCAAGTCTTTGCGAGGAACTCGCGTGCAAGAACGACGCGCAGTTCATCCTATCCATCAATGGTTCAGAACATCGGAATGTTGCACCCATCACGTGCCGTTGAAACGCGGCTCATCATCAATGATCAGGCGCACGTCTTATCCATCGAGCCATGGACATCCCTGCTCGATCTCCTCCGGGAGACCTTGAGGCTGACCGGCAGCAAGAAAGGGTGCGACCATGGCCAGTGTGGTGCTTGCACCGTCCTGCTCGACGGTGTTCGAGTCAACAGTTGCCTTTGTCTTGCCTTAATGCATGACGGTGCGAAGGTGACGACGATAGAGGGCCTCGGGAGCGAGAGCAGCCTTTCGCCAATGCAGCAGGCCTTCGTCGACCATGACGGCTACCAGTGCGGCTACTGCACGCCGGGGCAGATCTGTTCCGCTGTCGGCATGTTACGCGAGGGCCATGCGAAGACAGAGGCCGACATTCGCGAGCAGATGAGCGGCAACGTCTGTCGTTGCGGTGCCTATCCCAACATCGTTGCTGCCGTGAAGCACGTGATGTCCACCGCAGCGGCAACGGCGGAGAGTACACGATGAACAACTTTGAGTATGTTCGTGCTGCCGATCTTCACGGAGCGTCACAATCTCTAGCGGCTCGCGACGGGGCTAAGTTCATCGCGGGTGGTACCAACCTAGTCGATCTGATGAAGTATGCGGTCGTGCATCCCTCCGCGCTGATCGATCTAAACCGCCTGGACCTGCGTCAGATCTCCGATCTGCCAGGTGGCGGTGTGCGCATCGGGGCTCTTGTGACCAACAGCCATGTTGCGTATCACCCAACCATTTCAGCGCGTTATCCCATGCTTTCCCGTGCCATTCTTGCGGGTGCCAGCGCGCAGTTACGCAACAAGGCGACGACCGGCGGCAATCTGCTGCAGCGGACGCGCTGCATGTACTTCTATGACACGGCTGTGCCCTGCAATAAACGCGAGCCCGGCACCGGCTGTCCGGCCAAGCAGGGTGCCAATCGTAGCCTTGCCATCCTGGGTACCAGCGTGCACTGCATCGCGACTCATCCATCGGATATGTGTGTCGCCATGGCCGCATTGGGGGCCGTGGTTCAGGTAAGCGGCTCCTCCGGGCAACGTAGCATCGCCTTCGCAGACTTCCACCTTTTGCCCGGAGAACATCCCGAGATTGAAACGGTTCTTACTGAAGACGAAGTGATCACATCGGTGGACCTTCCAGCAATCGGCTTCGCCGGGAACTGCGCTTACATCAAGGTGCGGGACCGGCAGTCCTATGCATTTGCTTTGATCTCAGTGGCGGCCGGCTTACGGTTTGAGGGTGGCCTCATTGCTGATGCCGGCGTCGCTCTGGGCGGAGTCGCTCAGAAACCATGGCGCAACGCGGAGCTGGAGCGGCAGTTGCTCATCGGCAAACCCGCCAACCGCAGTACCTGGCACGACTTTCAAGCGGCTTTGCTAGCCGGCGCTCGGGGTTTCGGCGAGAACGACTTCAAACTGAAAATCGCGCCCATCACCATCGTGCGCGCGTTGGAGCAGGCTGCTCACGAAGGGGATACTGTATGAACACACATCTGATCGGCACCGATGTGAACCGGATCGATGGCCCCGCCAAGGTCTCAGGCGCGGCAAAGTACGCCGGCGAGTTCTTCGCTCCGGACATGCTCTACGCTGTTGTCGTCTCTGGGTCCATCGCTCACGGTGAGATCACGGCGATCAGTGTGGCCGAGGCTATGGCCGTGCCTGGAGCAGTCAAAGTCTTCACCCACCAGAACCGGCCGCATCTTTCATGGTTCGACCGAAGCTACCGGGACGAAGATGCCCCCAAGGATGGGAGTCCGCTGCGTCCCCTCTATGACGCCCGCATCCATCACAGCGGACAACCGGTCGCGCTTTCCGTGGCAGAAACGTTCGAAGCAGCACGGTACATGGC
>CAXTWN010000022.1:8990-29812 GCA_964248055.1 uncultured Acidobacteriaceae bacterium | reverse complement strand
GCGCAGCGCCGCTTCAGGGCTGTGGCGGCGGGGCAGCCGGGGCACCGGGGGTGAGGTCGGCAGCCGGGGGCGCGGCTCCCGGCGAGTAGCGGTCCGGGTGGAGCGCCGGCCTGGGGGTGGGCATGCCGGAGTTGGGCACGCCAGGCACGCCTCCGGCTCCCTTGGCGGCGGCCTCCACGGCAGCGGCACTCGTCCCGGTGGGGCCTGTCGCCCCGCTTGGGCCACTTGGGCCGCTGGCGCCCGGGGCTCCTGACGTGTCGTGAAGGCTGGGCAGCCGCTCCGCAATGAGATCGGCGGCCCGTTTGTTGTCCGCGGCGGCTGCCTCGGCCTGCACGGCGTCGGCCTGAGCGGCGGGCGGCAGCTCGGGCACGGTGCCGGTGATCACCAGCACCTCTTCCAGCTGGTGCAGATTGGCGGCGGGCCGCAGGCGAATCAGGGTGTACGGCGGATGCTGCGGATCCGGCGCAACCGACACGATGTCCCCCACCGGCAACCCGCGCGGGAAGACCTGGTCGCCGCCGGAGGTGATGACGTGCTCGCCGGCTTTGATCCGGTCATCCGGGGTCAGGTTATTGATCACGACCTCGCCGGTCGCGGTGCCGCGCAGGATGCCGCGCATGCGCGAAGACGCCAGGAAGACGCCCGCGCCGGAATTCGCGTCGTTCAGCAGCAACAGCTGCGCCGTGTGTTCCTGCACATCGCGCAGCTTGCCCACCACGCCGTCCGGCGTAATCACCGGCTGCTGGGGTCGCAGGCCGTCCGCCGCGCCCTTGTTGATCCACAGCACATGCGACCGGTCCGACCCGCTGGTCCCGATCACCTCCGCGGCGACGGTACGGGCGATGTACTGCTGTTTAAACGCCAGCAGCGCCTGCAGCCGCCGACCCTCCGCGGCGTCCTCGGCGAAGCTGGCCTGCTCCTCACGGAGCCGTGCAATCTCTCCGCGCAGGGCGAGGTTCTGCTCCCGGGCGTGGCGCAGGTCCACGTAGTTTCCCCAGAGCCGCCGGACGCCCGAACCCGTCGCCTGCGTCACCCGCTCCACCGGACCGACCAGCAACAGAGTCCAGGAGCGCAGCATGGACACTTTGTGACTGTCCTCCGGCCCGCCCAGCGCAAAGGCCGAGCGCGCCGGTCGCTGAACCTGCACCGCCAGCCAAAGCGTCTGCAGGAGCACCAGCGCCAGCAGCGCGAGCGGGTTTTTCAGACGGCCGAAGGACTCCATACGCACGCACGGCCACGGCCGTACGCTATTATCGCCCGCAGCCTTTGTACGCGAGGGTCTGCGACCGGGAACGTGTCGCCTCGCAAGGCAACCTGGACTCCCGCCGAAGGGGAGCGATCCCTCCAGCCGTTAGCATGAAGCTCGTGCCCCTGACGCTGCAGACGCCGGTCAAGTTCCTCAAGCGCGTCGGTGACCGGGTGGCCGGGAGCCTCGCCGAGCGTGGCGTGGAGACCGTCGAGGACCTGCTCTACCACCTGCCCTTCCGCTACGAGGATCGCGCCCACCCGCGGCCCCTCTCCGACTACCGCGCCGGCGACATGGCCTCGGTGATCGGCGAGGTGCGGGGCACCGTTCTGCTGCGCACCCGGGCCAGGCCGATCTTCGAGATGACCGTGGGCGTGCGGCCTGCGTCACCGGCGCCCAGCGAACCTCCCGCGGCCCCGCAACTGGGCAACGGAAGGCCGCCGCTCCTGACGCCGACGGTTCTGGAGACCATCAAGTGCCTTTGGTTCAACGGCACCTACCTCCGCGACCGCTTCCATCCCGGCCAGCAGGTGGCGCTCTACGGCAAGCTCGAAGGCTCACGCTCCGGCAACGCGCTCGGCGCCGTGCCCGGCTCCACGCACTGGAAGATGATCCAGCCGACCTTCGAGATCCTCCCGGACGCGAACGCCATCGGCGAGGACGCCGAGTTCACCACCCTGGAGATGGGCCGCATCGTGCCGGTCTACGAGTCGCTGGGCGGGACCACGGCGTGGGGCGCCAAGCTGACCTCGCGCTGGCTGCGGCGCGTGCTGTGGACGCTCTTCCGCGAGCTCGAAGAGGCTGGTGTTGCCGCCGACGAGTCCCTGCCCCGCGCTCTCATCGAGCGCCTTGCCCTGCCCAGCCGCATGCAGGCGCTGCGCGACCTCCACTTTCCACCCGCCAGCACCTCGCTTGACGATCTGCAGGCGGCCAACACCCCTGCCCATCGCCGGCTCATCTTCGAAGAGCTCTGGTATCTGGAGCTGGGACTGGAGCTGAAGCGCAGACGCCTCCGCGAGCGGGAGGGAACCGCCTTCGTCACCGACGACCGCGTCCGCGCCGCGCTGAAGCAGATCCTTCCCTTCAAGCCCACCGCCGCGCAAAAACGCGTGCTCGGCGAGATCGTTGAGGATATGCGCGAACCCCGCCCCATGCGCCGGCTGCTTCAGGGCGACGTCGGCTCGGGCAAGACCATCGTCGCGCTCGAAGCGGCGCTGGTGGCCATTGAAAACGGCTACCAGGTGGCCATGATGGCGCCGACCGAGATCCTCGCCACCCAGCACTTTCTCTCCGCCCGCAAGCTGCTGGCGGAGTCGACCTCGCCCAGCAAGGGCCGCCCCTACCGCATCACGCTGCTCACCGGTTCCCTGGACGAGCGCACCAAACGGGAGGCCCGAAGCCGCATCTTTCGCGGCGAGACCGACCTCGCCATCGGCACGCACGCGCTGGTCGAAGAGAAGGTCGACTTCGAGAACCTCGGCCTCGTAATCATGGACGAGCAGCACCGCTTCGGCGTGCAGCAGCGCTACAAGTTGATGCGCAAACCGGGGCCGGATGGGGTGGCGACCGAGCCCGACGTGCTTGTCATGACCGCGACGCCGATCCCCCGCACGCTGGCGCTCACCGTCTACGGCGATCTTGAGGCCAGCATCCTCGATGAACTTCCCCCGGGTCGCACGCCGATCACTACCCGCCGCGTGCCGGCCGAGCGCGCGGGCGAGGTCTGGACCTTTGTGCGCAAGCAGGTCGCCGCCGGCCGGCAGGCGTACATCGTCTGCCCCCTCATCGAGGGCGACAACGAGGATCAACCGGAGTTGGAGTTCTCTAACGATGAGGACGAGTCCGTGGTCGAGGCAATCGGTGCCAAGACCCCAACCCGGAACAAGCGGAAGGGCGAAGCACCAACGGCACCGCTGCTCGGCGTGAAGGCGCGCTCCATTAACAGACCCAAGCTCCGCTCCGCGGTAGAGGTGTACGAGGAGCTCAGCGCCGGGCCGCTGCAAGGCCTGCGCCTCGGCCTGCTGCATGGCCGCATGAGCGCCGACGACAAGGACGTCACCATGGCCCGCTTCAAGCGCGGCGAGATCGACGTCCTGGTCGCCACCACGGTGATCGAGGTCGGCGTCGACGTGCCCAACGCCAGCGTCATGGTGATCGAGCACGCCGAGCGCTTTGGGCTCGCACAGATGCACCAGCTGCGCGGTCGCGTGGGCCGCGGCAGGGCCAGGAGCTTCTGCGTGCTGCTCACCGGCGAACTCATCACCCCCGAGGCCGAGGCGCGACTCGACGCCATGGTGCGCACTCAGGACGGCTTCGAGCTCGCCGAGTTCGACCTCGCCCAACGCGGTCCGGGCGAGTTCTTTGGCACCCGCCAGGCCGGCGTCCCCGACCTCCGCGTCGCCGACCTTCGCCGCGATCGCAAGCTGCTGGAATGGGCCAAGCTCGAAGCCGCCCGCTTTGCGGAGGCGCCCGACCCGCAGATCAGCCCCGAGGAGCGCGCCGCTGTGTGGGAGCGGTTGAAACAGCAGTGGCAGCGACGCTACGGCTTGGTCGAGGCGTAAAAATCGAGCCTGACTGCCGCGGCTTCTCGTCCCTCAACCCATCGCGGTAATGGGAACGCCCGCGGGCGCGGAGACCTGCTTCTTGGGGCCGCGCTTGCGCGCCACCAGCAGCCGGATGCGGTCCAGCATCTCGGCCGAGGTGCAGGCGCTCTTGGGCAGAAAGGCGTCCGCCGCCCCGGCGCGGTCGAAGTTGGAAACCACGCCTGAGACCAGCATGGCGGGCAGCCCGGGATGCAACTGCTTGGCACGGCGCACCAGCTCATTGCCGTCCATGCCGGGCATCATCAGGTCGGCAAGAAGCAGGTCGATGGAGCCGGGCAGCGCGCCCTGGAGGTGCTCCAGCGCGGCCGTCGGCGAGTTCATCGCCAGCACACGGTAGCCGCGGGTTTCCAGCATGAACTTGCGAACCGAAAGAAGCTGTTCATTGTCTTCCACACAGAGGATCGTCTTGCGAGGGCGCATCGATGCTTCGTCTCCTGCCGGGGCCCGGCGTGCTAGGCCACGCTGCGCGCGAGCGCACAGAGGCGTGGGTTCTGGATTGAGGTCCGAGCGGGGGCCTTTGCGCCGCGGTGGGCACATCGGTCACCGTCGAGTACGGCTCTACAAAAGGAAGGCCACGCGTCCGCTGCATCCGGACGTGGCAGGTCGAAGCTGCAGAGGGCGTCTGCCCCGGCTGCAGGTGCGGTCGTCCCGGTTGGCCCCTCCTCATCTCCATCGAACGATGGACACGAGGGGGCGAAGCGGGCTGGAGTCCGCGCAGTTACGCTGTA
The DNA here is from genome assembly GCA_964248055.1 of uncultured Acidobacteriaceae bacterium. Taxonomy (GTDB): domain Bacteria; phylum Acidobacteriota; class Terriglobia; order Terriglobales; family Acidobacteriaceae; genus Granulicella. Next base: position 25,235 of record CAXTWN010000022.1, on the reverse strand, counting down.
TTTATCGATGAATCAGGAGTAAACAGTGTGCGTTGGGGAGGTAACGTTCCCTTCCGCGATGGCCTGAGCATACGGGCCGGAACCCTCTGCGGCAACCCGAAAGAAAGGCGAAGATTCACGCGATGTTGACCTTCCAATCCACCGCTCGATCCCGAACCGTTGGTGTTATTGACCTTCTGGGTTCCCCGTCCTGTGCATAAGGCGGTCACCCTGGAAGGAAGAAGCGTCCGGCTGCCACGGGAATGGTGCGCCCTCCCACTAAAGTTGTAGTGATTCGGTTACCAGCCCGCGTGGCCCGCACGACCAAACGGCTGGGGCGCTGCATTTCGATGCCCTGATGCAGCGGCCGAGGCTCTCCCGAAGCCGCCAGCCCCGTTCGGACCAGCCACGCAATGCACGGCCCCGCGGCCGAGCCCGTGGCCGGATCCTCGCCGCCGTACCATTGCATGCGGGCCCGCCACGCCTGTCCGTTTTGCTCCGGGGCAATGCAGTAGAACCAGCGCGCGCCGTGGTCCCGGAGCCAGACCGTCGCCTCGCGCTGTGGGATCGCAAGCCGCTCCAGCGCCTCCAGCGAGCGCAGGGCCACGATGCAGAACGGGTTCCCGGTTGAGACCGTCTGCGGCGGGTACCCGGGCAGCAGATCGCTCACCGGCAGGCCGACCACGCCTGCTACCTCCGCGGGATCGTGTTCCGCACCGAACTCCGGGTCCGGCTGCTGCATGGTGCCGTAGACGCTCCCCTCCGGCTCCGCCCCGCCCAGGTCGAAGCGCACCGGCACCGGGCCCACCTGCAACCGCAGCGTGACCGTCTCCGCTCCGCGCACGGGCGGGTGGTGCAGATGCAGCCAGCTTGCCGTACCCAGGGTCGGGTGGCCGGCGAACGGCAGCTCCTCCTGCGTGGTGAAGATGCGCACCCGCACGCCCAACGCCCTGTCCTGGTCGGGATCGTCGGAGGGCAGGATGAAGGTGGTCTCGGAGAGGTTTGTCTCGCGCGCCAGGGCCTGCATCTTCGCATCCTCCAGACCGCGGCCATCATGGAACACCGCCAGCGGATTGCCCTCTAGCGCGCGCTCCGCAAAGACATCGACCACCGTGTACGCCAGTTCTCTCGCCATGCCTTGAGACTACCGAGTTCCGCGGGCCGCGAAAGCGCCGGACTGGGTCGCAGGTCTTCGAGTCGTCTGCTTCCGGTTGACAGACCCCGCTTGCTTTCGTACCTTGATGGAACCGCAGCGGGGCCAACCTGCCCTGCGCCGATGTCGTGACACCGGCGGCGGTTCACCTTGATCCAACATGCTCACCTCGTCCATCCCGTCCTCCACCACGCGCTGCTGCTGCCGTTGCTGTTGCTGCGGCCCTGCCGGGGTGAGCGGATGAGCGCAACGGGACAGTAGGAGCGTCACCGAGCGAATCAGACCCACCCAGGCAACGGCCGGGTGGGTCTTCTGCTGTCTGGCTGCCGTTCTGGGCCTGCGACCATCCTCCAGACCTGGAATCTAACTCTTGTACGAATCGATCTCAGCGCTGACCAGCAGCTGCTGAGCGCCACATCCCGAAAGGCAGACCGATGTCTCTTCGCATCAACGATATCGCCCCGGACTTCACCGCCGAGACCACGCAGGGCACCATCCACTTCCACGAGTGGATCGGCGACGGCTGGGCTGTACTCTTCTCGCACCCCAAGGACTTCACCCCCGTGTGCACCACCGAGCTGGGCGCCATGGCCGGCCTCGAAGACCAGTTCGCCGCCCGCGGAGCCAAGGTGATCGGGCTCTCGCTGGATCCCGTGGACAGCCACGCCAAGTGGGCCAAGGACATCGAAGAGGTGGGCGGCCACGCGGTCAATTACCCGATGATCGGCGATCCGGAGCTGAAGATCGCCAAGCTCTACGACATGCTCCCCGCCGACGCCGGCGACGTGGAAGGCGGCCGCACCGCCGCGCACAACGCTCCGGTACGCACCGTCTTCGTGATCGGTCCGGACAAGCGGATCAAGCTCCATCTCGCCTACCCCATGACCACGGGCCGCAACTTCAACGAGGTGCTGCGCGTGCTCGACTCCATGCAACTCACGGCGAAGCACAAAGTCGCCACCCCGGCAAACTGGAACCAGGGCGACGACGTCATCATCACCGGCGCCGTCTCCAACGACGAGGCCGCCAGGATCTTTCCCGGGTACAAGACCGTGAAGCCCTACCTGCGCACCACCGCGCAGCCGCAGTAAAGCAGGGAGTAGGGGAGAGGAATTAGGGAGTAGAGCAGGGGTCCAGGGTCTAGGGTCAGAGGTTAAGGACTGGGGTCAGGGGCCAGCGAAGCGCAGTCGCTCTGGCCGTGTTCCGTAGCCCTAATCCCTACTTCCTAACACCTAATCCCTGCTCTTCGAGCACCGGTGGCGAAGTGGCTAACGCGCTGGTCTGCAAAACCAGTATGCGCCGGTTCGATCCCGGCCCGGTGCTCCACACTTTTGAAACACTTACGCCCATCCCCAAACAGGAGTAGGTACTGTTTGGGTCATTTCTGCTCATGCCTTCTACGGATTGGGCTCTCTGTGAGCGGTTTGTTTGCTAAGACTTCCGCCGCTCTCTTCCACGTAAGACCAGGAAGCTTCCGATGAGCAGGACGAGCCCTGAGGCAGCACCAGATGTACTGATCTCGGGAGCCCTATAGGTCGTCCGGCGGCTCTTGTCCGCAAAGAGAGAGTCGATCCCCGCCGCCGCTCCGGCTACTGCCCCGGCGGCTCCCGCAGCCTCAACAGCCCCACTGTGATCAGAACGTCCGCTTGCAACGCTCGCGGTGCTGCTCGTGGCCGCGGCTGGCGCATCGCCAAAGGCAGCACCCGTGGAGGCCAATAAAACGGCAGTACACAAGAAAAATAGACGCATCAGAAACTCCCTCACCCTCTTTAACCCCGGGTTGTGAGATTGGATGCAAGCGTCTGTAAACTTTGGTAATACACTGCAGGTCTACGTACCCGAACGATAGGGCATCGAACGAGGCGGTTGTGGTTTCGCCCTGCTAGCACTTGCGCTACTCCTCCCTACCAAAGCGAGTAATCCCCGCGTACGAGAACGAACGAGGCAATCACCGCATTTGCTATTGCATGGGCAGCGACAGATTCACCCAACCTGCCGCTCATGCGCGCCGTCATTGCGAAGATCAGACCTGCAATGGCGCCCACGGCCCACATGTTTCCATGCATCAGGCCGAAGGCAAGGGAACTCAACAGGATAGCGGATGTGCTCAGGCGCGAGAATGGAACCCCGTCGACGTCGCCAGACATGAACCGTCGGGCGAGGAAACCTCGGAAGGCTAGCTCTTCAGCGACCGGGACCGTAAGACATGCCGCAAGTACCCGAAACACGATCCACACCGTCCGCCGACTCGACGAGAGACCCGCGAGCCCTGATCTAAGCGGAAGAGCGGACGGGACAGCCCAACCCACAAGGGCATAGTGCCATGCAATCCAGATAGCGCCCACAACGATACCGGCCATGGTCCCGAGGAGACCAAAGCTCCAATTCAGCTTGCGATACTCCGTTCGGCAGATCCAAAGAGCCGCGATCGCAGCGATGAAGCGCAATGGGTACAGCCACTCGAAGTTCTCCGCCGCGGCCTTGCTGACGAGAGAGGCCGCCGTGATCGCGAGAAAGGGTGCAAGATAGGCCGTGGCGACGTCGTGGTGTGGCGACGGGATAGCGGTAGGCTGTTCACGCTCAAAGCCGGGCTTCTGGAGCCAAGCCGTACTCTGCGCAACCCAAACAAACGCAACACTCGCGATCGTGAAGGTGATCCATCCAGCCTCGGAGTGGAAACCGTTGATGGCGATCCCAGGGTAACCAGCCGTTCCAATCGAGATCAGCGCGACAAGGCGCACGAGATTCAGGAGCCACATCAAGCCGAGCGCTAAGGGGACCAGAACCAACGCCCGGGGAAGTTTGATCTCCTTACGCGCGAGAATGAACCAAAACAGCATGACCCCGGTCATCAGCGCAATCCCTTCCATCCCTGAACAGGTTCCCGAAATCTGGACAACAAATCGGCTCGTCCCAACGATGTGATCAGCCGAGTCCGACACGATCGTCGGGTAAACGAGATGCAGCAACTCTCTTGTTTGGGCGAAGGCCATATCCTGCAACTCCCGACCAAGTCTTGAGCTGTGATCCCAGGACAGGCGAAGGAACTCTCGGAACACAACCACTGCCGCCGAGCACAGGCCCGCATAGAGCCACGCTGGACCAAACGCAACGATGATGGAGCCCCATCGTCGGAAGGGTAAGAAGACGCGCAGCAGTGTCACAACCAAAGCGCCCAGCAGGATTAACCAAAAAGCTACCGCGAACTGGATACGGTGTGTACTGCCCGATGAGTAGAAGCGGAGGAGATACAGCTCAACTACCGCGAGAGAACCTAAGATTGCCAGATGCAGCAAGACAAACTTCCTACTGATCTCGGGCTTTTCTTGTTTGAATTGGGAAAGTGTAGATCGCCCAAAGAGGAGCAGTGTAAAGCCAAGAACGATAGGAACTCCCCGGTAGAGATACACGGTGAACCAGGGATGCGGAATTTGCACGACGGCGGTGTTCTCAAGGGCCAGGATGAGCGGCACGAGCCAGAACTTCGCGTAGGTCCTCTCGTCCTGTACCACTTTCGAGTCACTTACCATGAGGGGTGCAGAAACACAGGAACTGCGTGTATTGCCATCCATTCGCTGGCGCTGCATCGGACTGCTCCCGCGCGTGATCGTTGTCCCACTACGTTCAGTCTTTAGCAGTAGCTTGGGTGGTGATCGGCATTGGCCGCTGCCGACCTTGTCTTCGCTATACCAAAGCTCTCCTAAGATTTAAGCGCGTAGCGGAGTGACGCCGGCACCGAGCGTTGTTGCGTGTAGCAAAACCGGCCCATCGCGAGACTATAACTCCCTGGCTGTGAACGGTCGCACTCACGAGACTCTGCCTTGTCGCATCATAGTACTCCGGTCGCATAACCATCCTAGGGTGCATGTTACCTTCGTGTCGCAGAGGTAACTAAGTTCTCCGTCAGCTTGGTGTGTAGAGCTTGCCCCGGTCATCATAGGCGACCACTTCGCGTAGGCTCCGAACGGCGTGTGTCTGCACCCGCTGAGCTGGTCCAGAGCTAAGCCGCGAAACGGTTCACTGAACATCGTATGCAACAGCGTCGAAACGCCGAAGCAGGATGCAGGAGCGTGAGAGGTAACACTATGGTCCGCTTGAGTCGCAGCAAAGTGTGTGCTGTGGCTCTCTCGCCTAGGCGACCTCGCCTGCCCAGATCAATGGGCGGGTCCGGCAATGCGAGCACCGTCACTGCTGAGAAGAGTGAGATCCGGGTTCGCTCCCATGGGGGGGGAACTCGGCGGGGTCCCGATCCTTGCAACGGCTCAAATGCTTGTAACACCGAAGTGAAGTCCGGCCCAGCCTGACGGGCGAACAGCTCTACGACCCTCACGCCGAACAAAACATCACCTTGGTTTATCAGGCTTGATCAGCAACACTCGGACAATCAGTCTGGCACCTACCATGCTCGTGTCGTACCGATGGCCGCTCGCTCTCATGAGCGCAGCCAAGCTGCCCGATTTGCACGGCGTTGACCCCATACGACCAGCACGCCGTGAGCACTTGGCTTCCTATGCTCGGACCAAGAGGATAGTCTTCGCTCTGGTGCTGAACCAAAGCGCGAACTTGGCCAGGTAGACACCGCTAACGCTTGTTATCCAACTCAGCCAGGTTGCCGGCTGGTGCTCCCGACCGGGACGCAGCAGGGACAACAAAGCAGACGAGCACGCCAGAGGGTGCTCGTCTTTAGGCTATTGAGCGCTTACGCCCGCGCAGGATGAGTACGCCTCCAGCCAGGAGGACGAGCCCCGAAGCGGCGCCGGTACTGCTGATCTCTGGCGCCCTGGGAATCTGAATCTTCGCGGGAGAGAGTTCTCTGCGGAGTTCGGAGGACAGCGCCGCCCCGCCCCCAACCGTTGCTGCCGCAGCTCCGCCCTCAAGGATCTCCTTGGAGTGACTCGTAGCGGTGGGAAGCGCCTGAGCGTGGAGGGCAGACGTGGACATACCGAAGGCTAAAGCGACAAGAGTAGCTCTTAGGAAGAGGGGCATACCCCGGATAGTATCCGACTTATACACTTTCTCGCACAAATATTTTGTGCTTCCTCCCCCACGATGCATCGCGGCGAGCTGAAGGCTGGGCGACTACATCATTCTTTCGGTGCTGCTTTCAAACCTCGGTTCGATCCCGGCCCGGTGCTCCACATCCTTACAAGACGAGGCCGCCCTTACAGGACGGCTTCGTTCTGGCGATGAAGGCTTAGTCGACGAAGTAGCCGATCTCGCGCAGCGTCTGGTCGTTCAGCTCCACACCGGAGAGGCGAGCGCCCGAGGCTGACTTCAACTGCGAGATGAAGCCGTCGATGGCCAAACCCGACAGGTCGGTCCGGCGCTTCAGCATGCTGCGAAGCGCGTAGGTGTCGGTCTTGTAGGAGTGTTGTCCCTGCATGCCGCGCGACGGCTGCACTTGCACGAGAACAGGAACATCGTAGGAGCGGGAGCTGTGTCGTTCGGAGGCCAGGGCGGCAAGAGTGACTCGCATGCAAGCGATCTTCCCAGCCTTCTGTGGGGCTGCGAATTGCCCGAAGGTAACATGACGCGAACGAACGGTTCATGCCCTCGGGTCAGCGATCACCACCGCGCCCGGTTTGTTGCCGAAGGCAGGCACCAGCAGAGAGCTCAAACGCGTCAACGCGCGCATCTGCTCCGCGGAGCAGATGCTGGCGTCGGCCCCGGCGATCGCATCGGCTGCCACTCATCGCAGAAGCGCGTGTAGGACAGGGCCTCAGCATGCTGCGTCTGTGAGACTTCAGCGGAGATCGTCGACCCTAACTTCCGAACGGCCGTGCTGGACATCGCGTCGCCTTCCCGTTACCGTTCTCATGCGGTCCGAGCGGCTGCCATATCGCGCAAAGTTGAGAACGTTCTCCCATGCTCCATCGCCGAGCCTTCCTTCAGTCCGCGGCCAAGACCGTGACGCTCGCCGCCGCATCCACCCGGCTGCAGCCCCTGCTCGGGCAGACCACCGCGCCGGCCCCGCGCTCGCCGAACGACACGGTGCAACTCGCCCTGATCGGCGCCGGCATCCAGGGTCAGGGCGACACGCGCGTCGCGCTGCAGGTGCCTGGGGTGAAGCTGGTCGCCGTCGCCGACTGCTACGACGGCCGCCTCGCGCACGCCAAGGAGCTGTGGGGCGCCGACCTTTTCACCACGCGCGACTACCGCGAGATCCTCACGCGCAAGGACGTCGACGCCGTCCTGATCGCCACACCCGATCACTGGCACAAGCAGGCCGCCATCGACAGCATGCACGCCGGCAAGGATGTCTACCTCGAAAAGCCGATGGTCCATCTGTTCTCCGACGGCCCGGCGATCATTGAGACCGCGCGCTCAACGGACCGCATCCTGCAGGTGGGCAGCCAGCGCGTCAGTTCTATCGTCTACGCCAAGGCCAAGGAACTCCTCGCCGCAGGCGCGATCGGCAAGCTCAACATGGTCTCCGCGCATTGGGATCGCAACTCCTCGATCGGCGCCTGGAACTACTCCATTCCGCTGGATGCCTCGCCCGAGACCTGCGATTGGCCCCGCTTTCTCGGCTCCGCGCCCAAGATTCCCTTCTCGGCCGAACGCTTCTTCCAATGGCGCAAGTGGAAGGATTACGGCTCCGGCGTGGCCGGCGATCTCTTTGTGCACCTGTTCAGCGGCACGCACTTCATCACCGGCGCTCACGGCCCAACGCGCGCCATGGCCACCGGCGGCCTGCGCTTCTGGAAGGACGGCCGCGACGTGGACGACGTGCTGCTTGCGCTCTTCGACTACCCGCAGGGCTTCAACCTGTCGCTCCGGGTGAACTTTGTCGACGGCGGCGAAGAAGGCGAAGGCTTCCTCTTCAGCGGCTCGGAGGGCACCATGGAGATCCTCAACAACACTGTCACGGTGACCCGCACACCACTTGCGCAGGAGCCCGGCTACTCGACTTCGACCTTCACCGAGGCCATGCAGCGCGCGTACCTCGAGCAGTACCGCAAGACATATCCGGCGCCACACCCAAACGGTCCAACCCTGCAGAACGTGGAGAAGTTTGCCGCGCCGGCCGGTTACTCGGACAGCTACGACCACTTCCGCAACTTCTTCGAAGCCGTGCGCAGTCGGCAGCCGGTTGTGGAGGATGCCACCTTCGGCTTCCGGGCGGCCGGTGCCGCTCTTCTGAGTAACCTCAGTGCGGAGCGCGGCAGCGTTGTGCAGTGGGACCCCGAAGCAATGAAGCTCGCCTAATCTGCTCTTGCAATCAAAGGAGTTGTCATCCTGACCCTGAGCGAAGCGAAAAGGGGAAGGACCTGCCTTCCGTCTCTCGTACTTCTGCGGCTTCAAGAACCTGCTTTCAGCGATCCACCCCAAGGAGCTCCATGCCCCTGACCTCGCGACCCTGCCTCTTCGCTCTCGTCTTCGCCACGCTGCTGCTCCCCGCCTCACACGCCCTGGCCCAACAACCCGCCCCCATGAAGCCCGAGGAGACCGAGGTGTGGGAACCGGTGCCCGCGATCGTGACCCCGGGCCCAAGTTGCGGGATGCCACCCTCCGATGCCATCGTGCTCTTTGACGGCAAGAACCTCGACCAGTGGGTCTCCGCCCAGGACGGATCGCCTGCCCGCTGGACGGTCGCCGACGGCATCCTCACCGTCAACAAGCAGTCAGGATCGGGCAACATCCAAACACGGCAACGGTTCAAGAACTACCAGCTGCATCTTGAGTGGCGAGTGCCGGAGAACATCACCGGCAGCGGCCAGGCGCGCGGCAACAGCGGCGTCTTCCTCGCCTCAACCGGTCCGGGCGACGCCGGCTACGAGCTGCAGATCCTCGACTCCTACGAGAACAAGACCTACGTCAACGGCCAGGCCGGCAGCATGTATAAGCAGGCGATTCCCCTGGTGAACCCTGCACGCAAACCCGGCGAGTGGCAGACCTATGACGTGGTCTGGACCGCGCCCACCTTTGCCGCCGACGGCTCCCTCAGAACTCCTGCCTTTGTGACCGTCTTCTTCAACGGCGTGCTGGTCGAAAACCACTTCGCCCTGCAGGGCGAAACCCGCTATATCGGCAAGCCCTTCTATAAGGCCTTTGACGGCGCCCCTATCAAGCTGCAGGCCCACGGCGACCGCAGCGAGCCCATCAGCTTTCGCAACATCTGGGTACGCGAGCTGAACCTGTCCCCAACGGATCAGAACCGGTAATTGGCCGAGAACTGCAGCCGCCGCTCCGTCGACCGCGCGCCCTGCGTGTACACGTTGCCGAAGTTCGTGTCGCCGAAGCCTGTGTCCGGATTGCCGTAGCTGACGATGTTGAAGGCGTTGAACGCGTCGAAGCGGAAGCCCAGCGTCTCTTCCCGGAACGTATGAAAGTCCTTGAACGCGGACATGTCCACGTTCAGGTAGCCGGGGCCATAGACGTCCCCGTTGGTCGCCGTCCCGAACGCTCCCGGCAACGCGACCCCGAAGGCGCATACGCCGTCGTCTACGCCGGGCGTGGTGCAGAACGTGGCGGAAGGATCCGTGCCGAACCACTTGGTCAGCGAGCGGCCTCGTACCTTCAGACCGCGGTACTGGTTCGGGCGGCTGTTGCCGTAGGACTGGGTTGCGCCCGTTCCTGAGGAACCGCCGGTCACGGTCTCCGCAAAGCCGCTGTAGGCCACAATCGCGGTCGAAACGCGCCAGCCTCCGATGAACTCATCGACGATGTGGTTCACGCCGGACAGGTACTGCTTGCCCTGGCCGACAGGCAGGGAGTACACGCCCGTTCCGCTGAAGTTGTGCCGCACGTCGTAGCCCGCCGGCCCCCAATCCGCGCGGCTGTTGTAGTAGTTCTGAAACGCGCCGGAGAAGCCGTTCGTGTTCAGCCCGTAGTTGCCCAGGCTGTTGGTCATGGCCTTGGCATAGGTGTAGTTCGCGGTGAACTCCAGCCCATGACTCAAGCGCTCCCGCAGCACGGCCTGCAGCGCGTTGTAGTTCATCGCCGCCCTGGACTCCGTGATCAGCAAGCCGTTGTTTGCAATGCTGACCGAGGGATCCACGGCGTTGATCCCGAGATACTTGTTGTTATAGAAGGGCGCCGATGTCAGATCGCTCGCCACGCGGTACTGGTTGACGTTGCCGTAGTCCTCGATGTGCTGCCCCGTTTCGCCGAGATACCCCACCTGCAGGGACAGCGTGCGGGAGAGTGCATATTCGGTGGTCAGGTTGTACTCCTGCACATACGCGGGCTGAATGTTCTGCGGATACACGTTGAAGGTGCCGCCATACTGCGTCGTTCCGCCGGAGAAGCCCTCTTCGGCCGTGCGCGGCGTACCACCCGAGGTCGCGCTCGGCTGCGGCGCCTGCACGTTCACGGCCTGGATGAACGGTGTGATGGAGGTCAGGCGCTGGTTGGAGGAGTTGCCCTCATAGAAGCTCACCGCGCCGTAGCCGCCCCGCACCACCACCCGGCTCGCCGCCTGGTAGGCAAAGCCGAGCCGCGGCATGATCTGCCGGTAGTTGGGCTGATAACAGCCGCGATTGCTGCACACCCCGGAGCCCACCGGCGCACCGGTCGGCACATGCCCGGCGTAGATCACCTGGCCGGTGGCAAGGTCGATGTTGCCGGTCTTGTCATTGGACTCGACCCAGGGCTCGTCGAACTCATAGCGCACCCCATAGTTCAGGGTCAGGTGCGGCGTCGCTTTGAAGTCGTCTGCGGCAAAGCCGGCGGCACGCCATTGGCGCTGCCCCACATTCACGCTGCCCAGGGTTACCTGCGCCTGGCTGACCCGGTCCAGCAGAAAGTCCGCGCCGCCAAAGCCGCCGGGGCTGCCCAGCGCCGGATCGCTGGTAAAGGCGCCGGAGTAGTTCAGCGTGCCCAGATAGCCGTCGTTGTTGCTGGTCGGATAGTTGTTCTGGTACCGCAGCGCCTGCACGCCGAAGGTGAAGGTGTGTTTGCCGCGCTGCAGCAGCAGGTTATCGATGTAGCTGTAGGTGTTGTCGATGATCCCGCCGTCAAAGGCCGACGTGCCCACACCGCCCACGCCGCCGATGCCCTGATACGTGAAGCCCTGGTACGCCTGATTCGGGAAGGTAATTCCTACCTTCGCATTGCCGTTGGTACCGAACTGTCCTGTAAGGTCCTGCGGCAGTCCCTGGTTCCACACCGTGCGTGTGAAGCCCACGCGCGCCGAGTTCACCAGCGCCGGCGAGAAGATGTGCACCCAGTTCAACCCGGTCACCTTGGTGGGGTACAGACTGACGCCCGGAAAGTTGATCGCCAACAGAGCCGTCTGTCCGTCATAGGCCGTGGACATGGAATAAAAGCCGGTGACTTTGTCCGAGGCCCGCGGATCGTACTCGATCTTCACATCACCCTGGTTGTTTGCGTGATAGGTGCGGGAGGCACCCTCGTAGTCGCTCGCCGCCACGCCATCCGTCGGTGTCGCATTGGGCAGCGGATACAGGTTCGGATTGGCAAACAGAAACTTCGCTACAGGGTTCAAAATCGGAATTCCCTTGTCGTCACGGTACGGAGCAAAGTTGTTCTGCGTGTCATACAGCTGGATCTTGTTGGCCGCCGTGGTGAGCAGGGCGGAGAAGTCGCCGCCGCGCATCGCCTGGGTCAGCACGCTGGTGGTTGTGGTGCCGCCCTTGTGGTACCGCGATCCCAGGTAATCCACAAAGAAGAACAGCTTGTCCCGCTTGATCGGGCCGCCGAGGCTGCCCCCGAACTGCACCTGCGAGAACGGATTGATCGGCGTCACCGGCGACGTTTGCTTGTTGTTGTACGCGTTCGCGTTCAGCCGGTAGTCCTGCAGGTAGCCGTACGCCGACCCATGAAACGCATTGGTACCGCTCTTCAGCACGGCGACGACATCGCCACCATTGACGTTTCCATAGTCCGCAGGCGCATTGGCCGTAAGCACCTTGAGCTCCTGCAGAGACTCCGGCGCCGGGCTGTAGGAGATCAGGTTGTTGAAGCTCTCATTGATGTCGATGCCGTCCAGCGTGTAGTTGTTCGCCTGGGCGCGATTCCCGTTCAGGTTCACGCTGTCGTTCCAGTTCAGGCTGCGCTCGGTGCTGGTCGTACCGCCGGTGCCCGCCGTGCTCACCGCGCCCGGTACGTACAGGGTGATCGCCGAGAAATCCAGCCCGTTCAAAGGGAAGTTCTGGATGGTATTCGCCGTGAAGGTACTGCTGAGCGTGGCATCGCTGGTGTTCAGGATCGGCGCCGTATCCGAGACGTTGACCGTCTCCGCCGTCCCGCCCGGCATGAGTTTCACGTTGAAGGTAGGCGTCTGCAGGGACTCCAGCCGAAATGCTGGAACCTTGCTCTGGCCGAACCCCGGCGCCTCGATCGTCAGCTGATATTGGCCGATGGGCAGAAACGAGATGCGGTACACCCCCGCTGCGTCCGTCGTGGCGGTCGTGTCTACGCCGGTCTCTACGTTATGCGCAATCACCTTGGCGCCGGGCACCACTGCGCCGCTGGGATCACTGACGTTGCCGGTCACCGCACCCGTGATCGTCTGGGCCGCCAGCGGCGCCATGCTTACCAGCACAACCGCGGAGACACCCATCACGCTCTTGAAGAAATCGCTTCGCATCTGCCCTCGCATACGGCTTGCGTTTACGTTCTGGAGTCAACCGTGTCCCCCGCGCGCAGACCACTCTGGCGGCACGCTGGAGAAGCGTTGCCGTTGCGTATCGCTGGAGGCACTTTGCTTGAAAGCGACCCTTTGGACGTAAGAACCCGTATTGTCACAGTAAGCTCACAGGGACACGGCGTCCACCACAAGACGACTTTTTCTTGCTGATTTGCGATTTCCCGGGGATGCAGTCTCGAAGCGCGCGACCTTGGTATCCTGCGCCTCTGGAGGGAGTCCGCGTGCGCCGATGCCTTGCCACTCTCGCTCTGCTTTGCCTGCCCACGGTGGCTCAGGAGCCGCTCGCCCCGCCGCCCCTGAGCTATCTCTGTCACTTCACGGCCAACCCGCCGAAGATCGACGGCAAGCTGGACGACCCCGCGTGGGCGCAAGCGCCCTGGACCAGTGACTTCGTCGACATCGAAGGCGCGAGCAAGCCGACCCCCCGCTTCCGTACCCGCGCGAAGATGCTGTGGGACCACCAGTACCTGTACATCGCCGCCGAGCTGCAGGAGCCGGACGTCAAAGCCACCCTAACCGAGCACGATTCGGTGATCTTCAAAGACAACGACTTCGAGGTCTTCCTGAAGCCCTTGCCCGACACGCCCAGCTACTACGAGTTCGAGATGAACGCCCTGAACACCGGCTGGGATCTGTTCCTCGCCAAGCCCTACAAGCTCGGCGGCCACGCGGACAACAGCTGGGACATCCAGGGACTGCGCACCGCCGTTGCCGTCCAGGGGACCCTGAACGACGCCTCCGACCAGGATCGCGGCTGGACGCTTGAGATCGCGTATCCGCTCGCGGCGTTTCAATCACGCCAGGACGTGCCCGCTCCCCGGATCGGCTCAGCATGGCGGATCAACTTCAGCCGGGTGGAATGGAAGGCGGGCCAACCCAAGGAAGACAACTGGGTCTGGTCGCCCCAGGGCATCGTCGACATGCACGTGCCTGAGCGTTGGGGCTTTTTGAACTTCGCGAAGTGAAGGAACAGGCCGGGGGCCTGCGGCCAGGTACCAGGCAATTCGGTCTGAGGCTAAGGCAACAACCTCGGCAACTTGTCGCGGCAGATTAGGCGGACTTGCTCTGCACCTCGAAGCCTGCCGCGACACCCTTCACCGGCTTGGGCCGCAGCGCCGGCTCGGGCGCGCCTCTGAGGCTCTGCTCGTATTCCAGCATCGCCAGCCGAAGGTGCTCCTCATCGGGACGCACCACCGCGTGGCAATAGTTCACCACCAACTCGCACTGCGAGAGAACCTCCTCGCGTTGCGTTCTGTACGGTTCCCTCGGAACCACCTGAGTAACGTTACGCATACTCTGCATCGGAACACTGATCCGGCTGTGGACGGAGTGGAACATTTCTACCACGGAAGTCGTATGGCCGAATGCGGTTTCAGGGAGTATGCCGTTGACGTTTCAGGATCGGGGGCTCGAGAGGCACCGGGGAGTTCCGCCGGAACGTCGCTCTTCGACGCGCCTGCGCAAACTCAGAAAGAATGTTTTCTTAGAGCGCGAACTCGAGGATTCTACGCAGCTGGTCGGCGTTCAAATCCACCACGCGATGGCTCGCCAGGTCCTTGATCTCACTCACCTGGCGCTCACGCCGGGCCAACGCTTCTAGTTCGTTCGCCAGGCGCTCGCCGATGCTCGGCGACACGGGCCCGCTGCCCTGCATGGAGGACGCAGCCACCACCACGCCGAAACCCGGCTGCCCGCGCAACTCCTCAAGCATCTGCTGTGCTCCCGGAGTCGTCGCGGCGAAGCTGGCCGGCTCGGCCGGTTCCGCCACCATCACATTCTCCTTTGCGCCGTTCGGCCCAGCCGACCTTTCACCCTTCCACATGGCTTTGTCTCCGATCCGCGCAGCATCGCGGCCGCGCTGTTAAGCGCAGAATACGCCTATTTCCCCCACGGTGCGGCGTTCTCTTTCGTGTATCCGGAAGGCTGAGGAAAACGCGGGGCCTTCTCGGGCCGTGAGGGCCCCAGGCCCGTTCCCCGGAGCACAAACCTGCCCCAAGCGCGGCACCGCGATACGTCTTCGCCCCGATCGGCCCGGTAGAATCGCCCTGTATGCCCCTGCTGAAAGTGTTGATCCTGGCCATGGTGCAAGGCCTCGCCGAACTGCTGCCCGTCTCCAGCTCCGCTCACGTGGTGGTTGCCGAAAAGCTGATGGGCCTCGACCCATCGTCCCCGGCCATGACGCTGATCCTTGTTATGCTGCACACCGGCACGATGTTCGCGGTGATCGTGTACTTCTGGTCGCAATGGAAGCGCGCGTACTTCGCGACCCCGGACGCCTTCAAGCGCTTCGCGATCCGCGCGGTCTGGGCCACCGTGCTCACCGCCGTGATCGGCTATCCCATCATCAAGATCATCGAAAAGACCGCCTTCAAGGGCTACCCCAAGGCCGAGATCGAGCTGCTGTTTTCGCGTCTGGATTTGGTCGGCATCGCGCTCTTCGCGGCCGGGCTGCTGATTCTCTTCGCCGGCCTGCGCGAGCGCGGCCGCGAGCAGGTCGTTAGCCGCAGCAGCTACGAGCGCGCCGGTTCCCGCGCGGGCGAGAACGTCAGCTTCGCCCAGGCTGGCTGGATGGGCGCGGTACAGGGGCTGGCGCTGCCTTTCCGCGGCTTTTCGCGGTCTGGCTCGACGATCTCCGCCGGTCTCCTCGTCGGGGCCAATCGCGAGCGCGCCGAACGCTTCTCCTTCGCGCTGGCGGTGATCCTTACCCCGGCCGTGATCGGGCGCGAGGCGCTGCGCCTGCTCAAGGCCTCGCATGAGGCCTCCGCGACCGGCGTGCCCGTGAACCTCCACGACAGCATCGCCTTCTCGCTGATCGGCATGGTGCTCAGCTTTTTCGCGGGCATCGCCGCGCTGCGCTGGCTGAGCTCCTGGCTGGAGAGCGGTCGCTGGTGGCTGTTTGGCGTCTACTGCCTTCTGGCCAGCGGCGTCGTTCTGTACCTGCACCACATAGGCTACTAGCCGTTCAGGGTGCGGTCGGGCCGCGTGTAGCGCCAGGCCCACCAGATCATCGGCAGCTGCAGCGGCAGCCGCGCCCACAACATCCACTCAGGGATGGGACGGTAACGCATTGCCCGTTGCACCATCCAGAGGTTGGCCGGGTACACGGCGATCAGCCAGGCGAGGATGCCCCACGCCGCCGGTCTTCGGGTTGCCGGCACCAACACGCCGACCCCACCGGCAATCGCCATCACGCCCGACGCGACGACCAGCGCACGGTGCGCCGGCAGGTAGTCCGGCACGATCGCCGCGAACGTCTTTGTCAACGCGAAATGCGCCACGCCCGCGCCCACATACGTCAATCCCAAAAGCATCCGCCCCAGCTTCATCGCGTCTCCCGGCCTCACAAAAAAGAAACGGCGGCCGAAGCCGCCTCTCCCGCAACCTGCAACAACAGCTTACTTGCCCGCCAGCGCATCCCGGTGATTGCGCACGTAATCGTGCGAGCTCTGGATATGCGCCTGCTGTGCGGTCAACAGCTGACGGACGGGCAGCGGCAGAT
>CAXTWN010000022.1:7342-8980 GCA_964248055.1 uncultured Acidobacteriaceae bacterium | reverse complement strand
CAGATCGTGCTCCAGCGCCTTCTTATAGGCATCCTTGGCGACGTCTTCGCCCTGCTCGGAGGTCGCCAGCAGCTGATGATCGCTGCCCGCGCCAAGGTGCGCCTTCAGATCGCCCCACACGCGATGCACCGTTCCGCCGGCGGTACCGGACTCCTTGATGTCCGGCATGCCCGCGCGCCACAGCTCGTTTTCGAGCTCCGCCCGGAAGTTCGCCCGCTTCAGGCTTTCCGCGAGGAAGTACCGCTTTAACGTGTCGTCCTTGAGGTGCTCGCCAATGTCCGCAAAGCCTTTCTGGCCGTCGACCAGGACCTTGATCACGTCCAGCAGCACCCGTTCCGTCTCTTTGTTCTCTCCAGCACTCCTCGGAATGCACAGCGGTGCGGGGTCGGCCAGCTGTCTGCGATTCTCCTTCGCCAGCCGCAAGGGGGAGAAATCGCGAAAATCCCCCGCCCCCCATCACCGCACTTCAGCCGCCAATCACTCCCCGGCGACATTCCCACATAAGGATGCGCTTCACCCCCAGACGTTTGCCCGACGCTGCCGTACGCCGGGGATCTGTTCAGCCCGTTGCCTGCGACGTGACCAGCGTGGTTCCCCTGCGCGCACCCGCAGCCCCGGCCGGTAAGCGGCAAATCGGTATGAAACAATAAATTTGCTCTGGTGGTTTTGAGGTCGGTTTCGCTCCTGTCGCTTTCGCCTGAAAGCTCCTCGGACTCCGTGTGCCCACCCTATGAAGTCGCAACGACTTGTCTACGCGCCCACGCGCAGCCGTCGGCTGAATGAAATCTGCGGCCTCGCGGTGCTAGCCGCCGCCGGCCTCCTTCTTCTCGCGCTCGTCACCTACAACCCTGCGGACCCGTCCCTCGATACCGTCGGGAGCGGTTTGAATCCGGCCCATCCCGCCCATAACTGGACGGGCCTCCTGGGCGCCTACCTCGCCGACCTCACCCTGCAAAGCGTAGGCGTCGCAGCTCTGCTGATCCCGCTGGTGATCGGTCGCGTGGGCGTCTCCTGGCTGTGCTCGCGCAAGGTGGGCGCGGGCGTGGTGAAGACCGCCGGCCTTCTGCTTTGGCTGGTGTTTGCCCCGGCCGGCATCGCCCTGCTGCCTACGCACTGGAGCTGGAAGAACGCTCTGCCGCTGCCCGGCGTCGAAGGCCGCGTGCTCGCCGATGGGCTGGTGCATCTGCTCAACGCCCCCGGGGCAGCGATTCTGACCGGCCTGATGGTGGCGCTTTCGCTTTACCTCGCCACCAGCTTCGCGCTGGTCAGCGCGCCGCAGTGGTTTGGCGGGCATGTTGCTTCGGTGCGCAGCGGCCTGGGGCAACTCGCCGTTTGGCGCAGGCGCCGCGTCGCGCCGAGTTCCGCCGCGGAGGAGTTCGCCTCCGCCAGGGAACGACTGCAGGCGCATGGCGAGGCAGACGCGGCGCAACACCCTGAGCTGGCCCGCAAGCATTCTCTCTTTTCGAGTCTCATGCGGCTCTTCACCCGTCGTAAGCAGGGTCTCGCAGACCTTACCGACACGGCGGCGGAAGCCCATGACGACCAGCCGTCCGTGTGGGAGGGCATGCCCCGCACCAACGTCGACGCCCCGGCCCTCAGCGGGGGCGCCGCGGGCCCCCCCGCGGCCGGGGCCCTTGG
>CAXTWN010000022.1:0-7332 GCA_964248055.1 uncultured Acidobacteriaceae bacterium | reverse complement strand
CGCTGAGATCGTGCAGCAGACCTCGTTCGACAGCCCCGAAGCTCACGCGGAGCCCTCCCTGCGCATCGAGTTCGCGAGCGACGAGGATCTCCCCGTTGAGGACGATTGGCTCAGCGCCCCCGAGCGCCAGTCCGTCACCCCGATCCTGCACATCGATGAACAGCCGGCAGTCTCGCAATCGGCGCCGCCATCCACCCTCGGGCCCCAGCTGGTTCGCCGCGCTGCCACACCCTCCACGCCCGAGCCCTCTCCGTATCCCATCCCGTCTCCGTTTCCCGATCCCGCGCCCATACCGGAGCCGTCCTTGCCGGTGCCGCCCGCCATGCGAGAGCGTCCGCAGCCAGCCTCACGAACGGCCAGCCCCACAGCCCCGATGCCTTCGCCCACCGCCGACATCGCCGCCCAGAACATCGCCTTCGGGGCGCGCGCCGACGCTCACCAGCTCAAGGGCTTCCAACCGGTCAAGTCCGTCAAGGGCTATAAACTTCCGCCGTCCACGCTGCTGCAGGCGAGCGAAGGCCAGACGGTCGTCCGCGAGGACGCGCTGCGCGCCGAAGCTCAGGTGCTGGTGGAAAAATGCGCCGAGTTCGGCGTTGCCGGGCGGGTGGAGCAGATCAACCCCGGACCCGTCGTCACCACCTACGAGTTCCGCCCCGATGCCGGGGTCAAGTACTCCCGCGTCACGGGCCTGGCCGACGATCTTTGCCTCGCTATGGCCGCCGAGTCCGTCCTGATCGAGCGCATGGCGGGGAAATCGACCGTCGGCATCCAGGTCCCCAACGCCGAGCGCGAGACCATCTGGCTGCGCGACGTCGTCGAAAGCGAGTTCTTCGCCGCGCCCAAGTTCAAGCTGCCCATCGCGCTCGGTAAGGATATTGACGGCCGCATCGTCACGGCCGACCTGGCCAGCATGCCCCACGTGCTGATCGCCGGCTCGACCGGCTCAGGCAAATCCGTTGCCATCAACGCCATGATCATGAGCGTGCTCTTCCGCTCCACGCCCGAGCAGGTGCGCATGATCCTGGTCGACCCCAAACGCGTCGAGCTGGGCATGTACGAGGGCATCCCGCACCTGTTCACGCCCATCATCACCGAGGCCAAACTCGCGGCCAATGCGCTCAAGAACGCGGTCCGTGAGATGGAGCGCCGGCTCAAGCTGCTCGCCGCCAATCACGTCCGCAACATCGACCAGTTCAACAAACTCTTCGAGCACGGCTCCAACTACCTCTTCGAGGACGTGAACCAGGAGCCTCTGCCCTACATCATCATCGTGATCGACGAGCTTGCCGACCTGATGATGCTCGATCGCGCCAACGTGGAAGAGGCCATCACCCGTCTCGCGCAGATGGCTCGCGCCGTGGGGATTCACCTTGTGCTCGCCACCCAGAGACCCAGCGTGGACGTCATCACCGGCCTGCTCAAGGCCAACGTGCCCACGCGCATGAGCTTCCGGCTCGCCACCAAGATCGACTCGCGCACCATCATCGACACCAACGGCGCCGAAGCGCTCCTCGGCCGTGGCGACATGCTGTTCCTCCCGCCGGGCTCCAGCCGGCTGCAGCGCGTGCACGCGCCCTTCGTCACGGAAAAGGAGATCGCGGCCGTGACTGCGTTCTGGAAGGCGCAGGGCGAGGCCCAGTACGTCGAAGGCTTCCTGGACGGACCCAAAGACGAAAAGGCCGACGGCACGGCCGGCACCCCCACGGAGGGTGAGGAGAACGATCCCATGTTCGACGACGCCGTCCGTCTGGTCTTCGAGTTCGGCAAGGCCTCTACCAGCCTGCTGCAGCGCCGCCTGCGCATCGGCTACGGCCGCGCCGCGCACCTGATCGACCTGATGGAGCGCGATGGCCTGGTGGGCCCCGCGGATGGCTCCAAACCGCGCGAGCTGCTCAAGCCTCCCAGCTACTTCAGCGAGGTGGATGCCGCGATCCGGTAGCGCACGCTTGCCCTACCGCGGTCGCATCGCGCCCTCATCCGTCCGCAACCAGCGCATCGCATCCCGGCGCGCACGCTCATAGCTGGGCTCCCCGTCCAGGTACTGCAGCACCGTTCCATGCGCGGTGCCCGTGTACCAGTTCAGGGCATACGTGGTGTGTGCCACCGGTGTCGGTGGGGCGTTCGCGGGGCCGACGCGCACATCCTCGGGCGTGAGCGCGGCCTTCGCCGCCTCAGCGTCTTCCAAGGACAGATACGCCTCCACCCGTCCTTCTGCGGAGAACCGCTCAAAGTTGTACAGCGCCCGCGATCGGCCCACCGGCTCGAAGTAGGCTCGCACCACCCAGCGCTCCGCGCCGACGTGGAAGCTGTCGATCACATCGCTCTCCTCGCGGCTGATGCCCGGCGCGCCGCGTTCCCGCGCCAGGCGCAGCACGGTGCGCTCACGATCAAACTCCTCCCAGCGACCCAGCGCCGCCTCCACGATCACCAGATTCTTGTGCGCCTGCCACAGCTCCGGCTGCTGCGCCACGACGGTGCGATAGGTCATCTCCGCCGCCTCATCCTGCCCCAGGCCGAGCTCCGCGTCGCCCAGCCCCAGCTCTGCCTGCACCGCCGCCGGATGCGCGCGCAGATAGCTCGCGAACAGCAGCTTCGCCTCGCCGAACTGCCTCTTCTGCAGAAGCTCGCGCCCGTGCCGGATCTCCGCTGGGATCGCTGTGCCCCCCGCTGCTGTTCCCGTCTGCGCGAAGGGAGCGTTACGGGGCCCCGTCACCGCAAGCATCGCTGCCAGGACGGGCAGGAGATGCCTGCGGGGACGGAACCTTGCGACCCTGAACTGCGTGCGACCCGTACCCGTCCGTGCCCACCCGCTCAACCTCGCCCGGCGCCTCCGCGATGTTGGACGAACTGCAACCCTGTTCCGGCCATCATGCCCGCCGACACGATCACCAGCAGCCAAAAGAGCTCGGGGTGACGTTGGAAATAGGTTCGCGAATCCAGCCGCGCGCGCCACCGCGGGTTGCGCTCCTCCGGCCCCAGCTCCGCCACCGCCGTTCCGGTGCCTGCTTTCAGCAGAGCGGTGGTGTCGTACACGGGTGCGGCGAGCGCCGGGTCGCCATACCGCAGCAGATAGCGTGCCCCCGGGGCAGCGGCGAAGCACACGCGTCGCTCCCGCATCTCCAGCACCACGCTGCGGATCGGCAGCGGTTCCGCCTCGCCGTTCTCCACCAGCACCCGCACATTGGCGCTGCCTCCCAGCGTCGCGCCCAGCGTCGCGTCCACCCCGTCTTCGGTCACCTCGATGGGGTTCAGCCGCGGATCGCCCGAAGGCCAGCGGACGTGCTGGATCGCCCCGGCGTCGAGCACCTCCACGCTCGCCCCCGGATCCCCCAGCGGCTGCGCGCGCACGGCGATCTCACGAACGAAGTTGCCGCCAAAGCCAGGCGCGAGCACAAACCGGATGCGCTCGATGGGCACGTGCGCCGGCACACGGAGAGTCGCCACGCTGTCCTTCGCTCGCCTGGTCACGCGGTCGGTTACGGCGACCGGCGTGTACCGGGTCTGGCGCTCCCGGCTGGGGGGCACCGTCGCGCTCTGCAACACGCCCGGCGGAAGCTCCCGCAGCGGCGAACCCGTCGGGGTTCGCAGCCGCAACTCCACGTGCAGCAACGGCTCCGTGGTCTCTGCGAGTTCCAGGCTGGTCCACTGTCCCAGACCTTCCTCCTGCAGATCGAAGATGCCGAAGGAACCAAGGTCAGCGGCGCGTCCGTGCCCACGGTCACCCGTCACCACCACGGTCCCCACAAAGTTGTGCAACCCGAGCCGCAGCTGCACCTCCGAGTACGCCCGCGGCGGCATGTGAAGATCAAAGCGAAGCGCGTTGCCCGTGCGGGACATATGCTCAACAGCGGCCACGGCGGCCGCGACCGGCTCAGGCCCACTCTCGGTCAGCAGATACGGGATCTCTGACTCCCCACCCGCACCTCCGGATCGTCTATACAACCGAAGGTCGTTGTGCGCCGCCGACGCCGTGTGTGCCAGCACCGGGGCGTCAAGGGTAAGACACGCCACGCCGGTTGCGCCCTCGGGGACTGCGACCTCCCGCTGAAAGCGAAGGTACTCCGGCGCCGCAGGAGAGCCGATGTCCAGCACCACGGGACTTTGCCACAGGATCGCCATCACAAACCATGCCGGGAGCCTCACGTCGGTATGGTCCCTACGGTCGCTCTGGTCCCAGCGGTCGCTCTGGCCTCTGCGGTCGCTAACCGGGCGCCCAGCCGGGGCGCACGCACCTGGAGCAAACGGCAGCAGCCGGCATCAGCGCCGCCGGGGAGGGGATCTCGCTCGCTGCGGCACATGCGCCCAATGTACGCTTGGCTGCGGAGCTGTGCCGACGGGAAACGGCCGCCACGTTACCCAAACAGGTAAGTGCAGCCCGCGCGTCTCTGCGGTATGCATGTCCTAAGGGAGAGCTGTATGCGCGCAGGAGATTGCAGCATCCTGCTGATCGATGACGACGAGGTCATGCGTGAGCTGCTCTTTGCGCTCCTGACCGCGCAGGGCTACGAGGTCTTCCCGGTCGCCTCCGGCACGGAAGCGCTCTCGGTGTTGCAGGCGCCGAAGCCACCCTCACTGATCCTCACCGACCTGCAGATGCCGGGCCTGCAGGGAGAAGAGCTTACGACCGCATTGCGGCAGAGCGCCTCCCCGGACACCTTGCTCCTCGGCATGAGCGCCAGCACTCCTGCCCCCGCCCTGCTTCGCTCCCTGGATGCCTTTCTCGCCAAGCCCTTCGACTTCGTTCGTCTCGAGGCAGCCATCGATGCGGCGCGCGAGACCCGTTCCTCCACCCCCTCGTCGCCTTCTCCCCGCCCGGAGCCGGCAGAGGAACGGGCCGAAGTGACTTCTACCACGGACGTTGTAGCCCAGATCGGTACACAACCTGCCCTGGACGAGCTAATCTTGTCCGCACTGGCCAGGACGTTCAAACCGGATCAACTGATGGAGCTCTATACCTTGACCCTGCATGACGCCGAAGAACGCCACAACCGCATCAAGGCATACGCGGCTGTGGACGACCTCGAAGCCGTGCGGCGCGAGGCACATGCCATTAAGGGTGCGGCCGGCATGGTCGGTGCTCGCGAGCTGCAGGCGCTGGCCGCCATCCTCGAAGGGGGAACCACCCTGGAAGCCTCGGCCATCGCCGACTTCCCGGATGCGTTTTCCCGGCTCCGTCGTTCGCTCAACGCAAAGTTACAGACCACATAACTCCTCCTAGGAGAGGCCATGTTCACCACCGCACGAAAACCCGGCAGCTTCACCGCAAATGCGTCGACCGCGACGATGAACCGCACCAGCACCATTCGCATCGTCGTCGCCGACGATCACCCGGTCGTGCGCTTCGGCGTCAAGAACATGCTCAACAACGCTCCTGCCGTTGACGTCGTCGGCGAAGCCGCGGACGGCGCCGAGGCGGTCACCCCGCCCCTCGAACTCGAGCCGGATATCCTGCTGCTCGATCTCGCCATGCCCAAGCTCCCGGGCCTGGAGGCGATGCGCGCCATCATGGGCCGCTCGCCGCGGGTCAAGATCCTGCTCCTGACCTCCACCATCTCCACCCAGCAGATCATTGAGGCGCTTCAGATCGGCGCCCGCGGCATCGTGCTCAAGGACTCCGTCGCCGGCGACCTCGGCGAGGCCCTCAAGTCCGTGCTCAACGGCGATTACTGGATCGGCGGCAAGCGCGTCGTCAACCTGCTCAGCGCGCTGCACGACCTCATGCAGAAGGCCGCCGCGGTCCCCGAGCGCAAGACCTACGGTCTTACCCCGCGCGAGCTCGAGGTGGTCACCTGCATCGTCGAGGGCTGTTCCAACAAGGACATCGCCAAGCAGTTCACCATCTCGGAGGAGACGGTCAAGCGCCACCTTTCCAATATCTTCGACAAGACCGGCGTCTCCACCCGTCTCGAACTCGCGCTCTTCGCGATCAGCCACAAGCTGGTCGACATCGACGGCTAACCCCGCCGGGGACTCGCCGCGTCGACGCTGCGTACCCCGTGTACGCGGCGTTTGCCGTTAGGGCGCCCCGGGAAGCTCAAAGCTCGTAGGGAACTCGCACAAAGCGCCCCGGCTTGAACTCCCGGGTGTTCCGCGTGAGCAGTACCCGCTGCTCGACATGCGCCGTGGCCAAAATGACGGCATCCGGCAGCTTCAACCTGAGTTCTCGCCGCACCAGCACCGCCTCCGACGCGATCGCCGGAGTCAGCTGGACTACAGGAAAGTTCCTTTCAAACTCCTGCACAATCTGCCATTCCTTTCCACGAAGGCCGGAGAGCACCTCCATCCAGGTCACGATGCTGATCGCCACATCCTTGTGCCTTCGCAACTCAGGGGCTGCTTGAGGCACGTTGCGCAAGAGATCGACAATAAGGCTTGTGTCGACTAGAACTCGCGATCCCACTCTCTCCTCATCGCCAACTGGTACTCCAGTCCGTCCATGTCGCGATCGGCCCAGAGCCCTGCCAGCTTATCCAGCGTATCTCGTCGCGTAGTTTGGTCCTCAGCTTCCAGAAATCGCGTGACTGCACACCGCAGCAGGTGAGCGCGCGACACCTTGCGCTCTTTGCTCAGCTCTGTCAGCCGTTTCATCTCTTTTTCTGGAAGATCAACAAGCGTGCGCATCGCCGCTCCCTCTGATATACCGGGATGATATCACTCTGGTTTAGCATGGAGGCATGTCCTCCGGTCTTCTCCACGACGTGCTCGTCATCGGCGCCGGCCCCACCGGTCTCGCCTGCGCCATCGACGCCCAAAACGAAGACCTCGACGTCATCCTGGTGGACAAGGGCTGCCTGACCAATTCGCTGTTCCACTACCCGGCCCACATGACCTTCTTTACCACGCCTGAGCTGCTTGAGATCGGCAACATGCCGTTCTCGTCGCCCAACCAGAAGCCGACCCGCGCCGAAGCGCTGGAGTACTATCGCAAGGTCGCGCAGCATTACCAACTGGACGTGCGCCAGTACGAGCGTGTGGTGAAGGTGAAAGGCGCCGACGGCGACTTCGCCGTCCACACCACGGATCGCTTCGACCGCGAACACGTCCACCGCGCCCGCAAGATCATCGTCTCCACCGGCTACTACGACCTGCCTAACCACCTCGGCATCCCCGGCGAAGACCTCCCGAAGGTCGCGCACTACTACAACGAGCCTCATCCCTTCTTCGGGCAGGACGTTTTGGTCATCGGCGGCAAAAACTCGGCTGCGATCGCGGCCCTGGAGCTCTGGCGCCACGGCGGCCGGGTCACCCTTGTCCATCGCGGCCCCGAGCTCCATCGTCACATCAAGTACTGGATCAAGCCGGACATCGAGAACCGCATCAAGAACGGCGAGA
>CAXTWN010000021.1:0-29929 GCA_964248055.1 uncultured Acidobacteriaceae bacterium | reverse complement strand
GGCCGGCAGTCTTCACTCCGACCGCCTGCAGGTCTCGCCCGCGTCGCACCGCATCTTCCAGCGCGACGGCAACTTCTACCGCGCCGGCGAACGTTTCAAGCAGCCGGAGCTGGCGCGCACGCTGGAGCACATCGCCCAAAACCCGGAGGACTTCTACCACGGCGTGATGGCGCAGCAGATCGCGGCCTTTGAAAAGGAGAACGGCGGTCTGATCACGGCCGAAGACCTCGCCGCCTACCAGGTCAAAGATCGCGAGCCGCTGGTGGGGCACTATCGCGGACTGGACGTGATCACCTCCCCGCCGCCGAGCTCCGGCGGCATTGCGCTCATCGAGACGCTGAACATCCTGGGCGGCTATGACCTTCATGCGCTCGGCGCGGACCGCTCGCCGGCGCAGATCCACCTGATCACCGAGGCCTTCCGGCGCGCGTACATGGACCGCGCGGAGTACCTGGGCGACCCTGACTTTACGCCTTTGCCGCTCGCCCAGATGGCCGCGCCGGCCTACGCCGACGCCTGGCGTAAGGGGATCGATCGGAGCAGGCCGACGCCCTCCCGCGACCTTGTGCGGCCCGCGGGCTTTCTGCCGCCGCCGCCCACCGCCAGCGCAGCGTCGCCCGAGTCGCACCAGACGACGCACTTTTCGGTGGTGGACAGGGACGGCAACGCCGTGGCGATGACCTACACGCTGAACTTCGGGTTCGGCTCCGGGGTCACGGTGGAGTCGCTCGGGTTCCTCCTGAACGACGAGATGGACGACTTCGCCAGCAAGATGGGTGTGCCGAACGGCTTTGCGCTCATCCAGGGACCGGCCAACGCCATCGGCCCCGGCAAACGGCCACTGAGCTCGATGACCCCGACCATCGTCGCCGAGCCCTCGGTCTGCCCGCAGATGCCCAACTCGAATGCGCATCGGTCGATCCCGCTGGGGCATGGGCCGGTGTGCCGCGTGGGCGCGCTGCGGCTGGTGCTTGGTTCACCGGGCGGCTCGACGATCATCACCACGGTGGCCAACGATCTGATCTCCGTGGTTGACAACGGACTGGACATCCAGGCGGCGACCGATGCACCGCGCTTTCATCACCAATACCTGCCGGATGTGCTGGAGTTTGAGACACGCTTTTCCCAGGCGACGGTGGACGCCATGGCCGCGGCCGGGTATCCGGTGCGCCACGCCGGCGCCAAGGACGAGAACAAGGGCGCCACCACCTGGGGCGACAGCGAGCTGATCGCACGCGACCCGAAGACCGGCGAGTTGACGGCCGGCCAGGACAAACGCCATAGCTTCGGCAAGGCCGCCGGGGACTGAGTTCGGCGTCGCACCGTCGCAGAGCGCAGCCTGGGCCGCGCTGTGTGCGCGGTGCACAGCCCGCGAACGCCCGATGCGGTAGCGTAGAGAGGTTATGGCCTTCGGCATCTCCAGCCACCTGTTCTTTTCGGAACGTCTTGCCCCCGCAACCCTGGACCTGCTGCGTGACGCGGGCGCCGAGGTGATTGAGGTCTTCGCCTCGCGGCACCACTTCGACTACGCCAACCGCGGCGCCGTGCGCGAGATCGCCACCTGGTTCCGCGCCAACCCCGTCGCCGCTACGATGCACATGCCGATCTTTACCGAAGCGGAGGAGACGCAATGGAGCCGGCACACGGAACCCACGCTGAACCTGGTGAGCCGCGCCAAAGGGGAGCGCATCGCGGCCATGGATGAGGTGAAGCGCGCGCTGGAAGCGGCCGAACAGGTGCCGTTCCGCTCCTGCGTGCTGCATCTGGGGCTGAAGGACGATCGCTGGTCGACCGAGACGCTGGATCTGTCGCTGACGGCAATCGAGCACCTGAAGGCCTTTGCCACGCCGCTGGACATACAGCTGTTGCTGGAGAACCTCAGCAACGATCTCGCCACCCCCGCACACCTGCTGGAGATCGCGCGCGTGGGTCACTTCGACACCGTCGGTTTCTGCCTGGATATCGGCCACGCCCACCTGGCGCAGCCCATGCAGCCCGAGGAGACCGGCTTCAGCCGTGAGGGGCGTGAGCGGCTGCGCGAGGAGTTCGGCGATGCAGCGCTAAAGGACGGCCTTCCCGAGGCCTTTCAGGTTTTCGGCGATCGGTTGATCGAGCTGCACCTGCACGACAACGGCGGCCACCGCGACGAGCATCTCTGGCCCGGCGAGGCCGCCGGCGGCAAAGGTCTGGATTGGGGTGTGGTACGGGCAGGCGTGGCCAGGCTTGCGCGAAGGCCTACGGAGATGCTCGAGATCGCATATGAGCCCGCCACCCCGGCCCGCGAGCTGAGCCGAAATGCCGGAGGGGCGCGGCGCTTGCTGGAGTGGACGGCTCGCAAGGAGAGCTGACGACCGCGGCTAGTGCGCGTGGGCGTGTCCGTGATGGGCATCGCCTGGACCATGGTGATGGTGCGAGTGTCCGTCCACCACCTCGGGCTTGGGCGGCATGGCGCAGCCGTCCGTGGTGTGGCAGCCCGTGATCTCGAACTGAATGGTCGTGTGGTGAATGCCAAAGTGGTCGCAGAGCTGATGGTTCAGCCGATCCAGCACCGCCTCACACTCCACCAGCGGCATCTCGTTCACCTGCACATGGCTGGCCAGGGCGTGCGACTGCGAGGTAAGGCTCCAGATGTGAAGATCGTGCACATCCACCACGCCCTGCACGCCGCGCATCGCGGTGCGCACCTTCGTGATGTCGATGGCGCGGGGCGTGCCTTCGAGCAGAATATGGAGGGTCTCGCGCACGATTCCGTAGGAGCTCCACAGAATCATCGTCGCGATGATGAGCGACAACACGGGATCGATCCACGCCCGGTGCGTGACCGCGATCAGCAGGCCGCCGACGATGACGGCCGCGGTCGAGATGGTGTCGCCCAGCATGTGCACGAAGACGCTGCGGATGTTGACGTCGCCCGAGAAGCGCCAAAGCAGGCCGGCGATGAGCCCGTTCATGACCACGCCCGCGGCGGCGACGATCATCATCAACCGAGGCTCTACCGCAACCGGATGGAAGAGGCGGAGCACCGCGTCCACGGCAATCCAGACTGCCAGCACCATCAGGCTGAGCGCGTTGACAAACCCCGCAAGCACGCCCGCCCGCTGGTAGCCGAAGGTGCGCTGGTCGGTGGCGGGACGCGTCTGTAGCCACAGGGCCACAAAGCTCAGGCCCAGCGCGGCGAAGTCGGAGACGTTGTGGCCGGCCTCCGAGAGCAGCGCCAGGGAGTGCGCGCGCAGACCGAAGACAAACGTCGCGAGAATGTACAAAAATGTCAGCGCGAGCGAGATCTTCAGAATGCGCTGCATGGCTGCGTTGGGCTGTGCGTGCGCGTGCATATCTCCAGTTTAGTCCGGCGGCGCACGGCAGCGGCGTTCTGCGGAGCCTGAAGCGTCGCAGCCGCATCCAAAACCCAGGGCGTCACACAGCACGCCTCGAGGACTCGACCGGATGAAGCTCACGGCTGTCGGCACGCATGCTCACCAGCTCACGCGAATGAGCTTTATGAACTGCTATCTTGTGCGCGAGTCGGATAGCTATACGCTGGTCGACACCACAATCAAGGGCGCGGGGAAGGCGATCATCGCAGACGCGCGCGGCATCACCCCGGAGCCTATCGGGCGCATCCTGCTCACGCATGCGCACGGCGACCACGTGGGCTCCGTGGATGAGCTGGCGGGGGAGCTGGGGCGTGTGGATGTGGCGATCAACACGCGCGAGGCCAAGCTGCTGCGCCAACCGCCGGACAAGAGCCTGGAGTTCGGCGAGCCGCAGGGCAAGGTCAAGGGCAGCCTTCCCGGGGTTCGCACACAACCCACACACCTGCTGACCGAAAACGAGCTGTTCGGCTCCCTGCGCGTGATCACGACGCCCGGCCACACGCCCGGGCATGCGAGCTTCTTCGATGAACGCGACGGCACACTGTACACCGGCGACGCGCTGATCTGCATGGGTGGGCAGGTGCACATCCCGGGCTATGGCCCGTGGTTCTTCCCGCTCGCCTCGCTGGCAACGTGGAACAAGGTCTCCGCGCTCGCCAGCGCGCAGAAGATGCTGGAGGTGCTGGGCACGGGCATCCGCCGCTACGCGAGCGGCCATGGCCGGATTGTGGAGGGTGGTCCCGGCCTGCTGCAGGCGGCCATCGACGACGCCAAGGCAAAGATCCGCTAGCGGCCTGGGTTCAACACCTCACCTCATCAGACTTGTCATCCTGACACTGAGCGAAGCGAAGACGAAGGACCTGCTTTCGTTCTGGTCCGTGTGAACCTTCCAGGTGGAACAGGTCAAGCACGCAAGACCTACCACACGCCGCCGGCTTTAGAAGCTGCGCTTAGATGCGCCTACAACGAACAGCGGGATGCCGCGAGGGTGTCTTCCGAGGCTCGTGCCGCGATCGTCGTATTGCAAATGTGTGAACCTGCCGTCATCTTCATCTCAGGACCTCACCTGATCGCCCTAAGGAGAAGCCCCTGAGAACCCCCAACTTCGACACCGTGGAACCGAATCTGTGGCAGTGGAACGACTGGTTTATCGCCTACGCCTGCGGCAAGTTCTGGCTGCTGACCGCCGCCGCCCGCGAGTTCGGCCCGTTTGAAAACTTCGACCAGGCCTACTGCCAGACACAGTATCTGGCGTAAATCGTTCGCCAACTCTTCAGGCTAGGCAAGCACCCAATGCCCGGTCTCTCGTACCGCGCTGTACATCGCATCAGGAGCTAGGTCGGCACCGTTGGGCCAGGAGATGGCACCGCAGTCCACCCTAACCTGCGCGAAGACGAGAGGATCGGCCAGGGCCGTGAAGATACCAGCCTTTGGCGATGTGACGAGCGCACGAAGATCGACAACGCCCTGGGTCCCGTCCACGAAACAAACCAGAAGACAAAAGGGCGGTTGTATCTGCACGTCGGTGACACTATCCGGCTGATCAAACCCGGCTTCGCAGATGGTGGGCACGTCATAACTCTGTCGCGTGCTCAGTGATGAGGGTGCGGGTGCGTCCTACAAACGCCGCAACCGTGCTCGATCCCTGATCTCCCTTGCCGCGCACGCGCACGCTGACCGAATCCGTCTGCATCTCCTTGTCGCCTACGACCAAGATGAACGGTACCTTTTGCAAGCCAAAGTCGCGAATCTTGCCCTGCATCTTGCCGTTGCTCGCATCCAGCTCGACCCGTAACCCCGCGACCTCCAGCCGCTGCTTCACGGTCTCGGCATAGGCCATGTGTTTCTCGTTGGAGATCGGCACCAGGCCCACCTGCACCGGCGCGAGCCACAGCGGAAAGGCGCCCGCATAGTGCTCGATCAGCACCCCAAAGAATCGCTCCACCGAGCCGAACAGTGCGCGGTGCACCATGACGGGCTGGTGCCGTTCGCCGTCCTCACCCACGTATTCCAGCTCAAAGCGCTGCGGCAGCTTGAAGTCGAACTGCACGGTGGAAAGCTGCCAAAGCCGGCCCAGCACATCGACCAGTTTGATGTCGATCTTGGGGCCATAAAAGGCCGCTTCGCCGGGAAAGGTCTGGAACGTGAGACCGCGTCTTGTGAGCACGTCCTTCAGCGCGCCTTCGGACTCGGCCCACTCCTCGGCGGTGCCGATAAAGTCGGGGTTGCCCGGCTCGTGCGTCGATAGCTCGACGCGATACTCCTGGAAGCCGAAGGTCTTCAGCACGACTTCGGCGAAGTCCAGGCAGCCTTCGACCTCGCTGACGATCTGCTCGCGCGTGCAGAAGATGTGCGCATCGTCCTGGGTGAAGCCGCGCACGCGCAGCAGCCCATGCATGGTGCCCGAGCGCTCATAACGGTACACATTGCCGAGCTCGGCGTAGCGCTGCGGCAGATCGCGGTAGCTCTTGGGCGTGCTCTTGTAGATCAGCACATGGCCGGGGCAGTTCATCGGCTTCAGCCGGTACTCGGCATCGTCCAGTTCGATCGGCGGGTACATGTTCTCCGCATACACGGATTCGTGGCCGGAGATGCGCCACAGCTCCCGCTTCATGATGTGCGGCGTGTAGACCAGCGAGTACCCGCGCCGCAGGCACTCGTCACGCATCCAGTCCTCCATCGTCCGGCGAATGATGCCCCCTTTGGGGGGCCAGAAGATGAGGCCCTGGCCGGCGACCTCCTGGATCGAGAACAGATCGAGCTGCTTGCCCAGCACCCGATGGTCGCGCGCCTTGATCTCCTCCAGGTGCTTGAAGTGCGCGTCGAGGTCCTTTTGCGAGAAGAAGGCCGTGCCATAGATGCGCTGCAGCTGCTGATTGTCCTCCTTGCCCAGCCAATACGCCCCTGCAATGGACATGACCTTGAACGCCCTGACGCGCCCGGTGGATGGCACATGCGGTCCGCGGCAGAAGTCGGTGAAGCCGCCGTTGCGGTACAGAGAGATCTCATCGCCGGGCGCGGTAAAGCGCTCGATGAAGTGGACCTTCATGAACTCGCCGTGGTTGCGATAGGTCGCAAGCCCCTGTTCGCGGGATTGGTGCTCGTGCACAAAGGGCTCATCGCGCTTGACCACCTCGGCCATCCGCGCCTCGATCGCCGCAAGATCGGCCTCGGTGAACGGAACCTCGCGGTACACATCGTAGAAGAAGCCGTTGTCGGTCGCGGGTCCGTGGCCGAGCTTGGTCTCGGGAAAGAGTTCGAGAATGGCTGTCGCCATCACGTGGGCCGCGGAGTGCCGTACCACGCGCAGCGCGGCGGGATCGGTCTCCTTGAGCAGCTCGAGCGCGACGTCCTCCGTGAGCGGCGCGTTGAGGTCTACCAGGCGCTCGGCGGCGGGCTCCTGCCCGGCATACATCGCCTCCTCTGTCTGCTCGGCTTTGGCCTCGGCATCGGCGGACACTCCCGCGGGCGTCCCTTTCAGCGGACGGATGCGGGCGACCACGACCGCAGCCGCAAGCCGCGGCGAGATGCTGTTGGCGATCTGAAGCGGGTTGGTGCCGGACGCAACCTCGCGCACCTGCCCATCCGGAAGCTGAACCTGAACAAAATCACTCACAGCTATTGAGGATAGTCGAGCCGCGCAAGCTCCTGTGCCCGCGGATCGTACGCTTGCTGCAAACGTTTGCCCGGAAGTTGTAGCGGCATGTGCGTGCGTGGCATCGCAACCCCCGCCGCGAGTTCGTATGTTGAGCCTACGGCAGGAACAGGCACAGACGAATGTTCCGCGAGGTGTGGTTCATGCAGATGTTGTGCAAGGTTTCCAACGTGTTTAGCGATGTGCGCTGCCCCGTCTGCGGACAAGGGTTTCTGGTGTACTGGACTCGTGTGGCCGCGCGGGAGCGTGAGGAGCACCGCCAAAGCCTGATGGAAGGCCTGCGCGTGCAGCATGGAACGGGGAACAGCGCCGACGCGCATCCGGCAGCCTTCCACCTGCCCGACGGCGTGACCTCCCGGGCCCCGGGCGAAGCGCCCGCGCTGCCCATGCCGGCGCTGCTCGGCATGTACAGCTAGCCCCAGGAGGTGCCGCCTGCCTGTCCCGTTCCGGCGGTTCGATACAATGGGGCCAGCCCCGGCGCCGCACACCGGGCGGAGTGCCTGCGCCCGATGAGTTGGTTCAAACGCGAAGACCACGAGATTCACCCCACCCCCGAGCACGAGGTGCGGACGGAAGGGCTCTGGGTCAAGTGCGATGGCTGCCGCAGGCTGATCTGGAAGGCCGATCTTGAGGCGAATTTGCAGGTCTGCCCGCACTGCGGCAAGCACTTCCGGCTGTCCGCGCACCACCGCATCGCGCTGCTGCTGGAGCCCGGCTACGAGATCGTCGACACCGGGCTGCGCTCCAGCGATCCGCTGGACTTCTGCGATCTGAAACCCTACAAGAGTCGCCTGGCGCAGATGCAGAAGAGCACCGGGCTGGACGACGCGATCGTGAACGCCGTGGGCAAGCTGGAAGGCCAGGATGTCGTGCTCAGCGTACTGGAGTTCGACTTTGTCGCCGGGACCATGGGCACCGTGGTGGGCGAGACCCTGGCCCGCGCGGTGGACCGGGCGCACGACGAACGCAAGCCGCTGATCATCGTCTCCGCCTCCGGCGGCGCGCGCATGCAGGAGGGCATCGCCAGCCTGATGCAGCTCGCCAAGGTCTCCACCGCGCTCGCCCGGCTGGATGAGGCGAAGGTGCCCTACATCTCGCTGATGACCGACCCGACCACCGGCGGCGTCACCGCCAGCTTCGCCATGCTGGGCGATCTCAACATCGCCGAACCCGGCGCCCTGATCGGCTTTGCCGGTCCCCGGGTGATCGAGCAGACCATCCGCCAAAAGCTCCCCGAGGGTTTTCAACGATCGGAGTTTCTGCTCCAACACGGCTTCCTGGATGCCGTGGTTCCCCGCAAGGAGCTGAAGGGCTACCTCGCGCAGGCCATCGGATGGATGTGGGCCGGTAAGGCTGCCTAGCAGCTGCCCATCGTTCTCAACACCTTCGTTACCAGCCCGCATGCACTTGTTCGTCATCTGCAATCACCTTGGTTGTCATCCTGAGCCGAAGGCGAAAGACCTGCTTTTTGCCCAGAGAGCTTCGAACCCGCATGAGGTAACACCGGGCCCCGCTCACCCGCTAACGAGGTCACTCGATGATCGAAGCGCAGCCCTCCCACACCGCGCTGCGAGTCGCCCTGCGCCGGGCGGCGCACCAGCTGGTCGACGCCAAACCCCTGATCTTCCCCGACCCCTTCGCCGTCCCGATCCTCGGCCCCGCCGACCTCCAAGATCTGCGGCGCACGCCCCCGGCCAAACTTCGGCCGTTCTCTGTCGGCATGCGCGCCTGGGTGGTGGCGCGGGCGCGCTTTGCGGAGGACGTCCTGGCGCGCGCCGTGCGCGAAGACGGTGCCCGGCAGTACCTGGTGCTGGGGGCCGGTCTGGACACCTTTGCGCTCCGCAACCCGTTCCCCGGGGTGCGCGTCTTCGAGGTCGACCACCCGGCGACGCAGGCCTGGAAGCGCGAGCGGCTCGAGGCAGCGGGCCTGGTCCTGCCTAACACTGCCCGGCTGGTCGCGGTGGACTTCGAGCGGGAGTCACTGCGGCAGCGGCTGACCCACGAGGGCTTCTCCATGGAGCTGCCGACCGTGGCCGCCTGGCTGGGCGTCGTGCCGTATCTAACGGGGGAGGCATTTGCGGCGACCTGCCGCGTCCTGGGCCGGTTTGCTCCGGGGTCTGCCGTGGTCTTCGACTACGGGCAGCCCCGCGAGGCATTGCCGCCGCAGGAGCAGCTCATGCTCGATTCGCTTTCCGCGCGCGTGGCCCAGGCCGGCGAGCCGTTTCGGCTGTTCTTCACCCCGCCCGCGCTAGCCGAAGAGCTGGTTCCCTTCGGACTGCGCGTGGCAGAGGACCTGGGCAGCGTAGAACTGAACGCCCTTTACTTTCAGGGCAGAACCGACGGGCTCGGCCTGCGCGGAAGCGGTGGACGGCTGTGCCATGCCGTGGTCGGCTAGGCGCTTCGGAACCTGCCATGGTGGTGAGAAGATGAAGGTTTGGCGGGCGGGTGCGTCTTTGAACCGCGCCGCCCCGAAGTGACCCGCATGGAGTATCAGCAAGCGCTCAAAACCCTGGCGGCCTTGGGCCCGGAGCTGCGCACCGGCAACGCCCTCGCCAGCGGCGCGCCGCCACGCAAGTTTTCGCTGGAGCACATCCGCGCGCTCCTGGCGGAGCTGGGCGACCCGCAGCGACGCTTCGCGTCCGTGCTCATCGCCGGCACCAACGGCAAGGGGTCGACCGCCGCCACCCTGGCCTCGATCTGCAACGCAGCGGGGATCCGGACCGGGCTCTACACCTCGCCGCACTTGCTGCGGGTGAATGAACGCATGCGCGTCTCCGCGCCGGGCTCGGCAGGCGCGCCGCCGTCGCTGGAGGAGATCTCCGATGCGGAGTTCGGCCGGCTCTTTGGGCAGGTCTACGCGCGCGCCGAGGGGACCGTGCGCCGCGGCGGTCTGCCGCACACCCCCAGCTTCTTTGAGCTGCTGACGGCGGTCGGGTTCTGCTTCTTCGCCGAGCGCGAGGTGGAGCTCGCGGTGCTGGAGGTCGGGTTGGGCGGGCGCCTGGACGCCACCAACAGCGTGGAGCCGATCGTCTCCGTGATCACCGACATCGGCATCGACCACACCGAGTTCCTGGGCCACACGCTCGCGGAGATCGCGCGCGAAAAGGCCGGCATCCTGCGCGAAGACGGCGTGCTGGTGACGCTGTCGCAGCATCCCGAGGCCAACGCCGCCATCGGCGAACGGGCCCTGGCGCTGAACGTGCGCGGCGTGGATGCGTCGCGCTACCTGCCGCCGCGCGACTTCGACGGCAGACCGCAACCCGGCCAGCCCAGCCACGCAGCTCCGCCCTCGCCCGTCCCTACGTTCAACGTGAACGAGCTGGAAGGCCCCGCGCCGGTGGCCCATGCGGGTTTGCCGGCTCCAGACCAGCCCCCGCAAACCAGCCAGGAGTCGCCGCTGGGGCGTAACGCCTACATGGTCTCCCTGAAGGGCGAGCTCGTCCTGCTCGACTCGCCGCTGGCCGCACAGCATCAGCAGCGCAACCTCGCGCTGGCGGTGGCCACGGCGGTGGAACTTCGCAGCCATCACGGCTTCCGCATCCCCAACCAGGCCATTGAGGCTGGCGTGCGCGCGACCTCGTGGCCGGGCCGGCTGGAGTGGATCGCCGCGCCTGCGGGGAGCACGCCCCCACACGCTCCTCTGCTGCTGGATGTGGCGCACAACCCGGCCGGGGCCTGGGCGCTGCGCGCCGCACTGGCGCAGCTGCCCGAAGGGCGGCCGCGCACGCTGATCTTCTCCTGCCTGGCCGACAAGCAGATCGACGAGATGGCGCGCATTCTGCTGCCGCTCTTCGACCCCACCTCGGGCGATCCGGCGCGGCGCCGGGACCATATCGTGCTCGCACCGATCGCCAACCCACGCGCCGCCACCGTGGCACAGCTGCTGACCGTGGCCCATGGGCTCGAAATCCCGGCGCACGCCGCCCCGCATCTGCCCGGCGCACTGCAGCAGGCCGAAGCCCTCACCCCGCCCGAGGGAGTGATCGTGGCTACCGGCTCGGTGTACCTGATCGGCGAACTGCGCGCGTTGGCGCTGGCGAAGCACGCTGCGACCCACGCACCTGCGGCAGATGCCGGACCAGCTCAGCACACGGCCCCTCCTGCCGTTTAGCATCTACGGGATGCCCGAATCGCAGGCGCTTGAACCACAGACGCAGGGCACGCCGGCAGAGCCCGGCCGGCCGCAGCCGCCGTCGCTCTCCGTCCGCTGGCTGACCTATCTGTTCATCCTGCCGATGATCGCGCTGGCTACGGCCTTCTTCGGCTGCATCTCGCTGCTCTGCGGCCTCTGGGACAAGGAGGGACGCCAACAGCACGCGGTCGCGCAGGTCTGGGCGCGCGTGCTGTTGCGGGTGGCGCTTTCGCCCGTCACGGTGGTGCATCCCGAGCGGCTCCAGGGTCTTGGCCCGGCGGTCCTGGCCAGCAATCACCTCAGCTACTATGACACCCCGGTGCTCTTCGCGAAGCTGCCGTTCCAGTTCCGCATTCTGGCCAAGATCGGGCTCTGGAAGCTGCCGTTCATCGGCTGGTACCTGCAGCGCTCGGGACAGGTCTCCATCGATCAAAGCTCCGCAAGGGCAGGCGTGGCCAGCCTGGGTCGCGGAGTGAAGACGCTTGAATCCGGGCTACCCCTGGTGATCTTTCCCGAGGGTGGCCGTGCCGAGACCGGGCAACTGCAGTCCATGATGGCGGGTGCGGCCTGGATTGCCATCAAGGCACAGGTACCCCTCGTGCCGCTCACGCTCATTGGCACCTATGAACTGCTGCCGATTCACGTCTATGTCCTGCGGCCCCGGCCGCTGAAGCTGGTCGTGGGTGAACCGATCTCCACGGTGGGCCTGACGACTCGGGACGCGGAGCGGCTGACCGAAAGGCTGCGTGCAGAGATCTTCAGTACCTACACCGCAGACCAGCCCTAGCTCACGCGCCACGACGCGACGGCTGCTGTCATCCATTCGCGAGATTGTCCTTGCGATTCCAGCTACCCTTGTTTACTCTAGGCTAGTTTTGACTATGCCATCAACCAATGACAGCAAACCCGACCAGCGAGACCTCTTCCGCGGCGCCCTGGAGATGATGATTCTCCAGTCGCTGCAGCGGCGACCCATGCACGGCTACGCCCTGGTGCAGCACATCCGGGAGCGCTCCAACGAGCTGCTGCAAGTAGAGGAAGGTTCCCTGTACCCGGCCCTGCAGCGCATGCTGCGCGAGGGTCTGGTGGACGCTGCCTGGGAGATCTCGCCCAGCAACCGTCGGGTCCGCACCTACCGCATCACGCCGGCGGGCACAAAGCACCTCGGCCGCGAGGTTTCCAGCTTTGAGCACATGCTCGAAGGCATCCGCCTGGTGCTGTCCCCTGCCGAAGGTTAGGAGTTTCCCATGCCATGGCTCCCCTCGCTGTTCGCACGCCGCCGGCTCTTCCGTGATCTCTCGGACGAATTTCAGCAGCACCTCGACGAGAAGACCGAAGCGCTGATGCACGAGGGGCTGAGCCGCGCGGAGGCCGAACGCGCCGCCCGGCGCGGCTTCGGCAACGTCGCCCGCCTGCAGGAGTCCGGCCGCGAGGCCTGGATGTGGCCAACCGTGGAACAGGCCGTCGCGGATGTGCGCTTTGCGGTACGCCGGCTCAGGCGCTCCCCGGGCTTCGCGCTCACCGCGGTCCTGACGCTCGCACTGGGCATCGGCGCAAACGTGGTGGTCTTCAGCGTACTGAACGGCCTGGTGCTGCGGCCACTCGCGGTGCCGGAGCCGGCGAACCTCTTCCAGGTCTCGCGCGGCGGCACTGGCGGCGACATGCACTCTTTCCGCGACTACATGGACCTGCGCGACCACGACCCCTCCTTCACCGGCATGATGGCGTACAAGGTCGTCAGTGCCGGGTTGAACGTCGGCGCCTCGGCGGTGCGAAGCTGGGGCTTTGAGGTCTCCGGCAACTACTTTGACGTGCTCCGCGTGCGACCGCAGCTGGGCCACTTCTTTCACGGCGGGGACGACCGTGGCCGAGGCTCGGCGCCCTATCTCGTCCTCAGCGACGACCTGTGGCGGCGGCAGTTTGGCGCCAACCCGGCGGTGCTTGGGCAAACCGTGCTGCTCAATCACCAACCCTTCTCGGTGATCGCGGTGGCGCCGCCCGGCTTTCGCGGCACCCATCCGTTCTTCTGGCCTGACTACTGGATTCCGGTGATGAATGCGGAGGCGGTCACCGGCTGGGATGACCTGTGCTGCCGGGATCATCTGGGCTTCTCCATTCTCGGACGATTGAAGCCGGGTGTGACAGCAGGGCAGGCAACGCAGTCGTTGAACGCTCTCGCGAGCCAGATGGCGAAGGCCGATCCCAAGGACGATGGCCTGACCCTGCGGGTGCGCCGGCCCGGAGCCGCCGGCGACAGCAACGATCCGCTCAGGAAGGCGCTGCTGGGGATGATGCTGCTGGCCGGCCTGGTACTGCTGGCCGCCTGCGCCAACCTGGCCAGCATCTTCGCCGCGAGGAGCGCAGACCGCAGCAGCGAACTCGCCACCCGCCTCGCCATCGGTTCAGGCCGCTGGGCTGTCGTGCGCCAGTTGCTGGCGGAGGCTGTCGTGGTCTCCGTGCTTGGCGGCGTGCTTGGGTCGGTCTTCGCGCGGGTGCTGCTCGCCGGGCTCAGTCGCTGGCAGGTTCTCGGGGACGTCCCCACCCGCTTCTTCATCCTGCCCGACGGTCGCGTCTATCTGCTGGCGTTGGTGCTGTCGGTGGTAAGCGGCATCGTCTTCGGCCTGCTGCCCGCGCGGCAGGTCTGGCGCACGGACGTTGTCCAGGCCATCAAGAGCGGCTAT
Organism: uncultured Acidobacteriaceae bacterium; assembly: GCA_964248055.1. Lineage (GTDB taxonomy): Bacteria > Acidobacteriota > Terriglobia > Terriglobales > Acidobacteriaceae > Granulicella. The sequence goes on along the minus strand of CAXTWN010000021.1, from coordinate 16,087 downwards.
GTCCTGAGTGAGTCCTTCCGGCGCTTCACGTTGCGAGACCTGCTGCTGGTCGTCCAGATCGTGGTGTGCACGCTGCTGGTCACGGCCTCGCTGGTCTCGGTGCGCAGCATGTCGCGCGCACTTCATGTGCCGCTGGGGTTTGATCCCACCGGGGTCACCCTCGCCCAGGCCGATCTGCGCACGGCCGGGTACACCAGCGAGAACGCGGTGAGGGCGGACCAGCGCCTGCTGGACGCCGCCGCGGCTCTGCCCGGCGTGGCCTCCGCGGCCATCGTCGACGGCGTGCCCTTCCTGGGCGGAGGGGACTGGTTCGTCTACAAGGCCGGCACGACGGAGTTTTTGCCCTCGCACATGGCATTCGCCGCAGACACCTTCAGCATCTCGCCCGGTTACCTCCACGCCTCCGGTACGCAGCTGCTGGCGGGTCGCGACTTCACCTGGCACGATGACTTGAGGGCCCCCGAGGTGGCCCTCGTGAACCAGACCTTTGCCCGCATGCTCTTCGGCAACACGCCTGCCGTGGGCCAGCATTTCAGTCTTTGGGCGGCGGCGAAGTACGAGGTGATCGGCGTGGTCGCGGATGGCCGCTACGAATCACTCAGTGAGGATCCGCAGCCGGCCATGTTTGTGCCTCTGGCCCAGGGCGTGGGTGGCACGCCCTCCACCGTGACGACGATTCTGGTCCGTTCGCGGCTGCCACCCGAGCAGACCACCGCGGCCCTGGCGCACGCGCTCTCCGCGGTGCAACCCGATGTGCCGTTCAGGGTTCGCTCCTGGGAGGATGCGGTGGATCTTTCGCTGATGCCCGCACGCACCGCCACGGCCGTACTGGGCGTGATGGGTCTGCTGGCCGCAATGCTCGCCGTCACCGGGATCTTCGGCATGGCGTCGTACTCGGTCTCCAAGCGGCGCAAGGAGCAGGGGATTCGCGTCGCCATGGGCGCGCAACGGGCGCAGGTGGCGTCTTCCATGCTGAAGCGGCCGGTGCTGTTGCTGCTGTACGGTTCGGCAGCGGGCGTTCTCGCCGGCCTGCTCACCACCCGGCTGATGGCACATCTGGTCGTCTTCGCCACGCCGCACGATCCCCTCGTGCTGCTCGGCGTGCTGCTGACCATGACTCTGCTGGGCGCGTCGGCGACGTGGATCCCCGCACGGCGTGCGCTGGCCATCGATCCCGCGCGCCTTCTGCGGGAATAGAGGCACAAAGAATCGCACCCACGAGTTGACGATCCTTGCCTCCGAACGGTAAGCACTCAGGTGCGGGCAAGCTGCCGCGCGGGAGAGCGCCAGAGATGTCTTCCAGCCACGGAATGAATCGTCGTCAACTGCTTTGGGGATCGGCCGCCGTGCTGGGCAGCGTCAGCCCACTGACTCGCGAGGCCCTTGCGGCGCCGGTCCAGGCTGGCGGAGGTCCGGCCGGCCCCGCGCCCGATGCTGCCGGTGCGGGCGACGGGCCCAGCATCGTGGCCTCGGCCGAGACCGCGGTCGTGGAGACCAGCGCGGGCAAGGTGGCCGGCTTTGTGCGGCGCGGCATCGTCACCTTCAAAGGTATCCCGTACGGCGCGGACACGGGGAGCGCGAACCGCTTTCAACCGCCGCAACCGCCCAAGCCCTGGACCAACGTGCGCAGCTCGCGCCAGTACGGGCCGCTGGCGCCGCAACGCGCGCGGGTCGGCGCCGGCGACAACGACGAAGAGGCCTTCCTCTTTAATTGGAGCGACGATGTGGCGCGCGTTTATGGCCCCAGCGCCTCAGAAGACTGCCTGCGCCTGAACCTGTGGACCCCGGCCACCGACAACGGGAAGCGCCCCGTGATGGTGTGGCTGCACGGCGGCGGCTTCGCGGCCGGTTCCGGCAATGAACAGGCCGGCTACGACGGCGAAAACCTCGCCCGCTACGGTGATGTGGTGCTCGTCTCGCTCAATCACCGGCTGAACGTGTTGGGCTACCTGAATCTGGCCGCGTACGGCGAGCGCTACGCCGACTCCGCGAACGTGGGCATGCTGGACATCGTGCTGGCGCTCCAGTGGGTGCGCGACAACATCGCGCGCTTTGGCGGGGACCCTGGCTGCGTCACCATCTTTGGGCAGTCCGGCGGCGGCGGCAAGGTGGGCGCGCTCATGGCCATGCCCGCCGCGCGGGGGCTCTTTCATCGCGCCATCGTGGAAAGCGGCTCCATGCTGCGCGCGAGCACGCAGGAGAGCTCGGCGGCCTACAGCAAGCTCATCCTGGCGGAGCTGAACGTCTCCGCTTCGAACCTGGACACGCTGCAGACCCTGCCCTGGCAGCAGCTGATCGATGCCAGCGATCGTGCCGCGCACAAGGCCGCCTCCAGCGGTCCGGCAACCACGCCCGCCCTGCCGCGCATGGCGCCGCCGCGGGTGGGCTTTGGGCCGGTGGTGGATGGCCGCACCCTTCCCGCACATCCCTTCGACCCCACCGCCCCGGCCATCTCCGCTGACGTACCCATGATCGTAGGCACCACGCTCAACGAGTTCACCAACAGCCTCAATCATCCGGAGCTCGAGCGCATGACCGAGGCAGAGCTGCGCACGCGCGTCACCACCCAGTTCGGCGCGGACAAAACGCAGGCGATCGTCGCGGCGTTCCGCGCGCGCACACCCAACGCGAGCCCGTTCGATCTGTGGTCCCGTATCGCCTCGGCGCAGGTGCGGGGCAACGCCATCAAGCAGTGCACCGCCAAGGCCGCGCTGGGCAAGGCGCCTGCCTATCTCTACTGGTTCGCCTGGCAGACACCGGTGCTCGACGGCCGGCCCCGCGCCTTCCACTGCTCGGAGATCAGCTTCGTCTTTCACAACACCGACCTCTGCGACACCATGACCGGCGGCGGCCCCGACGCCCGCGCGCTGGGGGCCACCATGAGCGCCGCCTGGGTGAACTTCGCGCGGACAGGCAATCCCAACCACGCCGGGATGCCGCGCTGGGAGCCCTTCAGCGCCGCCAACGTGCCCACCATGATCTTCGACAACAACGTCCGCCTGGAGCGCAATCCGGACGGCGCAGAACAGCAGAGCGTCCAGCGCAGCTGAACCTCTCGAGAGCCGGGGGAACAAAACCGGGGTCTGCACGGTCTAAACCGTCAGCAACCGTCAGGAGACCTCTCCGTGCGCTCCCTCGTTCCGTTCGTTGTTCCCGCGTGCACCCTTGTGCTCGCGGCCCCAGGGCAAACCACAGCCCATCGCCCGCATCCGGCCACCCCCGGCACGACTTCCTCGGCAGCAACGCCCTCCGATCTGCACGTCACGCGCGTCTCGCTCTACAAGAACGGCATCGGCTTCTTCGAGCACACGGGGCAGGTCACCGGGAACCAGTCGGTCCGGCTTGATCTCACTTCGGCGCAACTGAACGACGTGCTGCAGACGCTTACGGCGGTGGACCTCGGCGGTGGGCACATTACGGGAGCGAACTACAACTCCACCACGCCGCTCGACCAGCAGCTGCAGAACGTGCCCTTTTCGTTAGGAGAACAGCCCTCGCAGCAGGATCTGTACAACGCCCTGCGCGGCGCGCGTGTCGAGGTCACGGGCTCCGGGCCGGTGTTCAGCGGGCGCATCCTGTCGCTGGAGATCCGCAACGCCGCGCCGGCAGACGACAGCAAGGAGCACGTGGCGCCCGAAAGACGCATGCTCACCGTGATCTCCGACGCGGGCGCGACGCGGACCCTTGAGCTTACCTCCACGACCTCGGTGCGGCTGCTCGATGCGGGCCTGCGCACCGATCTGAACAGCTATCTCGCGTTGCTGGACCGCAATCGCATGGAGGGCGTCCGTCACCTGACCCTCACCGACCGCGGCACCGGCACGCGCGCGCTCCATGTGTCCTTCCTGTCCGAGGTGCCGGTCTGGAAGTCGACCTACCGGCTGCTGCTGACCACCCATGCCGGAGCGACGGCACCGTCTACACAGACCGCTACGGTACAGGGCTTCTCCGTGGTCGACAACACCACCGGCGAGGACTGGAATGACGTTCAGCTTTCGCTGATTGCCGGCAATCCGCAGAGCTTTCTGCAGCCGCTCGCGCAGCCCATCTACGACCGTCGCCCCGAGGTGCCCATCGCGGAAAACGCGCAGATGACGCCGCAGACGCACGATTCGGCGATCGACGGCTTACCGGCTCCGCCAAACAGCGCTTCCGCTAGTCCGTCGAGCGCAGGCGGGAACCCGATGGCGCTCCGGGGAAGTCCGTCGGGCACGGGAAGCGCAAGCGGATCGGGGTTCGTTGCAGATCGCGTCGCGAACATGGCGAGGGACACCGCGCCTCCACCGCCTCCATCCGCCCCGATGCTCGCGTACGAGGCCCTCGCACAACAGACCGTGGTCCCCAATGCCACGGCCAAGTCCTTCGACGACTTCTTCGCCTACAACCTCACCGATCCGGTCACCATTCCGCGCAACGGCTCGGCCCTGGTGCCCATTCTGCAGACGCAACTGCCCTCCGAACAGGTCACGCTCTGGTCGCCGACCGAGCCCTCGCCGCTGCGGGCGCTGTGGCTCACCAACAGCTCGCAACTGACGCTCGATCGCGGCTCATTTTCCGTGGTGGAAGACGGTGCCTTCGCCGGCGAAGGCCTGCTGGACCCGGTGCATCCTGGCGAGCGCCGGTTGCTCTCCTACGCCGCCGACCAGGCCGTGCGCGTGACCCCCAACGACCGCCATGACGCCCACCACGTCACCAGCCTTTCGATCTCGCAGGGCGTGCTGCGTGTCAACAATAGCGAGGTCTCGGAGGTGAACTACACCGTCTCCAACGCCGCTCCCGAGGCGCGCGTGGTGGTGATGGAAGAGCCTCGCCAGACGGGCTGGACCCTGGAGTCCGACACCAAGCCCGACGAGACCACGCCCACCGCGTACCGCTTCCGCGTGCCTGTCGCCCCGCATGGAAGTGCTCACCTGGAGATCAAGCAGGGCCATGTCCTGGACGCCTACTTCCAGCTGGTCAACTCGTCCGAGGAACAGATCACCGTGTACCTCCGCGAGAACAACGCGGATCCGGCGCTGGTCGCGCAGCTCCAGCCCGTCTTTGCCGCCAAGCGCGCCGTGGCCGATCTCGACACGCGGATCAACGACACACAAACCAAGATCCGGCAGATCACCGACGACCAGAAGCGCGTACGCGACAATCTGGCGGCCCTCAAAGGCTCCGCCGAAGAGCGTTCCCTGGCCCGTCGCTACACGGGAGAACTCAATGCCCAGGAGGACACGCTGGCCGGGCTGCAGCGCGACCTCGTCAGCCTGCAGCAGCAACGCAGTGCGGCCCAGGCGGAACTCACGCGGCGCATCGGTGCCCTGCAGATCGCCGCCAGCTGAAGAACGAAGAAGGCCCGCTCCAGTGAGAAGCGGGCCTTGGTCCTCATGCGGTTGGGCGGTCAGATGCGCATGGGCATCAGGATGTAGCGGTAGCGTACGTCCTCGTTGGCGTCCTCGGGGCGCATCTGGCCGGCGGATTGCGCGTCCTTGAACTCCAGCCGCACCTCGCCGGTTCCACCGATCGCTTTCAGAAAGTCGACCAGGTAACTGGAGTTGAAGCCGACCACCAGCGGATCGTAGTTGTAGGGTGTCTCGATCACGTCCTCGGACTCGCCCGCATCGGTGGACTGCGCGCTGAGCTTCAACTCGTTCTGTTCCAGGCGAATCCGGATCGCCCCCGAACGCTCATCGGCGAACTGCGCGACGCGCTGAATGGAACCCATCAGGTCCTCGCTGCGCACGATGACGAACTTGTTGTTGTCCCGCGGCAGCACGGCCTCGTAGTTCGGGAACTGGCCGGTCAGCTTGCGGCTGGTGAGCACGCGTCCGCCGATCCGGAAGAACAGCGTCTGGTCGTCGTCGGCGAACTCGATCTGCTCCGCCTCGGTGTTCCCGAGCAGGCCGTTCAGCTCGGCCAGCGCTTTGCGCGGAATCAGGGTCTTCTTCTCGCCGGAGAGGCCTTCGAGGTTCTCACCCAGTTTTTCAATGTGCGCCAGCCGATGGCCGTCCGTGGCCACCATGGCCATCGACTCCGCCTTGAGCACCAGCAGCGCGCCGTTGAGCGTGTAGCGCGACTCCTCGTTGGAGATGGCGAAGATGACCTTGGCGATCATGTTGCGCAGCGAGCCGGCGGCGATCTTGAAGCCCAGCCCCTGTGGGAACTCGGGCACCTGCGGGAAGTTCGCGCGAGCCATGCCGACCATCTTGGTGTTCGAGCGTCCGGCGCGGATCTGTACCCAGTGGTTGTCCATCAGCTTGATGGAGATGTCGCCTTCGGGCAGCAGGCGGATGTAGTCGTACAGCTTGCGGGCGGGGATGGTGCAGGCGCCGGACTTCTTCACCCGCGCCGCGCAGCTGGTGCGCAGCGACTGATCGAGGTCCGTGGCCGTGATGGTCAACCGGCCTCCCCCGTCCTCGCCGGCGGTCGCCTCGAAGAGGAAGTTCGACAGGATCGGGATCGTGGTCTTGCGCTCGACGACCGACTGCGCCGCGGTGAGTTCGCGGAGCAGCTCGGCTCGGGAAACGGTGATCTCCAGGTTGCCGACGGGGGCTTGGGTTTCGGGCGTGAGCGTGACGGTTGACACGTTTGGTTCGTCTCCGGGCGGAATGCCCTTGATTCTACGGCGAGAACCCGCCCCGTGCGCCCCGCACAGCGCATGTGAATTTCCGTGCCGGTTGTGTGGCTATGCGGAGCGTGATCCTCGTAAGGCTAGGCGGCGAGAACTGCTCTTAGGAGATAGGAGTGAAAGAAAGAGATCTCCCCGTAGTACCCGTCGTTGTGCGTGGACGAGTGGATAACTGGTGTATCCCACTTTGCTGGGACGAGATAGCCCGGTACGGGAATTCCAAAACCGAACGGGTGAGGCGGGACAGTGCGGAACACAGGCCCGAGGCTCGAGGTTCTGCCCGCGGATCTTCGGCATTTGCACGGCAGCCGGCCCGTCCCCTGTTGCAAGACGGAGGATGGAATGTGAGAAACGTTGCGAAATGACCTTGCGCGCGGTGTTTGCGTCGCCCCGGTTTCAACAGGCGCGGAGGAGCGACGAGAAAAAGGAGCCTTATGCACGCAACGCACAGCATGGAGAGGAACTGTGAGTTTCGGGGTGAGCACGCAGACACTTTGCTGAGCGAAGGGCATAGCTACTCCCCTTATCGGCCGCTTCAGCCGAAGGGACAGGGGCACACGCTGACACGTTGGTGGGAGATGGAGCCCGGGGCAGCAAAACCAGAGCTAGTAGCGGCCTTGGCTCCGTCCGCGACCGCCGCCGCGGCTGGACGGGCGACTGGAAGGCCGTCGGTCCGAGGTGGCCTCCGCGGGGATACGGAAGCCTTCGGGGTACAGCACCACGTAGCGGCGCGGTCCCTCGCCGGAGCTTGCCGTCTGCAGGCCCGACTCGCGAAGGAACAGGTGCAGCATGCGGCGCTCGCGCGAGTTCATCGGCGGAAAACTGTAGGGGCGTCCGGTGTCCTCGACCTTGTCGATGGCCTGCTCGGCGCTTTCGCGCAGGGCCAGGGCGCGCCTGGCTTTGAAGCCGTTGACGTCGAAGCTGACCCGATCGTGTTCTTCGGGCTCCAGGCGCAGCATCTTGGCGGCCACGTGCTCGAGCGCACGCAACAGCTCGCCCTCACGGTCCAGCAGCAGCTCGGCGTCGGGTCCCTTGCACTCGACATAGATGTCCCGCCGTTCGAAGCCGTCGGGATCGGCCGCCCCGGCGCCGGCCGTGATGCGAAACCGCAGGCGAAGGCCACCGACGGTCGTCAACAGACGCATCAGGGAGGCGACTGTCTCGGCAGCCTGCGCAAGATCTTCCATCGTCCGCTCGATCTCCGTTCCAGAAGGGCACGCCTATTGCGGCTCCACCTTCATCATACGAAAGTTCCGTTGGCCCTGAGTAAAGCGAGGGTGGGATTGCGCCTGCAACCCGATGGGCATGCGACGCGCTCAGCAGGGATCTGTTCCTTCTGTGGCGTCGCGCGTCAACGCCGGGCCTCGATGGTGCGGCCTCCAGAGGAGCCGCCCGCGATGCCCTTGGTCTTGGCGCGCTTCTGTTGCAGCGCGCGCATCTCGCGGCCCAGCGAGGTCCGGTTCATCACAGCCTGCTGGATGATCATGATCAGGTTGCCCACGTTCCAGTAGAGCGCCAGGCCGGAGGCGTAGTTCCAGGTCCAGTACCCGGAGACGGCCGGCATCATGAAGGCCATCATGCGCTGCTGCTGCGGGTCCACACCCGGCGCGGTGGGCGTAAAGAACTGCACGGCGAACGAGGTGACCACCATCACGATCGGCAGGATGTGGTACGGATCGGGCGCCGACAGGTCCGGCAGCCAAAGGAAGTGCGACTGGCGCAGCTCCACCACCTTGGTCATCATGGTGAAGAACGCAAACAGCAGGGGGAACTGGATGAGCGTCGGGATGCAGCCGCCGAACATGTTCACCCCGTTTTCCTTCTGGTACGCCATGATCTCCTGGTTCATCTGGGCGGTCTTGGGATCGGTCGGCTTGGGGTTCTTGTACTTCGCCTTGATGGCGTCGATCTGCGGCTGAATGCGCTGCATTTTCAGCGCCGAGCGCATGGAGGTGACGCGCAGCGGCAGCAGGATCAGGTTGATCACGACCGTAAACAGAACGATCGCCCAGCCCCAACTGCGGGTGGTGATGTGGGCATGCACGAACTGCAGCCCAAGGAAGAGCAGCTTGCCGATCGGGCCCCAGAAGCCGAAGTCCAGCATGGGTTCCAGGGTGTGCCCGGTGACGGAGGAGACCTCCTTCAGGACGCGCATGTCCTTGGGCCCGGCGAAGAGGCGCGCCTGCACATGGCCGGTGCCGTCGCCCAGGGCGGCGCCGAGGACTGGCACCAGCGCCGTGCCCTTCGCCGGTGCTCCCTGCGCGGCGCGCCGTTGCACCTTGTTCACATCGATCTGGTGATTGAGCGTGATGAGCGTCGCGTCGTTGGGGCGGTCGGGGAGAAAGGCCGTGCCGAAGTACTGGTCCGCCACACCGGCCCAGTCAAACGGCCCGTTCTCCGTGGCGCCGCCGATCACCTTCTTGGAGTTCTCGTGATGCTCCTTGCCGTCGGACATGGCGTCCACGGTGGCGTTCAGGTACGCCGCCGCGTTCTCCATGTCGCCGAAGCCCGCGGGCCAGGCCAGGGCCGCGGCGACGGGCGCGCCATTGCGCAGCACCTGCGTATCCGCGTGGACGACGTAGTCCGCCCCGAAGCTGAAGGTCTTGGTCACCTTCAACGGGCCGGCCTGGTAGGTGAAGCTGAGGTTGGCCGGGGCCTGCAGAGTGCCGGTCGCGGAGGGCACATACAGGGCCTCATTCAACGCGCGCGTCAGCGCCGGATCGTAGGTGTACAGCGACAGCGGATACCCGTAAAGCTTCGACGCGCCCTCATGCACCAGATCGAGCGGCTGACCCTCGCTGTCCTTGTAGCGCTTCAGCACCCAGGAGGCGACCTCGCCGCCCTGATTGCTGAAGGTGATGCGATACAGCTCGTTTTCGACGACCGTGGTGCTTTGTGCAGCCGCCTGTACCGTGGCGCCGGGTACCGCGCCCGAGTCGTGGGCGGCGGTCGCGGGGACGGCGGTGTTGTTCACGCCGGGAACGGGCGCCGCGGGTGCGGACACCCCGGCAGGCGCATTGGGTGACTCCGTCTGCGGATTGTGCCGGGCGCGCCAGTACTGCAGGCCGAACAACACACCCAGCATCACCAACATCATCAGCAGAAACGAGCGGTTATCCTGGCTGCCACCGCCGGCAGCGCCACCGCCCGCATTGGGATTTCGATACTCTGGCAAAAGGGTTTCCTATCTAAACGCCCGCGCAAAGGTTGAGCCGAAGCCGCGCAGACACGCTGCTTCCATGGTAAACGCTGCCACAGGCCGCGCGCTCCCGTCGACTTCGCCTCCTGACGACGTTCCGCGTCGGGGAACTCCCAAATTGCTGTGCAGCCGCTGATTCAGGGCACCGGGTCCAAGCCGCCCTTGGCTAAAGGATGGCACCGCGCCAGCCTTCGGAGGGCCAGCCAGCTGCCGCGCGCCCATCCGTGCCGTGCGACGGCCGCATAGGCGTAGTCACTGCAGGTGGGCAGGTATTTGCATTGGCCCAGGGCGCCGGCGTGGAGCACAGGCGAGAGCACCCGCTTGTACCCCTGGAGCAGAACGCCAGCCACACGCTCGCGCCGACTCCGGTTTGCGGGAAGCTCGTCAGCCGGCAACCGTGCCCTCTCCCCGGGGCGATCTTGTGTCCGTCGCGGGGTTTGCCGATTTCGCGCTGACGGACTTGTGCACGGACTTGAAGATCAGCGCGATCTCGCGCTGCAGCACCGCCGGCTCAGCCTCCAGCACGCTGCGCTTGGGGTGCAGAACGAGATCCACCGGCAGATCCCCAAGCAGCGGCAGCGCGGAGCGCACCAGCGCGCGCAAACGGCGTTTGATGCGGTTGCGGTCCACAGCCTTGCCCAGCGCCTTGGGAACGGTCAACCCAATGCGCGGCCCCGGGGTCTCACTGCGCAGAGCGGCCTGCGACCCCGGCAGGCGTGGCGCGGCAAAGTAGCCGATCTGCTTGGCCCACTGCTTGCGCGCCTGCTTGTAGACGCGCTGGTAGTCCGGGTGTTTGCGCAGGCGATGTTGGGTGGAGGGGTTCATGGCGGCAGGCTCAGGAAGAGAGCGGCTCAGGCAAGTTGATCCTGCGGCTGCTCCGGAGCTTCATCCTGCAGAGGCTCCGGTAGCTGCTCCCGGATCGACCGCGTCCATGCAGTCTGTTCGCCGCCGGTGTGCTCGGTGGTGACGGTCTCGACCAGCGCGAGCCAGGTCTCGTCCATGGCAGAGGTACAGTGGCGCACCCCGCGGGGCACCACGAAGAACTCGCCCGGGCCGACCAGGACATCGCCGCCATCGGCCTCGCTGCGGCCGATGCGCAGCTCTCCGCGGAGCACGAAGAAGAGCTCGTCCTCTGCGGCATGCGTATGCCAGGGAAACTCACCCTGCACGCGTACAGCCTTAAGGTACTGATCGTTGACGCGGCCCACGATGCGGGGAGACCAAAGCTGAGGGAGAGCCTGGCAGGCGGCCTCCAGTGACACTGGCTGCTGCATCAGCGCTCTCCCTTCTATGGAGCTTGATTTTGGACCGGGCTAGTCGCGGAAGCCTGCGGAGACTGCGATCTTGTGACGGCCCTTGGCGCGACGGCGGCTAAGGACAGCCGCGCCCGCCTTGGTCTTCATGCGGCTTAGAAAGCCGTGAACCTTGCTGCGACGACGGCGGTTGGGTTGAAACGTGCGCTTGGGCATGATCTTTTCCTAAAAGAAGGTGTGCTGCGAATACGTGCGCGGCCAGACGCTGCGAAGCCGGGACGCAGGGCAGGCGAAAGCCCACCGGCAGCAAGTTTTAAGTATAGCCGAGTCGCTGGGGCGGGGCAATGATTCCGCGCATCTGACCCGTCGTAGAGCACGGCGCAGAAAGCTCCCGAGGCCCGGCGACGCGTTCTTCACCACCTCTGGTGCAAGCCCTTCGGGCGCAAAAATTTTCGGAAGAAGTCACGCGAATCCGTCCGAATCAACGTGCTACTATCGACTCCGTTCCGGGGAATGCGGTGGGGACGCAAGGAGATCTTCACCGCACACCCATTGCTCCACTCTCTCCTGCGGCTACGGCTGCGCGGAGCTCATCGGTCAAGCCGGCGACCCCACTGCACCGCAGATCTCACTGCGCTGCCGACGGTACCGTGTGCCCATTTTTCTTGTTTTTCCCGGACCGCCAGGTTGCAACGAAGGTTACAGCAGAAGGAATCCGCACGCGATGTCATTTGTTCCCGTCTCAGCCGCCGTTCTGAATCAGTGGGTGCGCATCTTGGGTGCGCTGGAAAAGAAGGTCAAACGGCAGAGCTTCGAGACTTGGTTCAAGCCCACCCGCTTCTCGCACATGGAGGGCCGCACCCTGTACGTACGGGTGCCCTCGCCGGAGTTCGAGATGATCGGGGACCGCTACGGCGATCACATCCACGAAGCCATCGACATGCTCGATCTGGAGATCGATGAGGTGGTCTTCCAGGCGCCGCCGGCCGAGCCCACAGCGGCGCGTGTGCGCGAGGATGGCGGCTTTGCCCCGCAACCCACTCACTCCGCCAACGCCCCGCGCGCCGGCCGCCAGAGCGCGCCGCCGCCGCCGTCCGGACCCGCGCCGGAGCAGAGTCGTTTCGATTGGAACTCCGCAGCCCAGCTGAACCCGCGCTACCTCTTCGACTCCTTCGTGGTCGGCTCCAACAACCAGTTCGCGCATGCCGCCGCACAGGCCGTCTCCGAGCGCCCCTCCCGCACCTATAACCCGCTGTTTCTGTACGGCGGCGTGGGTCTGGGCAAGACGCACCTGATGCACGCTATCGGCCATGGGGTGAAGCAGCGCATGCCGCACGCGGCCATCTCCTACGTCACCGGCGAGCAGTTCACCAACGAGATGATCAACTCTGTGCGGCATGACCGCATGACGGGCTTTCGCGATCGCTTCCGCTCCGTCGACGTGCTGCTCATCGATGACATCCAGTTCCTGACCAGCAAGGAGCGCACCCAGGAGGAGTTCTTCCACACCTTCAACGCGCTCCACGAAGGACAAAAGCAGATCGTAGTCGCCAGCGACCGGCCGCCCAAGGAGTTGAACGGCTTTGAAGACCGGCTGCGTTCCCGTTTCGAGTGGGGCCTGGTGGTCGACATCCAGCCTCCCGATCTTGAGACCAAGGTGGCGATCCTGCAACGCAAAGCCGAGCTCGACAACACGCAGCTGCCGATGGACGTAGCGTTGTTCATCGCCGGCAACGTGCGCACCAACATCCGCGAGCTGGAAGGCGCCCTCGTGCGCCTGATGGCCTGGTGCGGTCTCCATGGCGTCGAGATCACCCTGCCCACCGCGCAGCAATGCCTGAAGCAGTTCATCGACACGCAGGTGCGCAAGATCACGATCGAGGCGATCCAGCGCGCGGTGGCCGAGCAGTTCGGCATGCGCACCGCGGAGCTGAAGCAGAAGAACAACTCGCGCCAGATCGTGGTGCCCCGCCAGATCGCGATGTACCTTGCCAAGCAGATGACCGAGGCCTCGCTGCCCGAGATCGGCCGTCAGTTCGGCGGCAAACACCACACCACCGTGATGCACTCCATCGCCAAGATCGACGAACAACGCCGCCACGACAAGGACCTCGCGCGCACGCTGGGCAAGCTGCAGGAGACGCTGAGTTAATCCGCAAGCCCCGCTGAGCTAATCCGTTGATCTCTGGAGGCAATCCGCACTCGCCTAAGCATTGTCGTCCCGAAGCGCAGCGGAGGGATCTACTTCTCGCGTGTGGCGGCACGGCGTTCCTTACGGCACCAACACAATCTTCCCCACCCCGCCTTTTTCCGCCAGCGCCTGAGCGTCGCCGGCATCCGCAAGCGGCAAAACCCGGTCGATCGGCAGCCTGAGTTTGCCGTCCCGCAACGCCTCGCTGTAGTGTGCCGTCGTCGCGGCGTTCGGCTGCGCCATCACGGGCTTGATGCGCACCAGCGGATGCAGGGCGGCGTCCTGTGGCGGCCCTAGCAAGGTGCCATACGGGCCTCCCGGCTTCACCTTGGCGAGCAGTTTGGGTCCGAGTTTGCCGCCCACCGTGTCGGCCACGCCGTCGACCAAGCCGATGCGGGCAAGCTCGTCTTCATCCTCTACATTGACCGCGGCCACCGCGCCCAGCGCGAGCGCCTCGTCGATCTGCTTCTTGCGCACCCCGGCGATCACCTTGGCCCCAAGCTCCAGGGCGCAGAACAAGGCACACCGGCCCACGCTGCCCGTCGCGCCCGAGAGCAGAATGGTCTGCCCGGCCTGCACCTCGGTCGCCTCGCGGATTAGCTGATCGCCGGTCAGCGCCACCAGCGGCACCGCGCCCGCAGCGGTCATCTCCAGGCCTTCGGGTATCAGCGCCAGGTCCGTCGCCTTCACCACGCAGAGCTCGGCGTAGGTGGCGCGCGCCAGCGCGAGGACCCTGTCGCCTTCCTTGAACCCGGTGACGCCGTCGCCCAGCGACTCCACCACCCCGGCCACATCGCGGCCGAGGATGCCTGGAAACTGCACCGGAAAGCGCTCCTTCGCCTCGCCGGAGCGCATCTTCCAGTCCACCGGGTTGACGCTCGCGGCCAGCACCCGAACGCGCACCTCGCCGGGACCGGGCGAAGGGTCCGCAAAGTCCTCATACTTCAGCTTGTTCGGGCCACCGTACTCGTGCAACACCGCTGCCTTCATCGCCGCTCTCCTCTGAGCGCTTGGATGCGACCGGGAACGCCATGGAACGCGGCCCCGACGTTTGCACGGCATCAGGCTGGCCGAGCGCAAATCTTGACCTCGCTGCAAGTCCCACGGATGGGTCATTGTGGCGCGAAAGCGTCACGGCGATGGTGGAGAAGACGAACGAAGACAGGACTTTCGGGTCAGTGAAGGAGAGATGTGATGAAGCAGTTCTGCTGCGGCGATGTGGTTCCGGGATGTTCTGCGACCTTCCAGGCAAGCAATGAGGAGTCGCTGTTTGCGCAGATCGCGGCGCACGCCCAGCGCGACCACAATTTCGTCGAGATCCCTGCCGCCCTGCTGCCGCAGATCCGGGCCAGCATCCGTGACGTGAACGCGGCGGCCTGATGCGGTCGGTTCTTCAAGTGCGGCGGGCTGCCGAGCGGACCGAGGAGCGGAGGGAGCAGCCAACCACGCCCACGCTCCCCTTCGGCCCCACCGCGCTCGGGACGGTCGGCTGCCGCGAGGAGCTCGAGCACGACCTGCGGGAGGTGCTGTCCGGAGCCGCGCGCCCGAAGTTCTGCCTGCAGCCGATCGCGGATCTGGGCCGCGCCGCGGTCGCCGGCTACGAAGCCCTGGTTCGACTGCCGGTCCGCGCGGCGTTGCCGCCGGATGTCTGCCTGCGGGCCGCCGCCCGGATGGGCGTGCAGGTGGAGCTGGAGGCCATCATCGCTCGCGAGGCGCTGGCGCTGCGCTCGCTGCTGCCCGGAAACACCTTTCTGAGCTTCAACGTGAGCCCGGCCTTCCTCGCCTCGGCTGCATGGGACGAGCTCCTGCAGTTACAGGAGCACCTCCATCGCATGGTTGTTGAGATCACCGAGGAGCAGTCCATTGTGGACTATGAGGTCATTCGGGGTCGGGTCGCGGACATACGCGCCAAGGGCGGCATGATCGCCATCGACGACGCCGGGGCCGGCTACGCCAGCTTGAATCACATCCTGGAGCTGCGCCCGGCGTTCATCAAGCTGGACAGGAACTTCGTCGCGCATTGTGATGTGGATCGCGCCAAGTCGGCCATGATCGAGATGATGGGCGCGGCGGCCAGCCGGATGGATGCCTGGATCATCGCCGAGGGCGTGGAGACCCCGGCCGAGCTTGCGGAGCTGCTGCGGCTGAACGTTCCTCTCGCGCAGGGCTTCTTTCTCGGTCGGCCCCTGCCGGAGATAGCCGGACTCACCGCGGCGGCGCGCGAGGAGCTCGAGACCAAGGCCGTGCGACGGGCTCAGGATGCCGAGCTCCTGCTGCTCTCCGAGGATTGCCCATCGGCCGGCTCCCGGGCCGAGGCGCACAAGCTGCTGCAGCATCGGGCCTGCGACCTGGTGGTGGTGACCAACCAGTGGGGACGGCCCGTGGAGACCCTCGAACGGGACCGTTCCGTCGGCGTGCGCATCTGGTCGGCACCGATGGTCTGCCAGGTGACCAGCCGGCTCGTCGAAACTCTGGAGCGAGCGCTCACCCGGCCCCAGGCCGAGCGCTTTCAGCCGCTGGTGCTGATCGACAACGAGGGCCGGCTGCACGGCATCGCCCGCGTGGATCGCCTGATGCAAACCGTGCTCGGAAAGCAGCGCGCGAAGAAGAAGAAGCCTCCCAGCCGTGCCGGCGCCTCGGACCGAGCTCTTTGTTGAACGCCCCGCTTTCTTGGTAAGAGAGCCTGACGAGGAGATCAAAACGCAGCCAACTACCTCCCGGGAAACGCTCTCCCGTCTTCGGCTATAGATCGCATCTGAAAGAGGCAGATCAGCACAGGAGCTGCCGCATGGAGATCATCACCCCGAACGGCCGGATCGGCACCCCACACT